>JAEYXQ010000083.1 GCA_023431205.1 Pseudomonadota bacterium | reverse complement strand
CGCCAGCGGCGAACCGGACCAGGCTGCCAGCGGGACTTCGTCGGCACCGAGGTGGAAGATGCCGGCGGGGAAGAGCTCAAGCACCTCGTCGATCACTGTCTCGACGAAGCGGTAGACCGGCTCGTGGGCGGGGTTGAGCGAGTTGTTGGGGAAGCCTTGGACCGACTGGTATTCGCCCTGCTCGTTGGGGTCACAGAGTTCGGGCAGAGCCTGCAGCGCGGCGTAGAAATGGCCCGGCATGTCGATCTCGGGGATCACAGCGATGCCGAGGCTGTCCGCCAGCGCCACGATCTGGCGGACGACGTTCTTGGTGTAGAAGCCGCCGGTGGGGAACGGGCCGGAGCCGAGCAGCGGCGGCAGCGCCTTGCCGTGGCCGCGCCAGGCGCCGATTTCGGTCAGCGCCGGGTAGGCGTCGATCTCGAGCCGCCAGGCTTCATCTTCGCTGAGGTGCCAGTGGAAGCGGTTCATCTTGTTCCAGGCCATCAGCTTGAGCAGGCGGCTGACTTCGGCCCCGGTATAGAACTGGCGGGCGACGTCGAGATGGGAGCCGCGATACGCGAAGCCCGGAGCGTCGGTGATGGTACCGCCCGTCGGGAAGATGAAGGTCTGCGGGTGCTGGCGGGCGCCGCGCAGGATGTGGCCGAGGGTGACAAGGGCGTAGAACATGCCCTGGCGGGTGGTGGCGGCCACGGTGACGCTGTCACCGGCGAAGGTGATCTCGTAGGCCTCATCGCCCATGCCGGCGCGCTCGACGATGCCGAGGGGCATGCCGGCTTCGGATGCGGGGCGGACAATGGCTTCCACAGGGAAGAGATCATCGACGAGGCCGGCGAAGGCGGCGGCGGCGCGGTTGGCGAGTTCGCCTTCGGGACGGAGGTCGAAGCCAGCCGGCGCGGGACGCTGACCGGTGGTGGCGACCAACTGCGGCCAGGGGATGATCGACACATTCACCGGCGCCTTTGCCGGTACGTGGAAGCG
Source organism: Pseudomonadota bacterium (assembly GCA_023431205.1). Lineage (GTDB taxonomy): Bacteria > Pseudomonadota > Alphaproteobacteria > Rhizobiales > Devosiaceae > Devosia. The sequence continues at coordinate 14,810 of JAEYXQ010000083.1, read as the reverse complement.
GGCCGCGCCCTTGAGCAGGGGCGCGTTGTGGCCCTTGCCGCGGGTGGGTTCGGTGCTGATCGGCACCAGCGTGCCGTCGGCAAGCACGACATAGGCGGCGTTGGCGCCGTCGCTCCAGTGGCGGAGGCCATAGGAGAGGCCGCGGGCGGTGGCGGTCCAGGTCGCGCCCGGCTCGAGCACGAAGCCATCGGGCGGGGCGATCAGGGTGTGGTTCGACAGCCGGCGCAGCAGCTTGCCGTTTTCCAGCGTCGCATGCGGATCGATGCGGGCCGGGCCGGAAAAACCGAGCTGGAAATTGCTGACGGGTTCGTCACCGGTGTTGGTGAGTTCAAGACCATAGCCGAGCGGTTCGGAATCGCTGGCCGGGGTCCAGGTGGTGACGAGGGAGAAGCTGGGCATGGGGCGGGCTCTAGGTTGAGTGTGGTAGCTCCCCTCCCCCTTGAGGGCAGGGGGTGGGGTGGGGTCGAAGTGCGGGTCGGGATCGATCGACCCCCTCCCCGGCCCTCCCCTCAGGGGGAGGGAGGGCAGCACACAAGCGTCGGGGCTAGTCTCCCAGGGGCTGGCCGTCTTCGCCGTCGCGGTTGACGATCAGCTGATGCTTGATGCGGCGCATGCTGGCGATGGCGGGTTGGCCGAGACGGGTGGCGATGGTCTGGGAGAGCACGTCGATGGTGGCAAGGAAGGCATAACGCCCTGGGGAGGGACGCAGGATGTCGGAGTTTTCGTGCCAGCGCACCGGCACAAGGATGTCGGCCTGATCCGCAACGGGGGAGCCCGACCGAGTGAAGACGACGCGGGTAAGTCCATATTCGCCGGCGATGGTCAGTGCCTTGGCAAGCTGGACGTTGTTGCCGGACATGGAAAAGGCGATGACCAGGGTGCCCGCCGGGGCGGAGGCGGCGCGCATCATCTGGAGCTGATGGTCGTCGGTGGAAGCGATGCGGATGCCGAGGCGGAACAGGCGCGTCTCGACTTCGCTGGCCATGTTCGAGGAGGCCCCGCCGGAGCCGAAAGCCAGCACGAAGCTGGACTTTACGATGCTCTCGGCGGCCCGCTCGATGGCGGCGAAATCGAGGTGATCGAAGGTTTCGTAGATCGTGGACTGGATGCCGTTGACGACGCCCTGGGCGATCTCCTGCACGCTTGAGGGACCGGCGGTGGGCGCGAAATAGCGCTGCCCGACGAAGCGGGACTGGGCCAGCCGCACCTTGAAATCGGCATAGGAGTCGCAGCCGAGCCGGCGACAGAAGCGGGTCACGGTGGGCGGAGACACGTCGGCCTGGGCCGCCAAGTCAACGATCGACATTTTCAGAACGCTCTCGACATCGGCGAGCACGATCTCGGTGAGGGCCCGCTCGGAACGGGTGAACTCGTCCTTCTCGGTCTGCAGAATACCCACGATGTCGAGCATGGAGCTGCCTCCTCGCGGGTCGGGGGGGCCTAGTAGACAGCCTGACCGCGGTGGTCGAACAGGTGAACCTGAGCGCGGTTGAAACCGACGCTGATGGGGGCGCCTTCGGCAATGTCCGGGCCGCCTTCGAACAGGCCAAGGAAGTTCTCGCCGGCCGGCAGGTCGGAATAGGTCACCGTGTGGATACCGAGTTCCTCAACAATGCGCGGCGTTACGGAAAGGGTGAACTCGCCCTCGCCAAGGATCAGGTGCTCGGGGCGGACGCCGACCGTGACGTCGCGACCGGCTACATCGGTGCTGGTGCGGGGCAACGACAGCGTGCCGAGGCTGCCGAGATCGACCAGCACGGTGGTGCCATCGGCGCTGCGGACCTTGCCGGAGATGAAGTTCATCTTCGGGCTGCCGATAAAGCCGGCGACAAAGGTGTTGTCGGGCTTGTGGTAGAGCTCGAGGGGCGTGCCGACCTGCGAGATCTCGCCGGCATTCAGCACCACGATCTTGTCGGCCATGGTCATGGCTTCGATCTGGTCGTGGGTCACGTAAATCATGGTGGAGCCGAGGCGCTTGTGCAGTTCCATCAACTCGATGCGCATCTCGGAGCGGAGCGCGGCGTCGAGGTTGGACAGCGGCTCGTCGAACAGGAAGATCTTGGGTTGGCGCACAATGGCACGGCCGATGGCGACGCGCTGGCGCTGGCCGCCGGAGAGCTGGCCGGGACGGTGCTGGAGGCGCGATTCCAACTGCAGCACCTTGGCTGCGGCCTGGACGCGCTGGTCGACTTCCGCCTGCGGCAGCTTCTCGACCCGCAGCGGAAAGGCGATGTTCTCATAGACCGTCATGTGCGGGTAGAGCGCATAGGACTGGAACACCATGGCGATGCCGCGCTGGACCGGGGGAAGCTCGTTGACCACACGGCCGCCGATCTCGATCTCACCGGCGGTGACATCTTCGAGCCCCGCGATCATGCGCAGCAGCGTGGACTTGCCGCAGCCGGACGGCCCGACGAAGACCACGAATTCGCCCTCGGCGACCTCAAGGTCGATGCCCTTGATGATGCGGGCTTCGTTGAAGCTCTTCTCGAGGTTCTTGAGGCTGAGCTGCGACATGCGGCGTCTCCGATAATCTGGGGAGCCGCCGCCCCTGAGGGCGGCGGCAGGGTCTGGGAGGACCTTACTTGTACTGCTCGAGCTCGCCGGCGGCGCGCTCAAGCGCTTCCTGCGGCTCGGCCTGGCCGGTGACGACCGACTGGACCATTTCGATCATGACGTTCTGCAGACCGATATAGTCGTTGAACAGCGGCTCGGGACCACCGAACTCGATGCCGTCGAGGAACGGCTTCCAGTAAGGGGTTTCGGCCAGCAGTTCGCTGGTCTGCGGCTCAAGCGGACGCAGCGGGGTCAGGCCCTGGGCCATTTCGGCAGCCCACTGACGCTCACCGGAGGTAATGTACTTGGCCAGGCTGATGGCCTGCTCCTCGACACCGGAGCCCTTGAACACGGCCAGCGCGTCGGTGATCAGCAGGGTGCCGGGACCCTGAGCGTCGGGACCGAGCGGCAGGTCGGCAACGCCCCAGTTCATGCCGGCTTCCTCGGCGCGGATGGCTGCACCCGGAGAGGCTTCGATCATGGCGACGCCGCCGTCCAGCCAGATGGCGCGGACTTCGTTCTGCTCGTAGGCGGTCGGGCCTTCCTCGGAGTAGGGAGTGATTTCCTTGATGGCTTCAAGGGCAGCCAGGACCTGCGGCGAGTTGAGGGTGATGTTGCCCTCGGCGTCGATCACCGAACCATTGTTGGTGTACACCCAGTGGAGGAACTGGTGCATGGTGTTGTCGAAGGTCTTGGCGACGAGACCGTAGCCGGCCGCATCGGTGTTCTCGGTGATCTGCTTGGCGAAAGCGATCTTTTCTTCCCAGGTCTTGGGCGGGGTCTCGGGATCGAGACCGGCTTCCTCGAACAGGTCCTTGTTCCAGAACAGGGCCTTGGTCGAGAAGGCGACCGGAACGCCCCACTGGGTGCCGTCGAAGGTGACGGTATCGGGCACGTAGTTGTAGTATTCGGCCTTTTCTTCGTCCGACATCGGGACGGGAACGATCAGGTCGTTCATGGCGAACTGCTTGAGAGTGCGCGAGCCGACATAGGCCAGGGCAACCGGGGTGCCGGCGGCGGCAAGGGTGGTCACCTTGTCCTGGCACTGGCCCCAGCCGACAACTTCCGGAGCGACCTTGAAGCCGGGGTTCTCGGCTTCCCACTCGGCAAAGTACTCGGCGTAGCCGGCCGTCAGTTCGTCACCGCAGTTGATGAAGGTGATTTCCTGATCCTGGGCGAAGGCGGCAGGGGTCGCGCTGGCCAGGGCCAGAAACGAAACCGCCAGCGTGAGGCTAGTCTTGTTCATTATAGTCTCCCTTGTGATGCGGCCCTCTGGTGAAGGCCGCTCTTCCCTCAGCCGGGGCCGGCGCGGCCCCGACATCGAAAACCTCCTCGGTCCTACTGCTTGATCGCTCCGGCGGTCAGGCCGGCCACGAGGTAGCGTTGCAGGAACACGATCACGATCATCACCGGCAGGATGCCGACGAAGCTCGCCGCCATCAGCTCGTTCCAGATCACCTCCTGCTTGCCGAAGAAGGCGAAGAGCCCGATCGGCAGCGGCATGAACTCGGTCTTGGAGTTGAAGGTCAGCGCAAAGATGAATTGCTGGGCGTAGGCACCGATGAAGGTCATGATGGCGACCACGACGATGCCCGGCATGGCCAGCGGCAGGATGACCCGACGCAGGGTGTAGAGCCGCGAGGCGCCATCGACCCAGGCCGCCTCGTCGAGCTCACGCGGGATGCGCAGCATGTAGGTGCGCAGGAGCCAGATCGAGGACGGGATCAGGAAGGCCGCGCCCGGCACGATCATCGCCCAGTAGGTATTGAGCAGCCCCAGCGTGCGCATCAGCCGGAACAGCGGGATCAAGAGCACCGCGCCGGAGAACATGTTGACGGCCAGGAACAGGCCGAGCAGCAGGCCCGAGCCCGAGAAGCTGAAACGGGCAAAGGCGTAGGCGGCGGGCACGACGATGGCGACAACGATCAGGGTCACCACGGTGGAGATGAAGAAGGAGTTGAAGATGTGGATGCCCAGCGCCGGCACCGATGTCCACATGGTGACATAGGCGTCAAACGAGCCGTTCTTCGGAATGAAGCTGTAGGGGGTGGAGAAGAGCTGAGCGAGCGGCTTCAGCGAGACCAGGAAGCCTTCGATGAAGGGCGCCAGCACGAAGAACAGGAACACCGCGATGCCGGCATAGAGCGCTGCCACTTCGTACCACTTGTAGCGGTCGATCATGGCGCGGATGGTGCGGGCGCGGACCTTGCGCCTGGGCTTGACCAGCGCCGGGCTGTCGACCGAGGCGACTTCCTGGGAGCGGGGGATATCGGTCATTTCGCTTCTCCCTGCGAAAGACGCCGCACGGCGCGGAAGTAGACGATGCAGAAGGCAGTGACGAAGAGCGAAATCACCACCGCACGGGCTGCGCCCTCACCGTATTTCCGCGAGCCGATGGCGGTCTTGTAGGTGTCGATGATCATCGTGGTGGTCTGGCCGGACGGGCCGCCCTGGGTCAGAATCCAGATGATGTCGAACGAGTTGAAGGTGGCGATCAGCGACAGCAGGCTCATGGTGATGATGGCGGGCACCATCAGCGGCAGGGTGATGCGGCGGAAGCGGTAGAAACGCCCTGCCCCGTCGGCCCAGGCCGCCTCGTGTAGGTCGCGCGGGATCGACTGCATGGCGGCGAGGAAATAGATGGTGACCATGGGCACGCCGATCCACACGTCGGTGACGATGGTCGCCCAGAAGGCCGAGCTGCCCTGGGCCAGGATCGGCCACGGCTTGCTGATGATGCCGAAGTTCTGCAGCAGGCCCGAAATCATGCCGAACTGGCCGTTGTACATCCAGCCCCACATGAAGATGCCGATCGCCATGGGCACGATCCAGGGCGGCATGGTGAGGATGCGGAACACGGTCTGGCCGGGGATGGCGGCATTGAGCAGCACGGCGCCGAACATGCCGATCACCATCTTCATGGACACCGAGAAGAAGGTCCAGACGAAGGTGCGGATGATCACTTCGGTGAAATTGCCGGCGCCGAAAATGCGCTGGTAGTTGGCCCAGCCGACGAAATCATAGTCGGGCCGGAGCGCCGCATTGGTGAACGACAGCACGACCGTGTCAAACAGCGGATAGGCGACGATCGTCAGAATATAGAGAACGGCCGGGGCCAGCAGGGCGATTGCGAACAGGGTGGCGTTGCGAGTGCTGGTCACGGCAGGGCTCCTCTAGCTCGTCCGCCCCAGGGCAGCATCGAATTGCTGCCAGATGGGGGTCATGTCGACCACGGATCGGGTTCGCATCGCCTGGTCCATCGACAGGGCCAGGAGCCCCGCCTCGAGGGCATCGGTGACCGAGACCGGCAGGGATGCACCCTCGAGCAGGTGCTTGAGGATGTCCTCGGCCATCTGCTCGTCGGCGCCATAGTGCTGCGACAGGTCGGAGGTCTGGTAGGTCTTGTCGATCAGCCGCTCGGAGGTGCGGGAATCGGTGACCTGGAAGTAGTTGCGGATGAAGTCGCCCTCGGCCATGCCCTGCGCGCCGATCACGGCGAAGCGGCGGAAGTCGTGCGGCACGTTGAGATTGGTGTGGAAGCAGAGCGAAGCGCCGTTCTCGTATTCCACCAGCGCCTGCTGGAAATCGATGATGTCGCCGTCGCTGTCGAAGACCTTGTCAGAGCCCATCCAGCCGGAAGGCTTGCGGTGGTAGACTTCGAGATCGTTGGCGCCGACCGCCTGCGGAGCGTTCTTGGGCACGAAGCTGCGGCGCCCGCCAAAGCTCGACACGTAGCGCGGGCGGCAGCCCATGACGCCGTTGTAGAGATCGAGGTCGTGGCAGCACTTCTCGAGCATGAAGCTGCCGGCATAGCGCTCATAACGGCGCCAGTCGCGCATGAAGAAGGCGCCGTGGTAGGGCGGAATGTGCTCGGCGGCCTCGATGGCGGCGATGTCGCCGAGCTTGCCCTCGGCCTGGGCCGTGCGCAGGTCGACATAGAGCGGGGCATAGCGCAGGACGAGGCCGACCATGACGTTATCGGAGCCGTACTGGGCGATCAGCGCCGCCAGCTCCATCGTGTCCTCGATGGTGGTGACGACGGGCTTTTCCGTGAAGATCTTGAGCCCGCGCTCGAGCCCGATGCGGATATGATCGAGGTGGAGGTGGTTGGGCGAACCAACCATCAGCAGGTCGAGCTTTTCGGCATCGAGCATGGCCTCGAGGCTGTCATAGCTCTGGCCGATGGAGACACCATGCTCCTGGGCATAGGGTAGGCCGGCCGGATCCGGATCGACATAGGCGGCAACGGTGAAATCCGGATGCGCCAGCGAGAAGACCCGCGACAGATAGCCAAGCCGATAGCCGAGGCCGACGATGCCTACGCGCATAGTTCCCCATTCCCTGTATGCCGCCAGCCTCTTGCCGGGTTGGTCGGTTTTGTAAACGATTTTCAAGACTAGGATCGTTCCGGAGGCGATGTCAACACGAATCCGTTGGCAGTTCAATACCAATCTAAACCACCCTCGGGAGCTGCCCGAAAAGTGCGCGATCCGGCTGTTTTGTAAGCATATGCCGCCGCCAGCGAGGTAGCTGGGGTGTGGACAAGCGACAGCGGTTAGCGCACCATGTTGCAATTGGTATTCATGGGAGGGGCCCGGCTCCGTTTCATCGCACCCACGACGATGAAAATGTGAAACAGCCCTGTTTTCAAATCCACGGCTCGATGTTCTCGCCCCAGCGTCTCGTCCTGTTGACCTTCTTCCTGCAGCCCGTGGCCTTCGGCTCGTGGCTGCCCCGCATCCCCGAAGTGCAGGCAGCCCTTCAGCTCGGGCCAGCGGCGTTGGCGGTCGCGTTGCTGGGCCTGCCGTGCGGCACGCTGGTGACCCTACCCTTTGCGGGCGGCATCGTGGCGCGAATCGGCGCCCGTGCCGCCGTCCTGTGCGGCTTCGTGTTCTACTCGGCCGTGGTGGCGCTGCCGGCCCTGGCGGCAAACCCCGTGCTGCTGTTCATCGCCCTGATGCTGGCCGGATCGGCCATCTCCTTCGTTGAGCTCGGGCTCAACGTGATGGCGGACGAGGTGGAACGGGCCGGCGGCCGGCTGGTGATGAACACCGCCCATGGCTGCTGGTCGCTCGGAATCATGGCAGGCAGCCTGATCGGCTCGGCATTCGCGGCGGCAGGCCTGGGGCCGTGGGCAGCCATCCTCCTGGTCGCCGGGCTGGTGCTGCCGATTGCGCTCACCGCCGGTCGGGCGCTGCCGGTGCTCGCATCGCCGGCCGAGACTAAGGCGGAGAGCGGGCGCGGGTGGCAGCCGCCCGGATGGGCGCTGATCGGCATCTGCTGCTTCGTGTTCGGCATCAGCATGACCGAGGGCGCAATGGCCGACTGGTCGGCGATCTTCCTGCGGGACGCGCTTGCCGCCGAGGGCGGGCTGGTGGGCCTGGGCTATTCGTTGTTCGCGCTGATGGTGGCGGCGGGCCGCTTCGGGGGCGACGTGATGAAGCGGCGATTCGGGGCCGTGGGCACGGCGCGGCTGTGCGGCGCGCTGGCGGTGACCGGCGCGGGCCTGTTGTACCTGGCGCCGAACGTGCCGCTGGCGCTGGCGGGGTTCGGCGTCATCGGCATCGGTGTGTCGGTCGGCTTTCCGCTGGCGGTGACTGCTGCGGCGTCTCTGGGTGATCGGCCGGCCTCGGCCAATGTGGCCGTGCTGAGCTTTGTGGCGCTCGCCGGTTTCCTTGTGGGACCACCGGTGATCGGCTTTGTGGCGGAGCACACCGACATCCGCCTCGGCATTGCCTGTCTGGCGCCGGTGCTGCTGGTGAGCCTGGCGCTCACCGGACGGCTCGCCCCGGCCCGCAAGACCTTTCCTGTTCCTGGAGTTTGACCATGCGGATCGCCGTTGCGGGCCTCCACACCGAATGCAGCACCTACAATCCGGTCCTGGCGCGGGAGGCGGATTTCCGCGTGCTGCGCGGCCCCTCCATGCTGAAGGATGCCTATTTCGACTTCCTGACGCACTTTCCGGCCGAGTTCATCACCATTCTCCATGCCCGCGCCATCGCCGGCGGACCGGTGGAGCGCGGCATCTACGAAACCTGGAAGGCCGAGATCCTGGCAGGTCTCCGGGCGGCCCTGCCGCTGGACGGCGTCTATCTCGCGCTGCACGGCGCGATGTTCGTCGAGGGCATGCTCGATGCGGAAGGCGATCTCATCGCGGCGGTACGAGAGGTGGTCGGACCCGACGTGTTGATCGGGGCGAGCTACGATCTCCACGGCAATGTCAGCCAGCGCATCATCGACAATCTCGATCTCTTTTCGACCTATCGCACAGCGCCACATATCGACGTGCCCGACACCATGCGGCGGGCGGTGACCATGCTGGTGCGGGCGTTGAGCCGCGGCGAAAAACCGATGCTGGCCTGGGCGCCGGTGCCGGTGCTGCTGCCGGGGGAACGCACCTCGACGCAGGACGAGCCGGCGCGGAGCTTTTATGCGCAGCTTCATGCCGTCGAAGAGCCGACGGGCATCTGGGATGCCTCGTTCCAGGTGGGCTATGTGTGGGCGGACGAACCCCGCGCCACGGCTTGCGCGGTGATTACCGGCACGGATCGGGAGGCGATGAGCGCGGCAGCGCGGCAACTGGCGCAGGATTACTGGGATCGGCGGGACGGCTTCGTGTTCGGCACCAAGACGGGCTCGATCGAGGAGTGCGTTGACTGGGCCGTCACCGCCTCCACTGGCCCGGCGGTGCTCGCCGAATCAGGTGACAACCCGACCGGCGGCGGAGTCGGTGACAGGGCTGAAGTGTTGGCGGAACTGCTGCGGCGCAAGGCTCAGGGCGTGGTGTTTGCCGGCATTGCCGACAAGGCGGCAACCGACAGGGCCTACGAGGCCAGCGTCGGCGCTCGCGTGCACCTCAGCATCGGCGCATCGCTCGACACATCGAGCACGCCGGTCGAGGCAGAGGCGGAGGTGGTCTTCCTGCTCGAGGCAGCGGAGCCGCGGCTGCGCGAGGCCGTGGTGCGGATCGATGGCGTCGAGCTGGTGCTGACGGCGCGACGGCGGCCGTTCCACGCCATTGCGGATTTCACCCGCCTGGGGCTCGATCCGCGCACCGCCAGGATCGTGGTGGTGAAGTCGGGCTACCTCTCGCCCGAACTCGCCCCCATCGCCAATCCCAGCCTGATGGCGCTTTCGCCCGGGGTGGTGGACCAGTTCGTCGAGCGGCTGGTGCGCAACCACAAGAACGCGCCGCAATATCCGTTCGACAAGGCGTTCGAGTTCGTGCCGGAGGTGAAGTGGTCGGCGCGGGCATAGCGCTGCAACTTCGTAGACCACGCCTGACTGCGCCACCCTTGCGCCCTGCCCCGTCTTGAGGCACCCATCCCCTCCCGCCTCCCATGAGTTCACCTCCATGACCCAGCACAAGATCGGCACCGGCATTGCGCTGGCGGCGAGCGGCATCGTGGTGCTGGTGGCGATGGATTCCTCGGCCAAGGCGTTGGGGGAGGTGCTGACCACCTTCCAGATCGTCTTCGTGCGGTGCATGGGAGCGGCGCTGTGGCTGGCGCTTTTCGTCGCCGTCACGCGGGGCGAGTGGCCACAACGGAGCAATTTCGGACGGCAGGTGTTGCGCGCGGTGATGCTGGTGATCACCGTCGGCATGTTCTTTCACGCCGTGCCGCGACTGCCGCTCGCGGTGGTCGGTGCCCTCGGCATGACCGCGCCGCTTTATGTGACGCTGATCGGTGCGGCCGTGTTCCGGGAGCGGATCCGCCCCGCAGCGTGGCTGGGGCTGGCGCTGGGGGCAACGGGCAGCGCCGTGATCATCTTCGGCGGCGGCGCCATGGTGGCCGGATGGAGCGGCGGCGATCCGCTGGCGTGGCTTGCCGCGGTGCTAGCTCCACTCAGCTATGCCGTGACGCTGGTGATCCTCAAGCATCATTCCGAGCGTGAGGCGCCGGCAGCGATGACGATGGCGCAGACTTTTCTTGCGGCCGTCCTGGTGCTGCCGCTTGCCGCACAGGACGTGGTGGTGCCGACAGGACTGCCGGCGGTGCTGACCGTGCTCATCGGCCTGCTAGGAGCGGCCGGTTTCCTGCTGCTGATCAATGGGCTCAAGCGCCTGCCGGTCACGGTGTTCGCGGTGATCGACTATTCCGGACTGCTGTGGGCCGGAGTGTTCGGTTTTGCCTTCTTCGGCGAGGTGCCCGGACCGCAATTGTGGACCGGCGGGGCGCTGATCATTGCGGCCTGCGTCTTGGCCGCACATGTGGCAAGACCTGCCAGCCCGCAGGTCTGAGTGGCGTGAGAATCAGGCGTAGCCGCTCAGGCGGCGGCTTCGCTGTTGTTCAGGGCACGGGCGACCGCAGCGGTGGCAAGATCGACCGAGGTGAAATGCTGGCCATCGATGGCGAAGGCCGGCAGCTTGACGGCGACAAAGCGGTAGCCGCCCTCAGACGGGACGACGACGCCCTGCGGCTCGCCGGACACTTCGATGACGATCGGCCTCTGCGCGGGGGCCCTGGTGAGACTGCTTTCCTGCATCTTGAGACGCTCCGTTGGTGCGTCGGGGACGGTGAAGCGGCGGAGGCGGGAGCCTCGCACCGGACCGGCCGGCAACGCTGGTTCTAGTTGGACTGTGCGACGGGGGTGTGACCGAGGTCACATTCGTTTTACGCAGCAGCCCGGCCAGCGTTTGGCGTCTCGATGACAGGTGCGTACGACGTCGGAACCGGCATGGAGGGTGAAGGTCTGCGATGCGATCATCTTCTTTCCTTTCCTGCTGGTTGACGGACAAGCATCGGCAGATGCCGATGCAGGAGCAACATAGGGGTGTTTGCGGGCAAACACCAGCCCTCCGAATCCAGACTTTCGACCAATGCCGGAAAATCCTGCCCGAAATCAAGGCAGGCGCTCAAAGAACTGCAGCTTCCAAATTGATGTACGTGCCTCGGACCGGGCGACTTGAAACGATGTAACCAATCTGCTGTTGTCGTCCCTCAAGCGTCACAACCGGCGGAACAGCCGGGCCGAGGGGTAGAAAATTGTCCGATCCAGAGATCGCGGCCGCGAAGGGCAAGCGAGGCGTGAAGCCATCCGGCAAGCCTACGCTCAAGACGATCGCGCAGATGACGGGGCTTGCCGTCACGACCATCTCGCGGGCGCTGAACAACGCTCCGGAACTGGCGCAGGACACGCGCGACCGGGTCCAGAAGATCGCCGCGGAGATCGGCTACCTGCCCGATCGTGCGGCGCTGCGCCTCAAGACCGGCCGCACCAACGTCATTTCGCTGGTGCTCGAGCCGGACGAGCAGATCTACGGTTTTGGCTCTTCCATCGTCTCCGGGGTGACCGAAGCGCTTCGCGACACCGCCTATCACCTGGTGATCACGCCCCTGTTCCGCGGCGTTGCGCCCATCGAGCCGATCAAGCACTTGGTGCGCAACCGCATGGCCGACGGGGTGATCTTCTCGAAAGCCGAGAGCTTCGACGAGCGCATCCGCTACCTACTCGACAACGACGTGCCCTTCGTCAGCCATGGTCGCTCCACCTGGCCGGACCAGCACCCCTGGGTCGACTTCGACAACGAAGCCTATGCTTATGGGGCGGTGAAGCGGCTCGCCGAGAAGGGATGCCGCCGGGTCTCGGTAGTGCTGCCGGAAAGCGCCCTCACCTATACCGACCACCTGCGCTCTGGCGCGGCCCGGGCAGCGGCGGAGGCGGGCATCGCCCATGAGTTTGCCAGTGACATCAATTCGTTCAGCCCGACCGATGCGATCCGCAACTATGTGGTGAAGCGCTCACGCCGGCCGGACGGGCCGGACGGCTGGGTGTGCGTTTCGGAAGTGTCGGCTCTGGGGGTGATCGGCGGCCTGAACGAGGCTGGCCGGGTGGTGGGGCAGACTGCCCATGTGGTCACCAAGCAGAACTCGCCGATGTTCGCCCAATTCCAGCCCGGCGCCGAAACCGTATTCGAGGACTTCAACGATGCCGGCTTCCAGCTCGGCAGCATCCTCCTGCGCCGGGTTGCGGGCGAAACGGACGGGCTGACCTACCTCAAGCCACCGGTGTTCGACTGGCGGGAGTGAGCTCGTTCATCCGCTGCGGACTTCCCGCGCATGGTGATCTTGTGGAACCACGAGGGCGATAGCTCAGCGCCCGCGGCCTCGTCCTTCGACGGGCTCAGGATGAGGTCTACGAGAGAAGGGTGCGGGTGTAAGGTCTAGCCTTCCAGCTCCTCGCGGAGCATTTCGAGTTCGAGCCAGCGATCCTCTGCGGCTGCACGCCTGGCCTCAGTCTCGGCGAGCGCCTTTGATTTCGCGGCGAAGGCGTTGGGGTCGCGGGCATAGAGATTGCCATCGGCGAGCGCGTCGTTGAGCGCCTTGATCTCGGCTTCGAGCTTCTCGATCTCGCCCGGCAAGGTTTCGAGCGCGTGCTTGTCCTTGAAGCTCAGCTTGCGCCTGGCGGCAGGGCTCGGTTGCGGCGTGGCGGCTGCCGCCTTCGGCGCTTCACGCGTGATCGCGGCGCGAGCGCTGACGCCACCGCCGCGCTGGGCGACCATGTCCGAATAGCCGCCGGCGTACTCGATCCAACGGCCTTCGCCTTCGCTCATCACGACGGAGGTGGCGACCCGGTCGAGAAAGTCGCGGTCGTGGCTGACCACGATGACGGTGCCGGGGTAGTCGGCGACCATTTCCTCGAGGAGGTCGAGGGTTTCGAGGTCGAGATCGTTGGTCGGCTCGTCGAGGACCAGGAGGTTGGACGGGAGCGTCAGGGCGCGGGCCAGCGCGACGCGGGCGCGTTCGCCGCCCGACATCTTGCCGATGGGGGTATTGGTCTGTTCGGGCGTGAACAGCCAGTCCTTCATGTAGCCGACCACATGCTTGGGCTGGCCGTTGATCTGCAGGGTATCGCTGCCGCCGCCGGTGAGGGCGTCGCGCAGGCGCGTCTCCGGGTCGAGGCGAGCGCGGCCCTGATCGAGCATCGCCATCTCGATGGCCGAGCCGAGCTTGATCGTGCCGCTATCGGGAGCCATCAAACCGGTCAGGAGCTTGATCAGCGTGGTCTTGCCGGCGCCATTGGGGCCGACGATGCCGAGCCGGTCGCCGCGGAGCACGCGCAGGTCGAGATCGCGCACGATGGGGCGGTCGCCATAGGCCTTGTTGACGCCCTCGGCCTCGGCCACGAGAGCGCCGGACGTGCGGCCGGCAGAGGCGGTCATCGACACGCTGCCGGTGACGCCGCGTTGTTCGCGCCGTTCGCGCCGCAGGGTGGAGAGGTTTTCCAGGCGCCGGACATTGCGCTTGCGGCGGGCGGTGACGCCGTAGCGCAGCCAATGCTCCTCGCGCACGATCTGCCGGTCGAGCTTGTGACGCTCCTTCTCCTCCTGCTCCAGCACCTCGTCGCGCCAGGCTTCGAAGGCGGAGAAGCTGCGATCGAGCCGGCGGGTGACGCCGCGGTCGAGCCATACAGTGGAGCGGGAGAGATCGGAGAGGAACCGGCGATCGTGAGAGATCAGAACCATGGCCGAACGCAGGCTGTCGAGCTCAGACTGCAGCCATTCGATGACGGGCAGGTCGAGGTGGTTGGTGGGTTCGTCGAGCAGCAGCACGTCGGGCCGTGGCGCCAGGACACGGGCGAGTGCAGCCCGGCGGCCCTCGCCACCGGAGAGGTTCGCGGGGGACTCCCCGCCGGTCAGGCCGAGCGACTCGAGCAGGTAGCGGGCTCGGTGGAGATCGTCACCGGGCGCGAGCCCCGCCTCCACATAGGCCAGGGTGGTGGCGTAGGCGGAGAGGTCCGGCTCCTGCGGCAGGTAGCGCAAGGTGGCGGAAGGCTCGACGAAACGCTGGCCGGCATCGTGTCCGACTTCACCGGCGGCTATGCGCAGCAGGGTGGACTTGCCGGAGCCGTTGCGGCCGACCAGCGCGATGCGCTGCCCGGGCGAAACGATCAGTTCGGCGCGCTCCAGCAGCTGCGTGCCACCGAAGGTCAGCGCGATATTCTGAAGGGCCAGAAGGGGAGGAAGGGCAGGCATGGCCGCGGCTATTGCACGTGGCACCACGCAGATCAATCGGCCGGCTTACCCGAAGCCGCTGCCGCGCGCCCAGGCGTCGACGCGGCGCCCGCTGAGATCCGCGATCGAGCGATGGCCACCGGCCCGGACCGCGGCGACAAGTCCGCGCTTGATGCGCGACAGCAGGTCGAGGCCGCCGAACACCAGCGCCGAGTAGAGCTGGATGGCATCCGCGCCCGCTTCGAACTTGGCGACGGCGCTCTCGGCGGAATGAATACCGCCGACACCGATGATCGGC
>JAEYXQ010000059.1 GCA_023431205.1 Pseudomonadota bacterium | reverse complement strand
GTGCGCCGCCGACGCTATGTCGAGCGCAAGAGCCTCGTGCCGCTGCTGCTGTTCCTGCCGCCGTCCATCATCCTGTTCACCGTTTTCGTCGTCCTGCCGATGATTGACGCGGCCACGTTCTCTTTCTTCAAGTGGAACGGCTATGGGCCGATCACCGACTTCGTCGGCTTCAAGAACTACGACGACGTGCTCACCCATCGCAATTTCGGCACGGCCGTACGCAACAGCCTGATCGTGGTGGCCGTGTCGCTGCTGATCCAGTTGCCGCTGGCCATGTGGTGCGCGATCGCGTTGGCGGGGCGGGGCGCCCACATCAACCTGATCCGGGTGCTGTTCTTCCTGCCCTATATGCTGGCCGAAGTGGCCGCCGGGCTGATCTGGAAGTTCGTCTATGACGGCAATTACGGACTGTTGCCCGCGGTTGGCAGTGCCATCGGCGTGGACATGCCGTTCGTGCTCGGGGACCGGTTCTGGGTGATGCCGGCGATCATGCTGGTGATCACCTGGAAGTATTTCGGCTTTCACATGATGATTTATATCGCCGGGCTGCAATCCATCCCCAGCGAGGTGATCGAGGCGGCGCGCCTGGACGGCGTCAAGCGCTGGCAGATCGTGCGCCATATCCAGATCCCGATGATCCGCTCGGCGATCGTGATCTCGGTGTTCTTTGCCATCACCGGTGCGCTGCAGTTGTTCGACCTGATCATCCCGCTCAGCAATGGCGGACCCTCGCACTCCAGCCACACCATCGTGACCTTCCTCTACCAGTTCGGCATCCTGCGCATGAATCTCGGCTTCGGTGGCGCGGTGAGCGTGCTGCTGTTCATCGCCTGCGTGGTCGTCGCGCTGGCCTACCGGCGCGTCCTCTTCAAGGCGGAGCAAAACTGATGTCGACCATGGCCAGAAAGCGCCGGCGCCCGGCGATCTCGACCATCCAGTGGCTGACCCTGTTGGTGGTCGCCGCCTTCGTGATCGTGCCGTTCTACACAACCGCTTTGGGCGGGTTCAAGGAAATCGGGGAACTCCGGGTCAATCCATTCGGCCTGCCGGCCAGCTGGGACCCGGTGCGATTCGTCGAAATCCTCGGTGGCCCCCGCTATTTCTCTTCCCTCGGCAACTCGCTGCTGATTGCCGGGGGCACGGTGGTGCTGTCCACCCTTGTGGCCTCGATGACCGCCTTTGCGCTGGCGCATATCAAGTTCTTCGGCAGCCGGTTCCTGCTGGGCTACCTGATGCTCGGACTGCTGTTTCCAGCTGCCACCGGCATCCTGCCGCTCTTTATCAAGATGCGTGACCTCGGCATGCTCGACAGCCACTGGGGCATCATCATCGTGCAGGTGGCGTTCAGTGTTTCCTTCTCGGTGCTGCTGTTCCACAATTTCTTCAAGGAGTTGCCCAAGGAACTGATCGATGCCGCCCGGATGGACAATTGCGGCTATATCCGCATCTACTGGTATGTGACGCTGCCGCTTTGCCTGCCGATCATCGCGACGGTCGGCGTGTTCAATTTCGTCGGCAGCTGGAACAGCTTCCTGTTGCCGCTGATCGTGCTGAACACGGAAGCCAAGTACACCTGGCCCCTGGGTATCATGCAGTTCCAGGGGCAATACGGCTCCGACTGGCCGCGCATCCTCGCTTTCCTGACCCTGTCGATCATGCCCGCGGTGGCCTTCTTCCTGTTGGCGCAGCGATATGTGATCTCGGGGCTCACCGGAGGGGCGGTGAAGGGCTGACCGCAGCAGTCTGCAGGCATTGAACTTCACCGGCGAGAACCCATCTAAGGCCGGTGCCACGCAAGCCAAAACAGATAGCTGTCAGCCCCACCGACCTCGTTCAGGAGTGGGCGCTGCCAGCCGGGGCGACGCTCGGCTCCTCGGTTCGTGCCAGGGGTATTCTGCTGGAGCTCCGGGCCCGCGTGCCTTCGGCGGTGAGGAAATCCCTGGAGCTGGTCGCAGGGGTAATCACCTTGCGGATGCCCGAAGCCTCGGAAGCTCAGTTCAACGCTACGGCGGCAACCGTTTCCGAGGTCCTGTGCGGGATCGAGAGCATGCCGGTCATCCCGCGCGAGATCGAGGATATCCTGACCATCTCGACCACGGAACGGCACCGCTGGCTCAAGGATGGCCGCCTGCCGAGCGCCGGAACGCGCACCGTCAAGCTGCGCGGGCGAGCTAGAAAGATCACCTTCCACGTGTTTGATCCCCGTCGTGTGGAGGACATCCTTGACCGCGACCTCGTCGACGCCTGGCGGGAGGAAGATGCGGTCACGGCTGCCGAGAACAGGCGCCGGGCCGTATGGAAGGCCAAGCTGACGCGACAGCAGAAAAAGACAGGCGCGGCGGTTTCACCGGCCGCTGCGGACGGTAGTCCGCGCCCGCAGCTGCTGGGTTGGGAAGAGTTCGAGCGCGACGGGCCGATCTAGCCTCGGCCGTCAGATGCCGAACCGCTATCGCGCGAGCGCGTTGGCGACGCTGATCACCTCCACCCGCCCCTTGGATCCGTCGGGCTCAAGCCAGGACAAGGCCTGGCTGGGGAGCAGGCCGAGCAGGGCGGCGCCGTGCCGTGACGTCACGGAGAGGCGAAACCGTTCGTCCAGGAAGGTGTCGTCGGGGAGCACGAGTTTGACGGTGCGTTCCTCCCCGCTTTCGCCGCGAAAGCGCACGATGCTGTTGAGCCGCACGATGTCGGACGGCAGCGTCCGGTCGTCGACGACCTGTGCCCGATCGAGTTCATAGAGGAGGAAGTCGACTTCCTCGGCGTGGCTGGTGACGTCGGTCAACGCGGCGATGGTCAGGCGTCGGTGCTCCTTTTCTCCCACGAGAATGGCGGGGGATCGGTGCTCGGCGGTGGCAGTGATCGTCATTGTCTTGATCCTTCCCGTTCCGACATGCGCGCCGAAGGCGTGCCGCCCCTCTGGCGAAGCGCTATTCGCATCCTGCTGGTTCGGGCAGTGTTTCGACGGTAGTCGCGCAGACACCAGGGGCAGCGGTGCGCCGAGCGGGGGCCGGGCCCCGCGCAAGAGCGGCAAAACCTCAGCGATTGCATGGTGTTCTCCTATATCCGCGAGGAGGCGGCGATGGCCTCGAGCAGATGCCGCCGGTCCTCCGGAGACATCAGCCGTATCGTCATGGTCTCGGACTTGAGCACGGTCTCCGCCGGCAGGCTGTAGCTCAGGGTAGGCAAGTGGGTTTCTGCCCATTCGCGGAACCGTCGCACCTTGTTGGGGCCGCTGACGGGGAGAGTGACGGAATACTGGAATGTCATCGCAAGCCTCAGACGAATGCAGCCAGCCCCATGCGATGCATGGGGTTGGGTGAACCAGGAAAGAAAGGGTGAGCCGGAACATCCTGGTGCCGCTCTTGCCCGTGGGGGGCAGGTGGCAGCACCAGGCAATCAGCCTGAGGTGAGGCGAGCGGTCTTCAGGTGATGCAAAAGGAAAATTTGCTGCGTCATGACCATATCATGACCATCTTGCGAGAATTGTCAAATCGCTGCCGGAGAAACTATCGAGACAGTATTTGGGAATTCTTCTCGATCGTCATGTTGTCGCAGGTCCGTTGAACTTATTCTTTTCAGGCCAATCTATGTTCTTTAGTCACGAAACAAAAAGAACAGAGAGGTAGGCATGGGCCGAAAGAACTTCGACAAACCGATATTCCTGCAGCATGGGCGTGGCGGCAACTTCCGCGCCAACAACGCCTCGGATGCTCTGTCGTATATGGAGCGGTTCTGGCGAGGCGACAGGACAAGGGAATTCCGCCGCGCCTATGCGATCTGCCAGAGTGCGCTGGACAATCTGGCGTCGGCGGAGTCGGCGCGAGCCTATGTGGTTGCGGCGGCAGAACGCGCTGGCCTGTTGGACCGCCGCTCGCGCATCGCCGCTGCCCGGCATTCTCAGCTCGACGCGTAGGGCAGCATCCACTCGGCTGCGTTGGGTGCGTGATCTCAGGTGGGCGCCAGCCGTGTCCCACCGTCGAGGCGGATCACCTCGCCGTTGAGGTAGTCGTTGCCGATGCAAGCCGCGACCATGTGCGCGAATTCGTCGGGCCGCCCGAGCCGGGCAGGATAGGGAATGGACGCAGCGATGGAGCGCTGGGCCTCTTCCGGCAACCCGGCGAGGAGGGGCGTTTCGAAGATGCCGGGTGCGATGGTCAGCACCCGGATGCCGAACCGTGCAAACTCACGCGCGATCGGCAAGGTCATCGAGGTGATGCCACCCTTGGAGGCCGAATAGGCGGCCTGACCCACCTGTCCTTCGAAGGCCGCAACAGAGGCGGTCGAAACGATGACGCCTCGGCCGCCGTCAGGCTGCGGCTCGGAGACGGACATGGCGTGACCCACCAGGCGGATCATGTTGAAGGTCCCGACCAGATTCACCCGAAGCACGCGCTCGAACAGTTCGAGATCCATCGGTCCGTCGCGGCCGACGACCCGCTTGGCCGGACCGATGCCGGCGCAGTTGACCAGGATGCGCGGGGTGCCGAGTTCGCCCTGGACCTGCTCCAGGGCGGCACGGACGCCGGCATCGGAGGCAACGTCACAGCTCAGGTTCAGCGTGCCATTGTCCGCCGGATGCAGGTCGAACACGGCCACTCGCGCGCCCTCCGCCAGGAGCCTGGCGGTGACGGCGGCACCGAGACCCGAAGCGCCGCCGGTCACGATCGCTGTTTGTCCGTTGATCTGCACTTGGCTCCTACTCCTCGATCGAGATGACGCGGTGGCTGCCCCCGTAGATCTCGGCAACATCGCCGGCACGGTTGGAGAGCACCTGGCGCTGGTTGATCGAGCCCTTGTCGGTGACTTCACCGCGGTCGATATCCGGCGCCCTTGCTATGAGGATGATGCGCCGGATCAGCGTCGAAGAACCGGTGCTGGTGCTTGCCAGATCACGGAGCTTGTCCGCAAAGGCAGCGCGCACGGCGGGATGGCCCATCAGCGCTTCGCCTTCAAGCCGGTCGTCACCCGCGAGTTCGCGAGCGGCGCGGAGGTCGGGGAACACCAGGCCCCCCAGGAACTCCTCGTCGAACCCGGTGATGGCAACGTCCTTCACCAGGCCATCGAAGTGATCGATGAAGCCGGTGCGCAGGCGCCCCACATTCACCCAGGTGCCGGTGCGCAGCTTGAAGTTCTCGGCCGTACGGCCGTCGAAATAGAATCCCCGGTAGACGTCGTCTGGGTCGGCAAAGCGCAAGGCGTCGCCCAGATTGTAGAAGCCTTCCTCGTCGAAGGCCTTGGCCGTCAGTTCCGGCTGCTTCCAGTATCCGGGGGTGATGTTGGGGCCCTTGAGCCGGGCCTCGAGCTTGTCGCCGACCGGTACCAGCTTCAGCGTAATCCCCTTGGCCGGGATGCCGACATTGCCGGCCCGCTCGGCCTCGATCGTGCACATCAGCGAGAAGGGCGCCGTTTCGGTGGCGCCGAGGCCTGATGCGATCAGCACGCGTTCGCCGGTGGCTTCCACCGACTGGCGCTGCAGGGCCTCCCAGGTGTGCTGCCCCAGGCCGGCACCTGCGTACATCAGCATCTTCACGCGCGAGAAGAAGGTGTTGCGCAGCGTGTGGTCGCGGTCAAAGGCGTGGACCATTTCTTCGTAGCCGCGGGGCACGTTGAAGAACCAAGTGGGGGCGATCTCGGCCAGGTTCCGCAGCGTCTTGTCGATCCCGGAGGAGGTCGGGCGGCCGTCGTCGATATAGAGGGTGCCGCCGTTGAACAGCACCAGGAAGAACACCTTGTTGCCGCCGGCGGTGTGGTTCCAGGGCGTCCAGTCCAGGATCACCGGCGGTTCGTCCTCGACGAAGGCGTAGCAGTCGCGCACCATCATCTGGTTGGCCGCGATCATGCCGTTGGTGTTGATCACGGCCTTGGGCGAGCCGGTCGAGCCGGAGGTGAAGAGCCACTTGGCAATGGTGTCAGGGCGCACGGCCGCGGCTGCAGCATCCACTGCCGCGGTGGCTTCGGTGGCGAGCACGTCGCTGAACAGCAGCGCATCCGGCCGGTTGGGCCGGCGGGCCACCATCACCGTGACGTCGTCGAAGACCGTGTCGAGCGCCCGGGCGAAGGTTTCTCCGTCGGCGGCAAAGACCAGTCCGGGGTTCAGCAGGCCCTTGATGTCCTTAAGCTTGCTGAAATCGGACGAGACCAGCGAATAAGCCTCGGAAAGGGCAGAGTAGGGGACGCCGACCAAAATACAGGCCAGCGCCAGCTGGGCATGCTCGATGTCGTTGCCCGAAAGGATGAGGACAGGGCGCTCGGTCGAAAGCTCGAGGTCGAGGAGCTTCTGGCCGATGCGGCGAGCGCGGTCCAGCATCTGGCTGTAGGAGAGGCGGCGCCACTCGCCGTCGGGTCCGCGATCGGCAACGAAGGTGTGGTCGGGCGTGGTGTCGGCCCAGTGCTGCAGTCGATCGGCGATTCGCTGCGGCGGCGTGGGCAACTCGCCCAGCTGGCGGACATAGATGGTGCCGTCGGAACGGCGGTCCACCTCGATCTGCGGCTCCCAATAGCGCGCCTGGCGCAGCGCCGCGGACGCCACCTCTGCGGATTGCTGTTTCAGCGCCGTCACTAACCCCTCCCTGAGTTCCGGTTCGCGTCCGGTGCTTGACATTCAACACCGGAATTGTCCACTAGTAAACTAAATTAGCGGGAAAGACGGATGGCGGCACTGATCACCTATGACCTCGACGGGGATGTCGCCCTTATCGGCTTCAACCGCCCGGAAAAGCGCAATGCGATCTCGGATGCCGTGATCGAGGAGCTGGCCAGCGCCGTGGATCGCGCTTCCGGCGAAGCCAGGGCGGCCGTGCTCCATGGACACGGCAAGCATTTCTGTGCCGGCCTTGATCTTGCAGAGCATTCCGAGCGCGACCTGATCGGTGCGATCAGGAACTCGCGTCGCTGGCACCAGGTGTTCGATCTGATCCAGCGCGGCGCCATTCCCTTCGTTTCGGCTCTTCATGGGGCGGTGGTCGGAGGCGGTCTCGAGATCGCAGCGGCCACGCATGTGCGCGTGGCAGACGCTACCACCAGGTTCGCCCTGCCCGAGGGGCAGCGGGGCATCTTCGTGGGCGGCGGCGGATCGGTCAGGATCGCGCGCCTCGTCAATCATGCCAACATGACCGACATGATGCTGACCGGGCGCGTGCTCACGGCGGAGGAGGGGCACCGTATCGGGCTCTGCCAGTACCTGGTGGGGGCCGGCGAAGCGCTGGACAAGGCCAGGGAGCTGGCACGGCGGGCTGCGGGCAACGCTCCGCTGAGCAATTTTGCCGTGATCAATGCGCTGCCGCGCATCCAGGACATGGGTCAGGACGACGGATTGTTCGTCGAGTCGCTGATGTCCTCGATCACGACGGCGACGCCGGAAGCGCGGGAGCGTCTGCGGGCCTTTCTTGAAGGGCGTGCCGAACGCCTGATTCCCAAGGACCCGGGGTGATGGGACTGAGCAGGGGTGCTCTCGACGACCTGATCGGGTTGAAGCTGCGGCTGGTGCAGCTGCACTTCTTTGCCATCTACTATGCCGAGTTCGGGCCGCTGGGGATCACGCCTGCCGAATATGCCATCCTGGAAATGGTGGCTGAAAATCCCAGCACGCGTCAGGGCGTGCTGGCCGAAGCGCTCAGCATCAAGCGGTCCAACATGACCAAGGTGGTGCGCGGCCTGGAAGATCGCGGGCTGCTCAGTCGTGCGGTTCCGGCGGACGACGCCCGCGCGGTGGAACTGACCCTGACCGAAGCGGGCGAGACCCTGCGGCAGCAACTGGCGGCGCGCATGCAGCGCAATGACCGGCTGGCCGCGTCTGCCCTGGACGAGCCGGAGCAGATGGAACTGCTGCGGCTGCTTGACAAACTGCTGGCCTCCAGCGCCAGCCATGATCCGATCTCCCTGGAGCTTGCCGATGGTTGATTTCAACGCCGTTCGCGCCATCGACATCCACACGCATGCGGAAGAGCCGTGCGGCACGCACGCCGATGACGGCTATGACGACTTCCAGCAGCACATGAAGCAGTATTTCCGCATGGGCCACTCGCCGCAGCCCACCGTGGCCGAGACGGCGCAGTATTTCCGCGAGCGCAACATCGCGGCGTGCATCTTCCCGGTGGACGCGGAGCGCGAGACCGGCTTCCGGCGCTTCAACAACTACGAAGTGGCGGAACAGGCTGCCGAGCACTCGGACATCCTGATCCCGTTCGCATCGATCGACCCTGCCAAGGGCAAGGTCGGCGCTCGTGAAGCGCGCGACCTGGTCGAGAACCATGGCGTGCAGGGCTTCAAGTTCCACCCCACCATGCAGGGCTTCGAGCCCAACGACCGCTCGGCCTATGTGCTCTACGAAGCCATTGCGGAGACGGGCAAGCCGGCGCTGTTCCATACCGGCCAGACCGGCGTCGGCGCCGGCATGCCGGGCGGCATGGGCATGAAGCTGCGCTATTCCAATCCAATGCTGATTGACGACGTGGCGGCGGACTTTCCGGGGATGCCGATCATTCTGGCGCACCCCTCCTTCCCCTGGCAGGAAGAGGCACTGGCGGTCGCGACCCACAAGCCCAACGTCTATATCGACCTCAGCGGCTGGTCGCCGAAGTACTTCCCGCCCATTCTGGTGCGCTACGCCAACACGCTGCTCAAGCATAAGATGCTGTTCGGATCCGACTGGCCGGCGATCACGCCGGATCGGTGGCTCGCAGACTTCGAGCAGATCGATATTCGACCAGAAGTGCGGCCGCTGATCCTCAAGGACAACGCGCGCCGGCTCCTGGGCGCTTAAGAAAAGATCGCTCCGGCGGTTATAGTTCACGAAGATAACTATCCAGGATGCAGCAAGACTTTCGGTAGTCGATAAGCTCCAGGTTATGGTTTTCTTCCATCCGTCATTTCACCGCGCAGGTGAAATGGAATAAACGCAAGAGAGATGGCACAGGGGGGACTGTGCCTCGACAGGGGGAGTAGTGACAGTGTTTCGAGATGACTCGGCGCTGGGACGGGTGGTGGTCGGCCTTGCCCGATGGACCGCGATTGCGGGTGGGCTGGTGCTCATTGCGATGGTGGTGATGTCAGTGGTCAGCATCATCGGCCGGGCGATGCTATGGGCGGGGCTCAAGCCCATCATCGGCGATTATGAACTGATCTCCATCGGCATGGGCTTTGCGGTGTTCGCGTTCCTGCCGTGGACGCATCTGGTGCGTGGCCATGCGCTGGTTTCGCTGGTCACCGACTCGTTCGGGCCCCGGGTGAATGCGTGGATACTGGTGGTCACCGACATCATGATGCTGGTGGCCTCGGCCTTCATCGCCTGGCGGCTGTATTTCGGGATGATGGACAAGTTCGCCTACCGCGAGACGACGGTGATGCTGCGGTTCTCGCTCGGATGGGCATACGCGATGGGCTTTGTCGGCGCGGTCGTCACGGTGATCGTGGCCGTCTATGTGCTCGGCCGGTCCATCAGCAATGCTGTGGCCGGCCGCGTTGAGGCACCGGGTGCAGGAGCCCACACATGAGCGCCTTCGTCATCGGCCTGTTCGCGATCCCCGTCGTTCTCGTCCTCATCTTCCTGCGGGTGCCCATCGGCCTCGCCATGCTGGGGGTGGGCGTGTTCGGCAGTTGGATGATCACCGGCAACTTCAATCCGGTGTCGTCCCAGTTCAAGAACCTGACCTACTCCACCTTCGCGTCGCACTCGCTGTCGGTGGTGCCGCTGTTCCTGCTTATGGGCCAGTTCGCTACGCTGGGGGGCCTGTCCAGCAAGCTGTTCAACGCCGCTGCCGCCTGGGTCGGCCATCGCAAGGGCGGTGTGGCCATGGCGGCGATCGGGGCAAGTGCAGGGTTCGGCGCCATCTGCGGATCGTCGCTGGCTACTGCTGCCACCATGGGCCAGGTGGCGTTGCCGGAATTGCGGAAGTATGGCTATTCCGGTGCCCTGGCGACCGGTACGGTTGCCGCCGGCGGCACCCTTGGCATCCTGATCCCGCCTTCGGTCATCCTGGTCATCTTTGCGGTCCTGACCGAGCAGAACATCGCCAAGTTGTTCATGGGCGCCTTCGTGCCGGGCATCCTGGCGGCGATCGGCTATATCATCGTCATTGCCATCTATGTGCGTGTGCAGCCCGGCGCAGGCGGCCTGCGCGAGCGGGTCCCCTATGGCGAGCGGTTCCGTCAACTGGGACAGACCTGGCCGGTAATGGTGGTGTTCCTGCTGGTGATCGGCGGCATCTACGCCGGCATCTTCACCCCCACCGAGGCTGCCGCCGTTGGCGCCGCCGGTACCGGCATCATCGCCTGGGCCAATCGCGGCATTGACCGCAAGCGGCTGATCGAGGCGTGCCTGGCAACGGCTACCTCGACGGCCATGATCTTCCTGATCGTGCTCGGCGCAGCGGCGCTCAACACCTTCCTGGCGCTCTCGCAACTGCCGCAGATCTCCGCAGCCTGGGTCGCCGATCAGGGCTTCAACCCCTGGATAGTGCTCGTCATCGTGCTGGTCTTCTACATGATCATGGGCTGCTTCATGGATTCGCTTTCCATGATCCTGCTGACCGTGCCGATCATCTACCCGATGATGTCGGTCCTGGACTTCGGCCTGACGCCCGACGAGTTCGGCATCTGGTTCGGCATCATCGTGCTGATCGTGGTGGAGGTTGGCCTGATCACGCCGCCGGTGGGGATGAACCTGTTCATCATCAACTCGATGGCGCCGGAAACGCGGCTGTCGGAGACCTATCGCGGCGTGATCCCGTTCGTTGCCAGCGATCTTGTTCGTACCGCGATCCTCGTGATGTTCCCGCCCATCACGCTCTGGCTGGTGTGGGTGCTGTACTGAGAGGAGGCGCCGGCGCTCTGCGCCGGTGCCGCCTTAGAGCAGGCGTATGAGGTCCCCGGGGCCGTCGGTCTCCAGCCGGGCAACGGCAGACAGCAAGGGACGGCAATCCACCGGCTTCTTCCCAGCTGCAAGACAGGCCTTCAGCTTGGGTGCGATACCCTCGAGCGTGGTGTCAGCCGTTCGCAGGCCGGGAACCGCTTCAACGGTCTCGGTGATCGATATGCCTGTCGTAGCCCGCAGGGTGTAAACGGCTTCGATGCCCGGAGGCGGAGGCGCCGCCTCCATGTAGATGCGGCTGGCAAGTTCGAGAGTATTGTCCGAGGCGAGCCTTTCCGGCGTGAAACTGGCAAGGTCCACGTCTTCCCCGTCCAGCGCCGTAGCGAAGACGAAGGGGATCGAGAACTTCGCATCGATAGCCGTCTGCGGAGCAATTCGCTGTTGGCGGGGCACGAACAGCATGTCGTTGGGCGCTGACACGGAAACGGTGACCTGCGTGACGTCGGAGGGCGTCACGCCCCGCTCGCGGAGCCGCTGGGCGGCGACGATGGCGCTGTGCGTGCCGCGGCAGGATGGCCATTGCTTCACCCCGACTTCAGGGCCGTAGAAGTGCCTGCCGATCCCGGCAAAGGCGCTCTGCCGGGGAGCATGGCCGGTCAGGATCGGGAATACACCTCCGGGGCCCTCGAGAGGTTGCTCCACCGCGACGACGCCAGCGCGGGCCAGCAACGCCGCCTCCACCGCTGCCCGTGCCGCAAAGCCTTCGCGAACGGCGCGCAGGTGGGACAGCGGACTACGCTTAAGCTCGTCGGCGAGCATGAATTGCGCGGCGAAAAGGCCAAGGGCGTTGAGCGAGGTGCCCGCGTCCAGGTCGAACAAGAGGCAGCAACCGAGGGTTGCACCGAGCCCCGAAAGGATCGGCGGATGGTACCAACCCCGCTTCGCCGGGTCGCCGTCCAGTGCCAGCGATAGCCTGCATGCGAAGTCGCAGCCCAGGGACAGCGCCCGGATCACCTCGGCTCCACTCCGGCTCTCGGCCTCGGCCAGGGCGAGCACGGAAGGGATCAGCGAGGCGTTGGGATGGATCTTTCCCTCTCCGAACGTGTCCTCGAAGTCGATGGCGTGGGCCAGGGCTCCGTTGCCGATGGCTGCCATGACCGGCGACACCTTCCGGCCCGATCCGATCAACGTCGACGGCCCGGCACCAGAGGCCGAAGCATAGGCGAGCACCGGAGCAACGGCAGGCTCGAGGCCGCTGGCGGCCACCATCACCGCCAGGCCATCTGCCAGAGCAATGGCCACTGCGGCCTTGGCCGCGGGGCTGATGTCACGGATGGCGACATAGTCTTCCAGCAAACTCCGTGTGAGGGTCATTGCCGGGCCGCAACGCGCAGCACGTCGCCATCGGCCGCGACGACGCTGCCCAGGTCCGCCTGATCGGCGATGGTCTGGAGGTAGGCTCGGATGCGGTCGAAATCCGGCTGGTCGGGCGCAACGATCTTCGGATCTGCGTCGCGCCCGATCATGATCGGCACGAAGCGCACATCGCTCACGCCGTCGCGGGACAATGTCGCTTCCAGCATCACGCTCATCTCGGAGCCGGGCGGGAAGTTGTAGCGGCTGGAGAAGTCGGGCACCCAGTCCGGGTTCAGCTTCTGGATCTCTTTGAAGCCCTTGGATTGGGCATGCGCCTCGTCCATCCGGAGGTCGATGGCAAAATTGGCGAGACTGTAAGCGATTGTTTTGCCCTTGTAGACCTCGATGCCCTTGAGGATGTGGGCGTGGTGGCCAAGAACAAGGTCCGCCCCGGCATCGATGGCGGCGTGCGCCACCTCCCGCTGGTAGTCGGGGATCACCGCCGGGACGAAGTGAATGCCGGCATGGTGCGACAGCACCACCACGTCCGCTTGATTCCGCACCTGCCGGATGGTGGACACGAGCGCCTCGAGATCGTCGCGGAAGGGGTAAGTGTGGATGCGGGCCGGCGTGCCGGGCTGGTCGTGCTCGATCTGCTCGTAGATCGTGTGTGCCCGCATCGGGGCGCAGCCGGGGCGATTCTCCTCGGCCCAGTAGTTCATCGGCAGAATGGAATTGACCGAGATGAAGCCAACCGTCACCCCGTTGCGGGTGATGAAGGCCGGCTGGCGCGCCTCCGCAATGTTTCGGCCCGTGCCGATCTGGATGGCACCCACCCGATCGAGGTGATGCAGGGTATCGGACAGCCCCTCGGGGCCCCAGTCCATGCAGTGGTTTCCGGCGAAGGAGACGACCTCCAGACCAGCATCGACCAGGGCGTCAGCAATGGCGGGATCGCCGCGCATGGTGTGGCGCGCCTGCGGCAGCCGCACCCCGCGCCCGGTCAGGTTGACCTCGAGCTGGCAGAAGCCGAGGTCGGCGCGGCCGATCCGTTCCCGCACGGCATCGAAGATGGTGGCGCGGCGGTCGCGGTCCGGCGCGACATCGCCGACGGCGACGAAGTCAATGCTCACCAGGCAGCTCCGGATCAAGAAGGTGACATGCCGCGGCACCGCCATGGGGCGCTGCAAACATGGGCGGGCGAACGCTGCTGCAGCGATCGAACCGCAGCGGGCAGCGGGTGTGGTAGGGGCAACCCGGCGGCGGATCGAGCGGGCTCGGGATCTCGCCCTGTGGGGGCAAGTCCGGCGGCGGAGCGTCCGGGTCGGGCGGCAGGGCTGCGGCCAGCAGGGCGCGGGTGTAGGGATGGCTGGGTGTGGTGCAGATCGCCTCGGCGGAGCCGCGCTCGATGATGCGGCCGAGATACATGACGATCACGTCATCGGCCATGAACCGGACCGTGGCGAGGTCGTGCGAGATGAACACGCAGCCGAGGCCGTACTCATCCTGCAGGTCCTTGAGGATGTTGAGGATCTGCGCCCGGATGGAAATGTCCTGGGAGGAAACAGGCTCGTCCAGCATCAGCACCCGCGGCCGCGAAGCGATGGCGCGGGCGATGGCGATGCGCTGCCGCTGTCCGCCGGAGAACTCGTTGGGAAAGCGCCGCGCATCTTCCCGTCGCAGGCCGACCGCCTCCAGCACTTCGCCGACGCGATCCTCGATCTGCTGGCGGGTCAGGTCGGTGATGGTCGAGAGCGGCTCGGCAATGATCGAGCCCACCCGCATGCGCGGATCGAGCGAAGAGAAGGGGTTCTGGAATACCGGCTGCACCGCCCGGCGGAACTCGCGTTTCGCCTGCGGCGACAGCGTCGTGCTGGGCTCTCCGTGAAACTGCACCTGGCCGGTGGTGGGCGTGTCGAGCAGCAGGAGCAGCCGGTTGAGCGTGGTCTTGCCGCAACCGGACTCGCCGACCACACCAAGAGTTCGTCCCGGCAGGAGGTCCAGGTCAACCTCGGTGACCGCATGGAGATCCTGCTGGCGGCCGTTGTGCTTCACCTTGAACACGCGGCTGAGGCCGCGGGCGGACAGGATGGCGCCGCTCATGCCGCGCCTCGCTGCGCCTGCAGGGGGAACCAGCACCTTGTGGTGTGGTTTGCACCCACCTCGAATGTCCGGGGCGGCTCGAGGCACCTGGCTTGGGCGTTGGCGCACCGCGGGTGGAAACGGCAGCCCTGGGGGCGGGCCGAGACCGGTGGAGGTGAGCCGGGGATGGTGGGGAGGCGCCTGGGCGCCCGGTCGACCGTGGGGATGCTGTCCAGCAAGGCGCGGGTGTACCAGTGTGCCGGCCGGTGAAAGATCTCGCGCACCGGCCCCTCCTCGACAATCTGGCCGGCATACATCACCGCAACCCGGTCACACATCCGGGCGACGACGCCGAAGTCGTGGGTGATGAACAGCATCGCCATGCCGAGCCGCTTCTGCAGGTCCTTGAGCAGTTCGAGGAACTGGTACTGGATGGTCACGTCCAGGGAAGTGGTGGGCTCGTCGGCGATCAGCAGCCGTGGCGCGCGCGTCAGAGAAATCGCCCCGACCACCCGCTGGCGCATACCGCCGCTCATCTGGTGGGGATGGTTGGACAGCCGCGCCTCGGGCGAGGGAATGCGGACGCTTTCCAGGGCGGCTATGGCGCGCTCCTGGAGACTACCCTCTCCGGTCGCATGCAGGCGCAGCCCTTCCCTGAGCTGGCTGCCGATCGTGAAGATCGGGTTCAGGGAGGCCATCGGATCCTGCAGGATCATCGAGATTTCCCCGCCCCGGATGGCCGTCATCTCCGCTGCGGACAGGGCGGCAATGTCCTTGCCGTCATAGAGGATTTCGCCCGACCGACCCCGTTCCAGCAGCGGCGGCAGCAGGCGCATCAGCGTCATGCCAAGCGTGGTCTTGCCCGAGCCACTTTCCCCCACCAGTCCGAGGGTCTCACCGGCCCCGATCGAAAGATCGATGTTCTCGATCAGGCTCAGGGCGTCGCGGTCACCGCCAAGGCGGACGCTGACATTGCGCATTTGAAGAAGGGACGGAGTCGTCGTCATCAGATGTTGCGGCCCCTCAGCGCCGGGTTGATGCGGTCGGCGAGCGCGTCGCCGACAAGGTTCACAGCCATCACCGTCAGCAGGATCGCCGTGCCCGGCACGATGCAGAGCCACCAGGCCGAGGCGATATAGGAGCGGCCGTCGGCGACCATCGATCCCCATGACGGCGCGGGTGGGGGCACGCCGACACCGAGGAAGCTGAGGGAAGCTTCGAGCACGATCACGACGCCGACCTGGAGAGTAGCGATCACGATCAGGGCCGGCGCGATGTTGGGCAGGATATGCCGCCAGATGATCTTCCAGTCGGACAGGCCGGAGGTGCGGGCGAGGTCGACATAGTCCTCGTTGCGGATCTTCAGGGTCTCTCCGCGCGCCATGCGGGCATATTGGCTCCACAGCACCAGCGAGATGACAATGATGATGTTGGTGAAGCTCGGCCCGGATATTGCTCCCAGCAGCAGCGCCAGCAGGATGACGGGGAAGGAAAGGGCGAGATCGACGAGCCGCATCAGGATGCGATCGGTCCAGCCGCCGAAATAGCCGGCCGCCGTGCCAACCGCAGTGCCCAGCGCTCCGGAAATCGCGATCACCAGGGCGCACACGGTCAACGAAATGCGGGCCCCGGCGATGATGCGGGACAGGATGTCACGACCCAGCCGGTCGGTCCCGAAGGGATGCGCCCAACTGCCGCCCTCCTGCCAGGCCGGCGGCACCAGCCGGGCGCGCAGGGATCCGGTGAGTGGGTCGTACGGCGTGAGCCATGGACCGAAAAGAGCCACGACGACAAAGAGGACCAGCAGCGCCGCGGCAATCCGCAGAGGCCAGTCCAGCGAGCGCCATAATCCGGCAACGCTGGTGATGATCCCGGCGCGGCGTGCGCGGGTG
Source organism: Pseudomonadota bacterium (assembly GCA_023431205.1). Lineage (GTDB taxonomy): Bacteria > Pseudomonadota > Alphaproteobacteria > Rhizobiales > Devosiaceae > Devosia. The sequence continues at coordinate 33,468 of JAEYXQ010000059.1, read as the reverse complement.
CCCGAGCTCACGTCCACCATCAGCTCCGGCTCCGCATGCGTGGATCGACCAGGACGTAGAGCAGATCGACGGCGAGGTTGGCGAGGATGAAGAGAGAGGTGATGACCAGCACCACCGTCTGCACCACGGGAAAGTCGCGCGAGAGGATCGACTCGTAGGCCAGGCGGCCGATGCCGGGCCAGGAGAAGACCGTCTCGACAATCACGGCACCGGTGATCATCACGGCAAAGAACGTGCCCATGAAGGTGATCACCGGGATCAGGCTGTTGGCGAGCGCGTGCTTCCAGATCACCGCTGCTTCCGAGAGGCCCTTGATCCGCGCCAGCTTGATGTACTCGCTGCCCAGCGCCTCGAGCATGGAGGAGCGGACCAGGCGGGTGATGGCGGCGAGGGTGAACAGGCCCAAGGTGGCGGCGGGCAATACGTAGTGTTGCCACTGCCCGTAGCCGGAGGTCGGCAACCAGCCCAGCTGCACTGCGAACACATACATCAGCACGATCCCGAGCCAGAAGCTCGGCACCGACTGGCCGATCAGCGCCACCAGCCGGGCCGCGATATCCACCACGGAATTGCGGCGGATGGCCGCCAGCACGCCGAACAGAATGCCGATGGTGACGGTGAACACCAGCGCCACTGCGGCCAGGCTCAGGGACGCCGGCAGTCGTGAAAGAACCAGATCGAGTGCCGGCTGGCTGCCGGCGGTGACGGACCGACCGAAGTCGCCGGTCAGGGCATTGCCGAGGAAGGTCAGGTACTGGAGCGGCAGGGGCTGGTCGAGACCGAGGTCCTGCGTCAGCTTGGCTTTGTCGGCTTCCGTCGCCCCGTCGCCGAGCAGCAGCGCCACAGGGTCTCCGGTCAGCCGGCTGAGAAGGAAGATCACCAGGCTCATCAGCAGCAGCGCGATCAGCGCTTCACCTATCCGAGTAGCGATGAGTTTCAGCATGGCCGGCGCCCGGTGCGTAGGCCGATGCCGCGCGGACGCGGCATCGGGAGTTGAAAAGAGGTCAGTCGGCGCGGGTGACCTGGTCGAAGTTCCACACGTATGCCGTGGTGATCTTCCACTCGCCGACCTTGTCGCTGATACCGTAGGGCTCGTTGGCAAGGGCGATGAACACGGCCGCCGCCTCGTCACGCAGATACTGACCGATTTCGGTGAACTTTGCTTCCCGGGCTTCGGGGTCCACTTCGGTGGAGAAATCCTGGATCATCGTCTCCAGCTCAGCCGTGCTGAAGCTGGCGAACACGCTCGCAGCCAGATACCCTGCTTCCATGCCGTTGGCAGCGCTTGCAAACGGGAAGCCACGGTGGGTCCAGACATAGTTGTTGGCGCGCCCTTCCGTCCATTCGGAGCGCAGGGAAGGCCAGTCGACCGGCTCGATCGAGGCGTTCACCCCGATGTCCCGCCAGTAGAGCGCGACCGCTTCCGCCATCAGCGGCAGTTCGGCTCCGGGTGCGGTGGTGAAGGTGCGAATGGTGATGTCGAAGCCATTCTCGTATCCCGCTTCGGCCAGCAATTCGCGAGCGCGCTCGGGATCGTAGGGGTAGGGTTCGACGCTCGACCAGGCGGCAACCGGGGTGTCGCTCGACGCCACCGTGCCTTCTCCGTGGAACAGTTCGTCGATGATGGTCTGCTTGTCGACGGCGTAGTTGAGAGCCTGCCGCACTTCCTTGATCGCCCACGGCGCATCGGGGTTGTAGCGGTTGTCGGACGTCTCGATCAGGCCGCCAAAGCGAACCACAGGAGACCAGGTCGCCTCTGCCGAGACAATGGTCAGGCCGGTATCGCGCACGGTCGGGATGGAGTCGAAGCCGATGGGCGCAATGTCCGCTTCCCCGGTGCGCAGCATGGCGACGCGAGTGGATTCTTCGGGCACGACCTTGAAAACGATGGTCTCGAACTCCGGCGCGACGCGCCAGTGGTTCTCCACATCGTCGCGGAGCTTCATCACGATCTCGGAGCCGGGGGTGATGCTGGCCAGTTCATAGGCGCCGGTGCCGATCGGGGTGGCTTCTGCGTCCGCTTCACCCAGCGCGTCGAAGTGCTTCCTGGACACGATGCCCAATTGCTGGGTCGCACCGAAATAGCCCTGCGCCAGCTCGAAGTCGGGGAAGTTGAGGTTTACGACAACAGTGTAGTCATCGGGAGTCTCGACCGAAGCAATCAGCCGGCGCATCGGCGAAGCCGGGCCAGCACGGGAGTCGTCACGGATCAGCCGCTCGATGGAGTATGCGACGTCCGCGGACGTCATCTCGCCATAGCCTCCGGAGAACTCAACGCCCTTGCGAAGGTTGAAGGTCCACTTCTGCCCGTCCTCGCTGACTTCCCACGACTGGGCGAGACCCGGCACGGTCTTGAGCGAGCCCGGTTCGACATAGGTCAGGTATTCGTAGACGACGTCGAGATATGTCTTGCGCTGACCACTGCCGCCCCACGGGGTCATCGTTTCTTCGGAGAACGTCGACACCGCGACGATCAGGTCGTCGGCTTGCGCCCATGCCGGCAGAGTGGGTGCGACCGAAAGCGCCACCCCGCACATCAACCCGAGCGCGCTCCTGCGCATGCTACCCAGAATAGGCTTAGTCATAGGATCCTCCCTTCCCGACTGTGCAGAACAGTTATGTTGTATAACTAATAAGTCAACATGATTGTCGACGAAAATGGTCGGCGGATTTGACAGTGCGACGGCCGGTTCATATGTACTCGGCGCGGGTGGCACCGAGCCGGGTGGGCACGCGCGGCGTCAGGAACAGCAGCAAGATGAGCGAACCTATTTCCGCGGCAGCGATCGGCGACGGCATCAAGAACCGGATCCACCGGGGTGCCTATGCCCCTGGGCAGCGGCTCATCGAGGTTGATCTGGCTGAAGAGTTCGCCGTAGGTCGGGGCCGTATCCGCGAGGTGTTCAAGACTCTGGTCGGCGAGGGCTATCTCGAGTTCGTCCGGAACCGGGGGGTCTATGTCCGCCGCTTCACCCGCGCCGAGATCCTCGAGATGGGGCGCGTCCGCGAAGTGCTGGAAGGGCTGTCGGCGCGGCTGGCGGCCGAAAAGGAGCTCGACCAGACGCTGCGGGACCTGCTGCGGGCCCATCAGAACCGACTGGACGAGGCAGAGGCGAGCAACGACGTCGACCGGTACAACGCCGAAAACTTCGACTATCACGCCACCATCTGCCGCATCGCCGGCAACCGGCATGTGGAACAATCCCTCGCCCGGGTGCGCCTGCCGCTCTACCGGCTGCAACTGCCGCGCAGTTTCTCCAGTGACTCGATGGCCAGTTCCAACCGCGACCATCAGGTCATCACCAGCAGCATCCTTGCCGGCAAGCCCGACGCCGCTGAGGCCGCCATGCGGGCTCACGTCCACGCCGGCAATCAACATGTCATCCGGCTGGCTGAAGAGCATTTCCGCTAGCCCTCGCCTCGGTTGAGGAACCGCACCGGTACGCTGAGTGGGCCATATTCGGGCCAGGTGGTCATCGGGGTGGGGCCGGTCAGTTCCCATCCGTCCGTGCGCGCAACCAACTCCTCCAGCGTGACCCGCAGCATCAGCCGGGCCAGTGGCGCGCCGGCGCATTGGTGCGGACCACGCCCGAACGCCATGTGCTGCTTGTGCCCCTCTCGATCAAGCCGGAAGCTGTCGGGATCCTCGAAGGCGTCGGGATCACGGTTGGCCGAGGTGAAGGCGAGGGCGATCGGCTCGTCCTTCCTGATGCTCCGGCCACCGATCTCGATGTCGCGTTTGGCGGTGCGGGCAAAGCCGCGATAGGGCGTGTAGAGACGCAGCAACTCCTCGAGGGCGGCGGGTATCAGTGCCGGATCGGCCTTGAGCATGGCGAAGTGCTCCGGGTGGCGCGACAGGTGGATCGCCATGGAACCGGTGAAGGTGGTGGGCGCAATGATGCCGACCACCAGCAATTGCCGGATGGTCCCAAGGATCATGTCATCGGGCAGCGGGTCGCCGGCGTCGTCACGCGCCGCGAGCATGGCGCTGGTGGGATCAACACCGGGATCGAGCGGCTCTGCCTTGCGCAGGGCAATGATGTCGCGCGCCACGTCGTAGAGGAACAGGCTGGTGCGCTCCAGCATCGCCGTGTCGCGAACCTGCAGCGCCCGGTTGAAATCGGCGCCGATGTTGCGGATCTTCTCCGCCTGTTCGGGCGGGATGTGGAAGAACTCCGCCAGCACGAAGATCGGCAGGCGATACGAGAAGTCGACGCACACGTCGCAGCTGCCGCGCGCCACCAGCGGCTCCAGCAGGTTCAAGACGATGCCGCGCACCACGGGTTCCCAGAAGGCCATGCGCTCCGGGTAAAAGAGCGGCGTGATGGCTCGCCGATAAGGGGTGTGTTCCGGTGGGTCGAGATGCAGTGGCGGCCGGCGTCCGGAGGTCGCCACCCGCGGCACCACGTTCTGGTATGCCGTCGAAAAGGTCTCATGATCGGCAAGGGCGCGGATCACGTCGTCATACTTGGTGAGGACCCAGAACCCTTCGAAGTCGGCACTGTGGGCAACGGGGCAGCGTCCGCGCAGGTCCTTGAACATGGCGTGGGCGTCGTCGAAGGACTCCACCACATCGGCACTGAACTCGTGCAGATCGTTCTTTGGCGGAACGAAGGTCTTGGGTGGTGGGCGATGAGCCTCGGTCAATGCGTCTCTCCGCTAGGCGCACCTCAGCCAAGGTGCTGTCGGCTATTTTGTCGACAATTACGTTGGCAAAGCCGTGATGGCAAGTTGCAGCAGGAACATCACTAGCGAAGGGTCGCTTGCTCGGTAGACGCCGTGACCTCGATACCCAGTTCGCGCAGCACGGCTTCGGTATGCTCCCCCAGCAGCGGCGGGGGCCCCGATACGCCCGGACCATCATGGGCAAACCGGAACCCCGCGTTGAGGATGGTAGCCTGTTCGACTGCCGGGTTGGGCACCGGGATTTCGACCATCAGGTCGCGCCCCTTCAACTGCTCGAGTTCGAGCACCTCGCGCACCGGGCGCACCGCACCCGCCGGCACGCCGGCTTCGGAGAGGATCACTTCCCACTCGAGTGCCGTGCGCGTCGCGAAAGTACGGGCAAGTTCTGTCTGGAGAGCGTCATCATGGACCATGCGGCTGTCAGGATCGGCAAAGCGGGAGTCAGTCAGCAGGTCCGGGCGTTCAAGTGCCGTACATAATCGTTCATATTGGCCCTGCTGCACGGCGCCGATGGTGATCGGATCCTTCAGGGTGTCGAAGGTGTCCGCCGTCGGCGCCAGCGAGAACCCGCGGTTGCCGGTGCGCTTCGGACTGGTGTTCGAGATCATCAGCGGATGGACCACCGACGCCATCATCACCAGCGAGGCATCGAGCATCGACATGTCGATGTGCTGGCCCCGGCCCTCAGGGTCGCGCAGACGCTGCACATAGGCCGACTGAATCGCAAAGGCTGCGAGCAAGGCGCTGTAGGTGTCGACGATGGGAAAGCCCACCCGCATCGGCCCGCCATCGGGTTTGCCCGACAGTCCCATCAGCCCGGACACGCTCTGGATGATCTGGTCGATGGCGGGATAATCGCGCATCGGCCCCAACTGCCCGTAACCGGAAATCGAGCAAAAAATCAGCCCGGGATTGGTCTTCCGCACGGTTTCGTAGCCCAGCCCCAGCCGGTCGATCACCCCGGGGCGAAAGTTCTCGACCAGGATGTCCGACGAATCGATGAGCCGGGACGCCGCCTCGCGGCCAGCCTCGCTCTTGAGGTCCAGCACGATGGATTTCTTGCCGGCATTGGCGCCGATGAAGGCTTCCGACATGCCGCGCAGTTCCTTGCGCTGCGTGTAGTTGCGCAGCACGTCGCCCGTGGGCGGCTCGACCTTGATGATCTCGGCACCCAGCAAACACAGGAAGTGCGTTGCAAGCGGCCCCGCGATCACATGGCTGAAATCGGCTATGCGAACGCCCGCGAGTGGTCGTGCCACAGGCCCCTCCTAAGTAGTTCAGTAAATGAACTACCTGAGGCGGTGCCTGTCAAGCTGTTCAGTCGTCGCCGGTCTCGATGGCTGAAACCTGACCGGTGCGTTGCAATTGGCGCTGGCCCAGATGGGTGTAAAGCCGGTTGAGCAAGGTGAACATCTGCCCCCGTTCCTGCTCGCTGAACGGCTCAAGCAAGGCAGCGTTTTGTTGGGCTATGAGGTTGTTGATCTGCTCATAGCGGGACTGTCCGGCGGCGGTCAGGTGCAGCGCGTTGAAGCGCTTGTCCGTCTGCCCCCTGGTGCGCTCGATCAGGCCGCGCGCCTCGAGATCCTTCACCAGCTTGGTGATTGCGGACTTCTTGAACACCAGGGTAGCGGCGAGGTCGTTCTGCGACATGCCGGGGTTGAGGCCGATGACGCTGAGCATGACGATTTCACCCTGCTCTGCCCCCAGCGCGGCGTAGAAGGCAGCGTTTTCGGCGCGGATATAGGCGCGGAGGGCGCGTGTCAGGAAGGGCAGGTTCTCCCGGAGGGGGCCGAGGGCCACACCGTGCCGGTCTGCTTGTGCCGAACCGTCCGCCATCTCGATCACCCCGCCTGCGCTGCGGTGGACTAACCCCGCATTCGCCGCCCTGTCAAAGGGCACTTGCCTGCCGTTCAGATATCAGTTCATATTGTGAACTAAATCGTGAGGGGGATGGATTGCGCGAAGTCGATGACGTCAGCGCCGATGCCGGGGCGGTGCTCGTCCGCGCGTTCGACCAGCGCGACCGTTGGGCGAACCCGTCTGCCCAGCCGCTGGTCGGCATCTTCGGCAACGGCGTGCCGGAGACACTGGTCGCGGCCGCCGGCGCTATCCCGGTTCACCTGTGGATGGGCTTCACCGACGATGAGCATCCGGTGGCGTCGGTCATCGAACCGTTCGTCGACGACGCGGTGCGGACATTCCTGGTCCGGCTGATGAACGGGGAGTTTGCCGACTACCGCGGCATCATCTTTGCCCGCGACGACGCGCCTGCGCTGATCGCCTACCAGTATGCAACCGAGTGGATCCGCCAGCACAGGCCGCGCGGTGGCACGCCGCCATTGTTCCTGTGGAATCTCGTGCATACCGACAGTGCCCCGGTGCGGGCCTTCAACGCCGTGCAGGCAGAGAAGCTCTTTGCGTTCTTCGTCTCGATCGGCCTTGCCTGGCCGGATACTGCTGCTCTTCAGCGCGCCGCTGCGGACGAAGTTCGCCGCCACGCGGCGCTGAAAGATCTGCAGGAAGCCGTTGGAGTGACAGTGTCGGGTGCCACTGCGATGCAGTGGCGCAATGCAGGTCGCTTCATGCCAGCTGCAGGGCATGCTGAGTTGCTGACGTCCGCCCTGGCCCAGAAGACCGAGACACTTCCTGCCGGTCGCAGGATAGGCCTTGTCGGCTCTCCCCTCGCGTCCGGGAGGACCTACGCAGTGATTGAGACATTCGGATCGCTCGTCTGTGACCTGCAGCCCCTTGGCAGCGTCTGGCCTGGCGCCGGGAACACCGCCGATGATCTCGACGCAATCCTCGTTGCCATGGCCAAGGACGCCTCAAGCCCTCGCATCACCCCGTCAGCAGCTCACCGGGCCGGTTTGGTGACGCGCATCATCAACGCCCGCTGTGACCTCGTTGTGTGCCAGCTCGCGCAGACCGACGACACCTTCGGGTGGGAAGTTCCCCGGCTCTTTGCGGAACTCGGTGAACACGGCATCGCGTGCGTCAACCTTGGCTTCAGGGATCCTGAGCCGCCTGCCGCCTGGCTCGATCAGACCGCTTCGACCATTGCCCGGGCCCTGGAGGCACGCTCGTGAGCCACGAATACTCGCCCTTGCAATCGACCACCGCAGCCACCGAGTACCAGCGCGAATGGGCCAAGGGGCTGCGGGCGCAGATTACCTCCGGGGCGCAATACGCCTTCGTCAATGCGGACACCCCGCACGAACTGTTCCACCACATCGGCTTGCCCATCGTCACCAATCAGTGGTGGTCTGCCATCATCGCAGCCAAGCAGCTGTCCGAATACTATTTCGACTACATGGAGGCAGCCGGCTTCCATGAACGGCTTGCGCGCTATTCCAGCCTGCCGCTGATCGCCGAGCTGGAAGGGGACACGTCCCGTCAGCCATGGGGTGGGCTGCCGACACCTGCCATCCTGTGCGCCCGCCAAAGCGCCGACGATCACCAGAAGATATTCTCACTTTGGGCCGAAAAGACCGGGGCGCCTTTGGCGCTGCTCTCCTCTCCGGCCGTGCCGTCGCCGCAGCCGGATTGGTGGCGCCTTGCCCGCACGGAATGGGAGAGTCTCTACGAAACCGACCGGCTCGACCTGATGGTGGCCGAGTTCAAGACATTGATCGATCAGTTGGAGGCGCTCACCGGGCGCCGCTTCGACCATGAAGGCTTCGCGCACTACATGGACCGGATCAACCTGCAGGAGCGGATCTGCGAGGAGGCATCCGAGCTCATCGCCACTGCCCCGCGCTGCCCGATCCGCATCTCGGAGCAGATTCCGAATGTGATGATCCCGCAGTGGCATCGCGGTTCGGACTGGGCCATCGCCCACGCGACGCGGTTCCGCGACGAGGTGGCAGACCGCGTGAAGGCAGGGACCTCCGTCGTCGAGAATGAGCAGATCCGCATGATGTGGATCGGTGCCGGCCTGTGGTTCGATACAAGCTTTTATTCCGCCTTCGAGGAAAGTCACGGCGCCGTCTTTACCTGGTCGATGTATCTACCCTTTGCAGCGGATGGATATATCCGCGAAAGCCACGGCGATCCGCTGCGCGCACTGGCCGCCCGGGTGTCGGCCATGAATGAGCAGCTTCACCAGCCGCCGTGGATCAACAGCTGGATGGTGGAGCAGGCCAGGCGCTACCGGATCGATGTTGCGCTGATGCTCATCCCCGAGCACGACCGCTTTTCGGGCCATGGCTCGCTGTTCGCCAAACAGGCGCTCGAAGAAGCGGGTGTGCGCGTGATCAAGGTGTGGTCCGACATGGTCGATCCGCGCCAATGGAACCGCAGCGAAATGCTGGCACGGATTGTGCCCGAACTGGATGCAGTCCTTGCCGGAGAGCAATTGACATAGTTCATTCGCTGAACCATTATTGTCGACAATAAGATCGGCACTGGTTGTCGGCGTGAGGGAGGAGTGCGCTGTGGGCGCGTTGGCCGATTTGAAGATCGCCGATTTCTCTTGGGTGGGCGCGGGGCCGCGCGCGACCAAGGACCTCGCCGACAATGGCGCCACGGTGATCAAGGTTGAATCCCGCAAGCGCCTCGACCTTGGTCGACTTTCGCCGCCATTCGCGGGCGACCGGAAGGACTTCAACGGCTCGGCCTTCTTCGCCCAGACCAATACGTCCAAGCTCAGCGTCACCATCAATCTGTCTGATCCACGCGGAGTGGAGGTGGCCAAGCGGCTGGTTGCCTGGGCCGATGTCGTGGTCGAGAATTTTGGGCCCGGCTTCATGGACCGGATCGGGCTGGGCTATTCTGTGCTCCGGCAAATCAAGCCCGACATCATCCTCGCCAGCGTCTCGGTCGCCGGCAAGACGGGGCCGATGAGCGGCTTCCGAGGGTATGGCAACTCCGCCGCTGCCCATTCCGGGCATGCCTGGCTGACGGGCAGTGCCGGACAGCCGCCACACATGCCGCCACTGGCCTATGGGGACGTCGTCGCGCCGATGTTCCTGACCGTCGCCATTCTGGCCGCGCTGGAACATCGCGCCCGAACGGGGGAGGGCCAGCATCTGGATGTTTCCCAGATCGAGCCGATGGTGCACGTCATCAGCGATCTTTACGCGCAGGAGCGCGCCGACAAGACCGGCAATGACGATCCGGCCTTCCTGCTTCATGGGGTATTCCCCACTGCAGGCGCGGATCAGTGGGTCGCGATTGCCCTGGAGAACGCAGAGCAGGCCGATGCCCTGAAAGGGGCACTCTCCGTCGTCGATATCGAGCCCGCTACGGTGGGCGCTGCCACAGTCCGCTATGACAAGTCCGAGCTGTTTGACAGGCTGAGCGAGGTCGGCGTTCCCTGCGGTCCCGTTCTCGACGGCAAGGGGGTCTCAGAGAGTCCCGAGCTTGCGGCGGCCGGACACTTCCGGAAGGTGGATCACCCTGTCCTCGGGCCGGCCAATATGCCGGCGCCGCCTTACAGGCTTCACGGTACGCCGGGTGAGGTTCGCCGGGCGCCGCTGCTCGGGGAGCACAACCGGGCCGTGTTCGTCGACACCGTCGGCCTGGCTGACGACGAGTTCGAGAACCTGGTCAGCGAAGGGGTTCTCGCATGAGCATGCTTGCCGGTGTTCGCGTGCTGGAGATCACCGATGGCCTGACCGACTTCGGCGGGCGGATGTTGGCGGAGCTGGGCGCGGACGTCGCAGTGGTACTTGCGGAGACCCCGCCGGAGAAGTCCCGCGATCTGGCCTGGCACCATGGCAAGGTGCGGCTGCTCGCCGATGATGAAGCAGCTATTCGCGAGTTGGCCGGCGAGGCCGACATCGTGCTCGACGGCCAGCGCCTCGGCGATCGTTTCAACCTTGCCGATGCAGTTTCCCCGCAAGCCATCTATGTCCGCGTGGCGCCTTTCAGCGCCGAAGGACCTTACGCCAGCCGCCCGGCCACCGACCTCACGCTTTTCGCCCTGTCCGGGCTGATGCACGTCACCGGCGAGCTGCAGGCGCCACCGCTGAAATTTCCGGGCCAGCAGGCCTATGCCCTCACCGGTATTCAGGCTGCCACCGTTGCCCTGATGGGCCTTTATGCACGCCGGACGACCGGGAAGGGGCAGTCCGCGGACTTGTCCGCCCTCCAGAGTGCAACGCTCGCCAACTACCGCGAAGCCGTCATGTACGAGTGGACCGGCCGCATCGGGCGACGACAAGGCAACATGCTGGTGCGCGGCAAGTCCGGCGTGCGCCAGATCTGGCCCTGCAAGGACGGCTACGTCACCTGGTCGATGATCGACAACCCATCAATGATGCGGGCGGTGGTGGCGGTCATGACCGAGCAGGGGGAGACCGGCCAAGTCGCATCGATTGACTGGGATGCGATCCTAGTCGCCGACACGCCACAGGACACCATCGAGGTCTGGCAGGCGGAGTTCGAGCGCTTCTTTGCCCGGCACACGCGTTCGCAACTCGGCCAGTGGTCGCTCGAACGGGGCTGGGGCCTTTCGGTCATCCTTGATCCGGACGATGTCCGCAGCAGCGAACAGTTGAAGGCCCGTGGGCTGTTCGTGTCCGTGCTCGACGAAGAGACAGGCGCACGGGTCGAGGTTCCGGGGCCGCTCTTCCACTCGGCGGTCATGGATGCGCCCAGTCGGATCCTGGCGGCGCCGATCCCGGCATCGCGCTACGTGGCGGAGCGCCAGAGATGAGCGCGCTCCAGGATGTTCGCGTCGTCGACTTTTCCAAGTTCCTGCCGGGGCCGTATTGCACATGGCTCCTCGCGGATATGGGTGCAGAGGTCATCCGCATCGAAAACCCCCGCGAGATCGCCAAGCAGGCCGAGGTGTTCGGATGGGACAAGTTGTCCACAGCCGAACGGCAGCGGCTGCGCGAAGGGGACATCCTGGCGCGCAACAAACGGTCGGTGATGCTCGACATCGGCGACCCCGACGCGCAGGAAGCGATCAAGGCCCTTGTGGCGACCGCCGACATCGTGGTCGAGGACTACCGCCCCGGCGTCATGGATCAGATCGGCCTCGGCTACGATGTCTTGCGCGCCGTGAAGCCGGACCTGATCTACACCAGCCTTACCCTTTGCGGCCAAACCGGACCCTATCGCGACAAGCCCGGGCACGACCCCATAGCCCTGGCGATCGCTGGGGTATTGTCCCGCACCGGGGAGAACCCGGATGAGCCCAGCTTCCCGGGCATCCCCGCTGCAGACGTGATCACCGGCACCCACGCCGCGTTCGCCACCCTGGCGGCCCTGCATGAACGGGGCAGGACCGGGTCCGGCAGGCACGTCGATGTGGCAATGAGCGACTGCTCGATGAGCCTTCTAGTCAACGTGTTGTCCCGCTACCCCGACCCGTCCAGGATACCGCCGCGCGGCACGCGCCGAGCCGATATCGGCCTGTGGCGCACCCGCGACGGCAAGTTCATCTGCACCACCGACATGGAGCCGCGCTACTGGCGCGCGTTCTGCGAGGCGGTGGGCCGGCCTGATTTCATCGAGAGCCAGAACGACATTGCCCGGCGACCGGAAATCAGGGCCGCACTCGAAGAGCTTTTCGCCAGCCGCGACCGTGCCGAGTGGCTCGATGTCCTTGGGGCAGCGGGGACGCAGTTCGCTCCGGTGCTGGAGGTCGGCGAGGCACTGGACAATGAACACAACCGAGCCCGCGGCATGGTCATCGAGACCGGGGCAGCGCATGCCCCGTTGCGCCAGCTTGGCCAGCCGGTGCGGCTCGATGGAACAACAGAGGTTCGCAATCTGGGACGCCTGCCCGGCGCCGACACGGAGGAGGTGTTGGCTGAACTCGGGATCGAGCCCGGGCTGCGGAGCAAGCTGGTGGAGCCAATCGCCTGATCTGGCAAGAAGATCAATGAGGGAGGAAGACTATGGGTATCAAGAAGCTGACACTGGCGCTGCTTGCAGCGTCCAGTCTGGGTTTGGCGTCGGAAGTGGTTCTCGCCGCCGAGTTCGAACTCACCTATTCGACGACCTACACGCCGACGCATCCCTATGGGCGGGCTGACGAGGAGTGGATCGCCCGCATCCACGAGCAGACCGACGGACGTGTTCAGATCACCGCTTTCTGGGGCGGTTCGCTGATCACCAGCCGCGAAGGCATCGATGAGCTCAATGCCGGTGTGGCCGACATGGCCTATATCGCGCCGATCTACGCCACCTCGGGATACGATCTCAATCGCATGACGCCGCAGTTCTTCTACGGCTACGACGATGCGCAGAAGGTCCTGCAGGTCTACCTGGACCTGTGGAACGAGTACCCGCAATTTGCCGAGGAACTCGGTGGCGCACAGGTGCTCGGCTACAATGTCGGCACCCCCATGCATCTGATGCTGCGGGAGAAGCCCTTCACGCAGGTCTCGGACCTGCAGGGGCTGCGCATTCGTTCTGCCGCCGACTACATCGGTGCCCTGTCTGCCGCAGGGGCCGAGGGCGTCACCATGCCGATGACCGACACCTATCCCTCGCTGCAGCGCGGGGTGCTGGACGGCGTCATCGCGCCCTATGAAGCGCTGCGCTCGCTCAGCTTTGCCGAGGTCATCAACTACTATTCCGAACTTCCGCACAGCCGCGGCGCCTACCCCTCCAGGGCAATCAATGCCCAGGCCTGGGACAGCCTGCCCCAGGACATCCAGCAGGTGTTCCTCGACAACATCGACTGGCTGACCCAGGCAACCTACGACTATGCCCAGGAAGCCGAAGATGCCGGTCGGTCCTATGGCGAGGAGCAGGGCGTAGAGTTCAACGCCGTGGCGCCCGAAGTGATAGCCGAGTACTCCAGCGCCTTCGAGCCGGCAGCGCGTGAAACCGCGGCCAAGCTCGACAGTGCCGGTCTGCCCGGAACGGAGGTTCTCGAGAAGGTCCGCGCCGCCCTCGAGTAGTAGCGAACAGCAAACGGCCCCGCTGCCGGAAGGCGGCGGGGAACCGCGACCAGGGGGCAAACCATGCAAGTTGTCGACCGCATACTGCGCCGCATCTGTGAAGCTGCGGGCATCGTCGGTGTGCTCGCCATTTTCAGCCTGATGCTGCTGACGGTGATCACCGTGGTGTTCCGCGCCATGCACATCGCCTTTCCGGGCACCTATGCCATTGCCGAACTGCTGCTCATTCCGGCGGTCAGCATCTCGCTGGCCTATGCGGCGATGCAGCATGAGCACACGCGCGCGGTGCTGTTTGTCGATCTGATCAAGAACGATCGGCTGCGGCGGGGCATCCACGGGACCACGCTGCTTCTCGGGTCCCTGTTCTGGGTGGTCGTCGCCTGGGCTACAATTCGCGAAGCCATCCGCCGCGGCGCCCAAAACGAACTCTCGCCCATCATCAACATCCCTGTGGCGCCGTTCCGCTGGAGCATGGCCGCTGCAGTCGCTCTCCTTTGCGTCATTCTGGTGTGGCAGGGCTACAAGCTGCTGCGCGGCATCCCCGCTGAGGACGAACAGCACAATCTGGACACCTCAGCATGACCTCGGTCACCGTCGGCTTCATCGGTCTCGGCATTCTTTTCACCATGATCGGCTTCGGCATGCCGATCGGCTTCGCCATGGGCCTGGTGGGGGCAGTCGGGTTTGCAATCCTGGTCAACTTCGATGCTGCCATCGTGCGCGTCGGCGTCACCACCTTCAGCCTTGCCACCAACCATGCCATCGGAACGGTGCCGCTGTTCCTGTTCATGGCCCACCTGCTGTTCGCTGCGGGGATTGGCAGGGACCTGTTCGACTTCGCCTCGAAATGGGTGGGCAGGCGCCGTGGCGGCCTTGCGATGGCGACCATCGGCGCCTCCGCCGGCTTCGCGTCGGTGAACGCCTCGAGCCTGGCCACCACCGCCACCATGGGGCTCGTCGCTCTGCCGGAGATGCGCAAGCACGGCTACGACAACGCCCTGTCTTCGGGCAGCGTGGTTGCCGGTGGCACCATCGGCTCGCTCATCCCGCCATCAGGAATGTTCATCATCTACGGCATCCTGACCGAGACCTCGATCGGCAAGCTCTTCGCGGCCGGCATCATCCCCGGGATCCTGCTGGCGCTGTTCTACATGACTGCGATTGCGATCTGGTGCCGGATCAATCCCAATGCGGGACCCCGCGGCCCCCGATACACGCTTGCCGAGAAGATGCGCAGCTTTCTGCAGATCGGGGAGGTGGTGGCCCTGTTCGCCCTGGTGATGGGCGGCATCATCGCCGGCTGGTTCACGCCGACAGAGGCGGGCGCGATCGGTTCCGCCGGTGCGCTGGTCATTGCCATCATCCGCCGCCGCCTGACGGTCGAGAGCGCCAAGATCGCGATCTATTCCACGCTCAAGACCACCGGCATGATCTTCGGCATCCTCTTCGGAGCCATGGTCTTCAACAGCTTCATCACGGCGAGCACCATCCCCCTTCACATCGTCAACTTCGTCACCGAGGGCGGCTTCCCGCCGATGGTGGTGCTGTTGATGATCCTGGGAGTTTATTTCCTTCTGGGCATGGTTCTCGATGCCTCGGCGATGATGACCCTGACCATTCCGCTGTTCTTCCCTCTCATCACCACCCTTGGCTTTGACGCCATTCTGTTCGGCGTGCTGGTGGTGCGCATGACCGAGATTGCGTTGCTCACCCCGCCGGTCGGGATGAACGTCTATGTGCTGTCCGGTATCGTCAAGGACATCCCCCTGACGACCATGTTCCGGGGCGCCTTGCCCTTCGTGGGGGCTGACGTCCTGCACGTGGCCATGCTGATCGCGTTCCCGATCCTGGTGCTGTGGCTGCCCAATCTATGACGCGGTCAAACAGGGCACGCTGGGGCCTGGTCTCCACCTCCGGCGTGCTCACCGGCTTCGGCCATGGCTTTGCAGCTTTCGCTGTCTCGGCCCTGCTCAAGCCCATGGCGCTGGACCTCGAAACAGGGCGCGGCGCCATTTCCACGGCCATCGGCCTCGGCCGGTTCGTGGCTGGCATGGCCTCGCCGTCCATCGGCCGGATCACCGACGCCTACGGCACACGGCCCATTGTCATTGCCGGCATGGTGGTGTCTGCCATCGGGCTGTTCCTGCTGGCCGCGGTGCGCTCCGAGATCGAGCTCTACATCGTCTGGTCGCTGGTGTTCTCCGTCGGCATCGCCGCCGGATTCACCGTGGCGCTCGACAAGCTCGTCGTGGCCACCGCGGCCGACAAGGGCGGGATGGCGCTGGCTGTCCGCTTCTCGATCTCGGCCGTCGTGGCAACCCTGATCGTTCCATTGGTCACGACCATGATCGAGCATCTCGGCTGGCGGCAGACCTGCGTCATCTGGGGCGGCATCATCCTGCTGCTTATCCCGATCCCGTACCTGTTCTTCGGCATAAAGCCGGGGACTGGTTCGCCATCCACAGGGAAGGATCGCGAGGAAGCCTCGGAGCCGGTTAGGTCGGTCCTGCGTCAGCCGGCATTCTGGATCATTGCCGGCGGCCTCACTGCCCAGGCCTCAGTGACGACCGGGCTGTCGGTTCACCTCGTGCCGTTGATGACCGATTTCGGGCTGGACCCCGTCTTTGCCGCCACGCTGTTCGGGGGGATGGTGCTGCTCACCGTGCCCGTCCGCCTTCTGGCGGGCTATATCGCCGACCACGTCCGTCCCTCGACGCTACCGATTGTTCTCGGCGCCCTGCTGGTTGTGGAGGGGGGCGCCATCGGCAGCTTTGCGCTGGCTCCGAGTTTCGGCACCATGCTCGTGGTGATCGGCGCGCTGGGTGTCGCCGCCGGCGCACCCATGGTTCTGGTCCTGATCCTGTGCGCGGAACTGTTCGGGCGCTCCGGCTTTGCAACGGTGCAGGGCAATCTGATGATGGTGCAGGTGCCCGGAACCATGCTAGCCCCCATCATTGCCGGCTACGTCCATGATTTCACCGGCTCCTACGTTCCCGTAGTTGCCGGTTTCTGCGTCCTGCTGGTCATGGGCGGTGCTGGCTTGGGCCTGCTCAAGGCTCGGGGCTAGCCCAGGATGTCGCTTCACGGCCTCGGCAGCACCTGCCGGAAGCGTAGAGCAGAACAGATGGCCCCGCGCAGCGGGGCCATCCAGGATGCGTCAGTTGGATTCGGCGGCGATCGCGGCGCGAGCAGCCTCGACCAGCGCGGGGCCATCAACGCCGATGGCTTCCATTTCCTTGTACCAGGCATCATAGGCGGGCTCAGCCGCAGCGATCCAGCGGGCGGTCTCGTCAGCGTCGAGCTGAACGATGTTGTTGCCGGCCTGCATGGCAAGGCTGAGGCCGGTGGCATCGCCATTGTCCATCACCCGGCCGAACTGGCGCGACAATTCGAGACCGGAATGCTCGTCGATGATCGCCTTGAGGTCGTCGGGCAGGTTGTTGTAGCTGTCCCAGTTCATGAACATGCCGAAGGTCTGGCTGTAGAGCCCATGCTCGCTGGTGAACCCGGTGTGGTTCCGGACCAGTTCGGCGATACGCAGCGACGGGGTGACTTCCCACGGCACGGTTGTGGCTTCGATGACGCCCTTGGACAGCGCTTCCGGCGTCTGCGTCACGGGCATGCCGACCGGCTCGGCGCCGAGCAGCTGCAGCATGTTGGAGATGATGCGCGAACCACCACGAACCTTCATCCCCTGGAGGTCTTCCAGCGAGTTGATCGGCTCCTGCGAGTGGAACAGCCCCGGGCCGTGCGTATGCAGCGCCAGGACCTTGGTTCCGGCCACTTCGTCGGCGGCGTATTCCGTCACGTAGTTGTAAAACGCGGCCGAAGACTGTTCGCCGGTGGTGAGCATGAAGGGCAGCTCGAACACTTCGGACTTGGGGAAGCGGCCGGGCGTGTAGCCAAGGATGGTCCAGACGATGTCGACGACGCCGTCCTTGGCCTGGTCGTAGAGGTCGGCCGGAACGCCGCCGAGCTGCATGGCCGGGTAGTGTTCAAACGCAATGCGGCCGCCCGAAGCTTCCGTTACCATTTCCGCCCACGGCACGATCGCCTGGGCAGGGATGGTGGCCTGGGCCGGCAGCATCTGGTGAATGCGCAGGGTAACTTCCTGGGCAAAGCTGGTGGTGGACATGGCCAATGCGGCCATCGCACCGAGTACGAGACTGATCTTCTTCATAGTTCCTCCCTAAGAGTGACCGAGTGATGCCCGGTCCTTGAACCCACACGCCACATCCTCTTTGGCATGCCAGATAGCAAACTGGCGGTCGACCATTGAGACTGGTCGACTTGCCAAGGTGTTTCGGGTGAGGCGGCGTCGTGCAGGGCTTCGCAGTCCTGCCTGATGACACCAGACCCCAAACTGTTATGTTGTATAACAACGCCTTCGGATTGCAGCAAGCAGTCACCAAGTTCGGAGAACAGCATGCCGCCAGCAACTGCTGCAGCGAAACTGACGGACGAAGCCGGCGCCCAGCTCGAGGAAAGCCTCGGGCTGATCGGCTATCGCCTCCGGCGCGCGCAGCTAAGCGTTTTCCAGCGGTTCGCGGCGGTCTTCGACGCGCTGGCTATCCGGCCTGCCGAGTATGCGGTTCTGGTGCTTGTCGACGACTCCCCCGGCCGCAAGCAGAGCGAGATTGCCGCGGCGCTCGGGATCAAGCGAGCCAACTTCGTTGCACTGGCCCAGGGCCTCGAAGCGCGCGGGCTGATCGAACGGCTCAACATTGTGAGTGACCGGCGCGCCAATGCACTGCACCTGACGCCGACGGGGCGCAGCTTCCTCGCCCGCGCGCGGTCGCTTCACGACGAGTTGGAGCAGGAGTTCATCGGACGCCTGGGCGGACCGGCCAAGCGCGAGCAGTTGCTGGATCTGCTGCAGCGCCTGACCTGATCGTCACCTCAATCAATCAGGCCTATAGCCCACGTCGATAAGGGCACGCCCCCCGGCGAGCCGTGACACACAAGCGCAGAGCCGATCGCCATGGCGCTTCTCCTCGGCGGAGAGGAAGACGTCCCGGTGATCGATGGTGGCGCTGGTCTCGACGACCTTCACCGCGCAAAGCCCGCATTCGCCACGCTGGCAGTCAAAGATCATCTGCACGCCCGCAGAGGTCAGCGCTTCGAGGAGCGTCTGATCGGGCCGGACCGACACCGAAATGTTGCGGTTGAGCACGTCGACGGTAAACGCCTCTTCTGCAAAGAGTCCGCTGTCGCCGAACACCTCGTAGCGCAATCGACTGGTGGAACGGCCCGCTGCCGCCCAGGCGGCCTTTGCCGCCTCCAGCATGCCGATCGGTCCACAGAGGTAGCACTCTGCATCACGGGGAAGATTGGCGAACTCCGCCGCGAGATCGATGTGCTCGCCCACCGAATTGTCGCGTAGCACCAGTCGGTCGCCGAGGAGCTCGGTCAGTTCTTCCGTGAAGGCCATCAGCCCGCGGGTCCGGGCGGCGTAAACCACCCGCAGCGAGCAGTTCCGCGCCGCCAGCGCCTTGGCCATTCCGTAGATGGGGGTGATGCCGATGCCTCCGGCAAGAAGCAGGTAGTGATCTGTGCGGAAACTGAGCTCGAACCGGTTTTCCGGCACCGTCAGCCGCACCGGTTGCCCCGGCTCGAGGCCCCACATGTAGCGGGAGCCGCCGCGGCTCTGCGGATGCAGCTTCACCGCGACAGCGATCTCGGACGGGGCTGAAGGCACGACCGTGTAGGTGCGGTTTGCCGGCTGTCCGCCGATCTCGACGCTGATATTGGTGTGGGAGCCCGGATCGAACCGCGGCAGGCTCCCTTCCACTGCAAAAGCGATGCGCCGCACATCGTCCGCGACGGCGCGGACGTCCGACACGCGGGCGTTCCGCCACTCTACCCGGTTGCGCATCTAGCGCGCCTCCCTGCCTACTGCGCTCATTCGGCCGCACTGCGCATGGCCGTTTCCTCGGCGATCATGCGGTCGATCAGACGGCGGGCCCACATCGAGCCGGCGTCGATATTGAGGTTGTAGATGACGTGGTCCGGGTTGGCGTCGATCGCCTTCTGCTGCGCCTCGAGGATGATCTCGTCCTCGCCGAAGATCGCGTAGACGCCCTCGCGAAGGTTGTGAGTGCGCGCCTGCTCGTCGATCTTGTAGTTGCGGGCGAAGGCCCAGAAGTAGTGGCAGGTCTTGTCCGTTTCCGGCGTCATGGTGTTGAGCACCATGCCGTTCACGCCCTGGCTTCGGTCGCCCTGTGGCGCGCCGGTGCCGGCCGGCGCCACGCCGACATCGATGGCGATGGTGGATGGCGCCTCGAAGTTGATGATCTGCCATCGATCGACATTGCCCGACTTGCCAAGCTGGCCGCGCCAGAACGGGGGAGCGTCGATGTCGAGCATCCAGCGCGTCACCGTCGCCGTCTTGTCGGTGTGCGTGCATTCGAAGGGTGCTTCCGCCACCGCGCGATTGCCGATGGACGAGCCGTGCACATAGGTCTCGTGGGTGAGGTCCATCAGGTTGTCGACCACTAGGCGATAGTCGCATTTGGCGTGGATGTACTTGCCATCCGATGCCCAGGCAGGGTCCTTGTTCCAATGAAGGTCCGGCACCAGCGCCGGATCGGCGAGTGCCGGGTCACCCATCCACACCCAGATGAAGCGGTGACGCTCGACAATGGGGTAGGACTTCACGCAGGCCGACGGATTGATGGTGTCCTGCGACGGCATGTAGACACAGCGCCCGGTGTCGTCGAACTCGAGGCCGTGATAGCCGCAGATGACGTTGTCGCCGTGCAGTTCGCCCATGGAGAGCGGCAGCAGCCGGTGCCAGCACGCATCCGCAAGGGCCACCGCCGTTCCGTCCTGCTTGCGGTACAGAACCACCGGCTTGTTGCAGATGGTCCGCGGCAACAGGCTGCGCTTGACCTCGACATCCCACGCAGCTGCGTACCACACGTTCAGTGGGTAGTTCTGGTTCTCCATGTGATCTCCTCCTCACATTGCTATGATGTATAACATTGTGAAGCGTGGGAGCCTAGGGGGAGAGCGCCCGGATCAGTCGGGCAGGCCTGTATAATTCTCCGCAAGGCTCTGCTGGGCAGCGACCGAGCCGCTGAGATAGTCGAACTCGGCGCGCTGAATGCGGCGGCCGAAGGGCCCGTTTTCGGGGAAGGTGTGCAGCAGGGATGTCATCCACCAGCTGAAGCGCTCCGCCTTCCAGATCCGCGACAGCGCCTTGGCCGAATAGTTGTCCAGCCCCGCGGGTGAGCGCTCGGCATAGAACTCGATCAGCGCATCGGACAGGGCGGCAACGTCGCTCATGGCGAGGTTGAGGCCTTTTGCCCCGGTCGGTGGCACGATGTGGGCGGCGTCGCCAGCCAGGAACAGTTTGCCGAAGCGGAGCGGTTCGGCGACGAAACTGCGGAGCGGCGCGATCGACTTCTCGATCGACGCCCCGGTCTGCATGGTGTCGGCCGTAGCCGGGTCGAGGCGCCGCCGCAGCTCATCCCAGAACCGCTCATCGCTCCAGTTCTCGACCTTCTCGTCGGCCGGCACCTGCACATAGTAGCGGCTGCGCGTCGGAGAGCGCTGCGAGCAGAGGGCGAAGCCGCGCTCGTGGTGGGCATAGATGAGTTCTTCGGCCACCGGCGGCTTGTCGACCAGCACGCCCAGCCAGCCGAACAGGTAGACCCGCTCGAAGGTGGTCAGCGCCTCGGAGGGTACGCTGGCACGGCTCACCCCGTGGTAGCCGTCGCAGCCGGCGATGTAGTCGCAATCGAGGCGGTGGGTGACGCCGTCCTTTTTCCAGGTGACCCAGGGCTGGCCGTCAATGTCGTGCAGTTCGACGTCTTCGGCCTCATAGACCGATGTTGCGGTTCGCGCGGCCATCAGGTCGCGCGTCACCTCGGTCTGCCCATAGACGGTGACATGGCGTCCGACCAGGCCGGTGAAGTCGATGTGCAGCCGATCGCCGTCGAAGCTCAGGTCGGTGCCATGGTGCACCAGCCCCTCGCGGTGCAGGCGGCCGGCTACCCCCGCCCGCTGCAACAGCTCGACCGACCCCTGTTCGAGCACGCCGGCGCGGATACGGCCAAGGACGTAGTCGGCGCTCTTGCGCTCGAGAATGACATTGTCGATGCCGGCCAGGGTCAGAAGCTGCCCCAGCATGAGGCCGGCTGGGCCCGACCCGATGATAGCCACCTGCGTGCGCATCATTTCTCCCCCTCTTGCCCGTTAGGATGCATGGACAGGGGCAGGCTTGAATGGACTCGGCACACAATCTCTTGCACTATCTGAACATGCAGGAGATCCCCACCTACGCCCTATACGGCGAAGCGGCAGGCGAGCGGCAGCAGGATTGGCTGCATTGGGAAACCATCCAGGCCCGTAGTCGCCTGCACGATTACCGCATCTCTCCACACCGGCATGACCGGTTCCTGCAGGTGCTGCATCTGACTGCCGGCGACGGAGAGGTGGTGCTGGACGGCCATCGAACGGCGCTGCTGCCGGAAAGCGTGGTGGTGGTGCCGGCAGGAACCGTGCACGCCTACAGCTTCAGCCACGACGTGCGCGGGATGGTGGTGACCCTGATCGAGCGCGACCTCGAAGGCCTGGGCCTGCCGCGCCCGGAGGCCGCTGTGGTGACGGGAGAGTGCAGCCGGATCGGCGCGGAGTTGCAGCGGCTGACCGAGGAGGCGGACCGGCCGGGCGCAGCCCATGACGTCGCCATGCGGGCCCATCTGATGCTGCTGCTCATCGCCTTGCGTCGCCTCGTGAGGACCGAGGTGCCCAGCCAGGGCGGGGTCCGCAGCCGCCAGATCGCCCAAGCCTTCCGCGATCTCGTCGAGCAGCGCTTTCGGCAGACCCGGCGCGTTTCCGACTATGCGGCAGACCTGGGTGTCAGCCATACCCACCTCAATAGGGTCTGCCGGGTAGTTTTCGGCCAGGCGGCGCTGGCCGTGATCGAGCAGCGCATCGCGGTGGAGGCGCGGCGCCAGCTGCTGTTCACGACCCTCACGATCAAGCAGATCGGATCGCAACTCGGCTACGAGGACCCGGCCTATTTCACCCGCTACATGACCCGCCTGTTCGGCGTGTCTCCGGCCCACCTGCGCCAACAGATGCTGGGCCGCTAGTCGTTTTCGCCGTGCAAGCGGAGGGTCACCTGGCGCACGGCCTGCATCAACCCGGTGGCGGCAAGGCTCGGCGCGGTGTCGATGCGGGTGGTGAAGCCCACCGGCCCCATGGTTTCGCCGGTGTCGACGGGCAGCACCGCCAGCTGACCTTCGGCGACGTCGTTGGCGACCACGCCTTCCGAGATGATCCAGATGGCGTCGGTCTGGCGAACATAGGACCGCCCGAAAGCATTCGAGACGGTCTCAATGTCGGTACGCAACTGCGTCACCCCTTGGGCGAGCAGAATACGTTCCACCAGCGGCCGGATGACCGAGTCGGGCGTCGGCATCAGCGTCTGGTAGCCCTCGATCATCCGCAGGCTGAAGTCCGGCTGCTGCAGCACCGGGTGATCCGGGCGAACCGCCAGCACCACGCGCTCGGAATAAAGGTGCTCGAAGGCAAGCCCCACCATCGCGTTCGGCTCGGCCATGCGGCCGATCACCAGATCGACGTCACCGGTGCGAAGGAGCGACAGCAGATAGCCGTTTGGTCCGGTGACGATGCGGGTGACGGCTCCGCTCGACCTTTCGGAGAAGGCCCGCACGGCCTCGGGCAGCACCCGCGCCGACACCGTGGGCAGGGCGCCGACGCGCACAACGGTCGCTTCACCCACGCCCCTGGCGGCGTCGATCCCCTGGCGCAGGGCCGCGAGGCTCGTGGAGGCATACTGGAGAAACACCTCTCCAAAGGCCGTCAGGGAGAGCCGGCGCCGCGTGCGGTCGAAGAGTTGGCCCCCCAGCAGCGACTCGAGCTCCTGGATGGTCTTGGTGGCGGCAGGCTGGCTGACGTTGAGGGCTTCGGCCGCCCCGGCCATCGAGCGCCGTTGCGCCACCTCGAGAAAGCACACGATGTGCCTCAGCCGGATGCGCGGGTCGATGATGGGCTTGCTCATGCGGTTGCCGGTTATGTGTTGCTGCTGATCTGGGCCGTAGAGAGCCTCGTCCCAGCTTGTCGATAAGCCTCAGGTTATATTTGCCCGGGGACATATCATTTTACAGCGCCGATGCCATCCCTCTAGAACTGCCGGGAGGGGGATCGCATGGCTTTTGCTCGCATCAACGATGTCGTGCTGCATTATCGGCTTAGCGGGCCGGCAGATGCGCCGCTGCTGGTGTTCGTCAACTCGCTGGGTACCGACCTGCGCATTTGGGACGAGGTGGTGAGCCATTTTGCCAGCCGCTACCGCTGCCTGACCTATGACAAGCGCGGGCACGGCCTCAGCGATACGCCTCCGGGTCCGTACAGTCTCGACGATCATCTGTCCGACCTCGAAGGGCTGCTTGATCATTGTGGAGCCGGCAAGCTCGCTCTGATCGGCGTCTCGGTGGGAGGCATGATTGCGCAGGGCTTCGCGCTCCGTGCGCCCGGTCGGCTGGTGGGGCAGGTGCTTTGCGACACCGCTCCCAGGATCGGCAACGCCACGTTCTGGAACGCCCGCATGGACGCCGTGACGCAGGGCGGGGTTGCCGCCATTGCCGATGCCACCATGGAGCGTTGGTTCAGCCCCGGTTTCCGCAGCAGCCGCCCCGTCGAACTCGCCGGCTGGCGCAACCTGCTGCTGCGGTCGGACCGCCAGGGTTATGTCAGCACCTGCGCCACGCTGCGCGACACCGACCTCAGCGGGGACATCGGCAGCATCGATCGGCCGACCCTGGTTGTCGCAGGAGACGCGGACCTCGCCACACCCGTCGAACTCGTCCGGGCCTGTGCCGATGCTATCCCGGGCGCTCGTTTCGAAGTGATGGCGGGAGTGGGTCACATTCCCAGCATCGAACAGCCCGCGGCGCTGGCGGATATCATCAATCGCTTTCTTGAGGATCTTGGCCATGGCTAAATCGCCCCTGTTCGAGCGCGGCATGGTCACGCGGCGTGCCGTGCTGGGCGACAAGCATGTCGACGGCGCGACAGCGCGCAAGACCGATTTCGACGATGACTTCCAGACCCTGATCACCGAGGGTGCCTGGGGGTCGGTATGGTCGCGGCCGGGGCTCTCGCGCCGCGAACGTTCGCTGCTGACGCTGGTGCTGCTGGCGGCGCTTGGACACGAGGAGGAATTTGCGATGCATGTGCGAGCGACTGCCAACACCGGGGCGACAGCCGAGGACATCAAGGAGGCGCTGCTGCACGTGGCGATCTATGCCGGCGTGCCCGCGGCAAATGCGGCCTTCCGCATCGCCAAGGGGGAACTTGCCAAGCTTCAGGAGGCGGCGGAATGAGTGGGATCATCCTGCCCGGAGCAGACGGAATCCTGTTCCAGCGCGACCGCGCCTGGCACCCCCAGGCCGACACGCCCGGCTACAAGAGCACGACCTTCCGGGCGCCCAAACACAGCCTGCTGGCGCTCGGCCCGACGCAGTCGGAGATGACCGGGCCGACCTTCGGCCACGAAAGATTGGGTCCGCTCGACAACGACCTGATCCGCAACTTCAGCCAGGACGGCACCGAGGCCATCGGGCAGCGGATGATCGTCTATGGGCAGGTGCTGGACGAAAATGCACGGCCGGTGCCGAACACGCTGGTGGAATACTGGCAGGCCAATGCCGGCGGCCGCTATCGCCACAAGAAGGAGGGCTATCTTGCCGCCCTCGATCCGAACTTCGGTGGCTTCGGCCGGTCCATCACCGACGAGAACGGGTTCTATCATTTCCGCACCATCAAGCCGGGCGCCTACCCGTGGCCCAACGGTGGCAATGACTGGCGTCCCGCTCACATTCACTTCTCGGTCTTCGGGCATGCCTTCGCGCAGCGCCTGATTACCCAGATGTATTTCGAGGGTGATCCGATGATCTGGCAGTGCCCCATTGTCCGCACCGTTCCGGACCCGGCCGGCATCGATCAGCTGATCGCCCGGCTCGACCGGCACAACACCACCCCGATGGATGCGCTGGCCTACCGCTTCGACATCGTGCTGCGCGGTCGCCGCTCGACCATGTTCGAGAACAAGCTGGAGGGGAACTGATGTTGCACAAGACTCCAAGCCTCAGGGAAACGCCGTCCCAGACTGCCGGCCCGTACGTGCATATCGGCATGACGCCGAATTTCTGCGGTATCACCGGTGTCTACCCCGCCGATCCCGGCGTCACCATGATCAACGGGGCTGTCGAGGGGGAGCGGATCGCGCTCGCCATCCGCATCATCGATGGTGCCGGAGCCCCAGTTGGCGACGGGGTCGTGGAAATCTGGCAGGCGGATGCCAAAGGTAGCTTCGTTGCACCCATGTCGCCCAACAGCAATTCCGTGCCGGCTTTTACCGGCTGGGGTCGTCAACCAGCCAACGAGCAGGGCGTCGCCACCTTCGAGACGGTCAAGCCCGGCCAGGTCCCGGGACCGAACGGCTCGCTGCAGGCGCCGCATGTGCTGCTGTGGATCGTTGCCCGCGGCATCAATATCGGGCTGCAGACGCGGCTTTACTTCGCTGACGAGGCCGAAGCCAACGCCGCGGACTACGTGCTCAACCGCATCCCCGACCCGCGTCGACGCCAGACGCTGATTGCGCAGCGCGATGATGGTGCCGTGCCGCGCTACACGCTTGACATCCATCTGCAGGGCGAAAACGAGACGGTGTTTTTCGACGTATGAGCATCCTGGCGGCCCTCACCGGTGACGACGAGATTGCGGCGCTCCTGTCGGACGGGGCGCAGATCGACGCCATGGTGCGCTTCGAAGTGGCCCTTGCCGACGCTTCCGCCGAGGCGGGGCTGATCGCCGCCGAAGCTGCTGATGCCGTCGCTGGTGCGGCGGCAGGGTTCGAGGCGAATTGGGCCGACCTCGCAGAAGGCTTGCGGCGGGACGGTGTGGTTGTGCCTGCCTTGGTGAAGCAGTTGCGGGCGCATCTGCCCGAAGAGCATCGGAGCGCCCTTCACCAGGGCGCCACCAGTCAGGATGCGATCGATACGGCGCTGATGCTGCAACTGGCCAAGGTGATCGGCGTGCTGGAACAGCGTCTCACCGCGGTGCAGTCGCGACTGGATGCCCTTCGGGATGAGCATGGCGCCCGGCCGCTGATGGCCCACACGCGGATGCAGGCGGCGCTGCCGACGACTTGGGCCGACAAGGTCCGCAGTTGGAGCGAGCCTCTGGTCCGCTATCAGGCCAACCTGGCCGCTGCCCGACGCACCCTGCTCGTGGTGCAACTGGGGGGTCCGGTTGGCAATCGCGGCAGCTTTTCGGGCCGGGGAGATGCCATCGCCCGCCTGCTGTCGCAAAAGCTCGATCTCGGCCTGGCCTCGCCCTGGCAGACGACGCGCGACCCGATTGTGGCCTTTGGATCCCTGCTGGCGCTGATCAGCGGTTCGCTAGGCAAAATGGGTGCAGATATTGCCTTGCTGACGCAGTCCGAAGTTGCTGCGGCACGGATCGCGGGCGGAGGGGGGTCCTCCGCCATGGCGCACAAGAACAATCCGGTGGCGGCCGAGGTGCTGGTGAGCCTGGCGCGGTTCAACGCTGGACTATCTGGCACGCTCAACCAGGCAATGGTGCACGAGAACGAGCGTTCGGGCGCAGCCTGGACGCTGGAATGGCTGGTCTTGCCGCAGATGGCGGTGACTGCGGGGGCGGGTCTCCGCCTCGCATTGCAGTTGCTGGACCAGCTTCGGTTCGGCTCCGAATAGAAGGACTGACGATGGACAAGACGGTTGCGGATGTCGCCGCCGCGGTAAACTGCATCGAAGATGGCATGACGGTGATGATCGGCGGTTTTGGCGGCTCGGGTGCGCCGATCGAGTTGATCCACGCCACCATCGACCGCTTCCGGCAGACAGGCAGCCCGGGCAATCTCACGGTCATCAACAACAATGCCGGCAATGGCCGCGTCGGGCTGGCGGCGATGATCGACGCCGGCATGGTGCGCAAGATGATCTGCTCGTTTCCCCGATCGGCCGATCCGCGCGCCTTCACCGACAAGTACCTGGCCGGCGAGATCGAACTCGAGGTGGTCCCGCAGGGCACGCTGGCCGAACGCATTCGCGCCGGCGGGGCGGGGATCCCGGCCTTCTATACGCCGACCAGCTACGGCACCGATCTGGCAAAGGGCAAGCCGACAGCCGAGTTCGACGGGCGCATGTATGTGCAGGAGCGCTGGCTCAAGGCCGACGTGGCGCTGATCAAGGCCGAGGTCGCCGACCACATGGGCAACCTCACCTACCGGGCCGCCGCGCGTAATTTCTCGCCGCTGATGGCGGCCGCTGCGGCGGTGACCGTGGTGCAGGCCAGCCGGATCGTCGCGCCCGGAGAGATCGATCCGGAGCAAGTCGTCACCCCGTCGATCTTTGTCGACAGGGTGGTGGAGGTGCCGAATGCCCGGCAGGAAGAAGACCTGATGCGCGAGGGCGTGGCCTATGTCTGACAAGCTCTCCAATGCCCAGATCGCCTGGCGCGCGGCGCAGGACATCGAGGATGGCGCTTATGTCAATCTCGGGATCGGCTTTCCGGAAATGGTCGCCAAGTTCCAGCCGCCAGGCCGGCAGGCGATCTTCCACACCGAGAACGGCATCCTGAACTTCGGCGAGTCACCGGCTCCGGGCGAGGAAGACTGGGACCTCATCAATGCCGGCAAGAAGGCGGTAACGCTGAAGCCGGGTGCAGCCTTCTTCCATCATGCCGACAGCTTTGCCATGGTGCGCGGCGGCCATCTCGACGTCGCCATCCTCGGCGCCTACGAAGTGGCGGAGAATGGCGACCTCGCCAACTGGTCGACAGGACCGAAGGGCGTTCCTGCGGTGGGCGGTGCGATGGACCTTGTTCATGGCGCCAAGCGCGTTGCCGTCATCACCGATCACCTGACCAAGGACGGTCGGCCCAAGCTGGTGAAGCGCTGCAGCCTGCCGCTGACCGGCGTCGGCTGCGTCACCCGCGTCTATACGAGCCTGGCTGTCATCGACATCGAGAATGGCCGGTTCGTGTTGCGCGAAAAGCTGGCGGGCATGAGCGTGGATGAACTCCAGGCCCTCACCGGAGCCGAACTCGTTCTGCCCGACCATATCGGCGATCTCGTCGCCCCGGAGGTTTGATCATGGCCGATGCCTTCATCTGCGACTATATCCGCACGCCCATCGGCCGCTTCGCCGGGGCACTGTCCTCTGTACGGCCGGACGATCTCGGGGCCACTGTCCTCTCCGCGCTGATGACGACAAACCACCAGGTCGACTGGGAAGCGGTGGACGACGTCATCTTCGGCAATGCCAATCAGGCGGGCGAGGACAATCGCAACATCGCCCGCATGAGCCTGCTGCTGGCCGGCCTGCCCGCCGGCGTGCCGGGCACCACCATTAACCGGCTCTGCGGCTCGGGCCTCGACGCAGTGATCACGGCTGCCCGGGCCATCCGTGCCCGGGAGGCCGAGCTGATGATCGCCGGTGGCGCCGAATCCATGTCGCGCGCCCCCTTCGTCATGCCCAAGGCAGAGACGGCCTTCTCCCGTAACGCTGAAATCTATGACACCACCATCGGCTGGCGCTTCGTTAACCCGCGGATGAAGGCGCTTTATGGCGTCGATTCCATGGCGGAGACCGGCGAGAACGTGGCCGAAGAGTACGGCATCAGCCGCGAGGACCAGGACCTGTTCGCCTTGCGCAGCCAGCAGCGTGCCGCTGCCGCCCAGGCGAATGGCCGGCTCGCGCGCGAGATCACGCCGGTCACAATCCCGCAGCGCAAGGGTGACCCGAAACTGGTCGAGGTGGACGAACACCCGCGCGGCGACACCACGCTCGAGGCTCTGGCCAGGCTGCCGACGCCGTTCCGCAAGGAGGGCGGAACCGTTACCGCCGGCAACGCGTCCGGGGTCAACGATGGTGCCGCCGCACTGTTGATCGCCAGCGAGGCCGCCATCGCCCGCTATGGCCTCACGCCACTCGCCCGCGTCGTGGGCGGAGCCGCCGCCGGTGTGCCGCCCCGGATCATGGGCATGGGACCGGCCCCCGCCACCCGCAAGCTCTGCGAGCGCCTGGGCCTCAAGCCCACCGACTTCGATCGCGTCGAGCTCAATGAAGCCTTCGCCAGCCAGAGCATCGCAGTGCTGCGGGACCTTGGGCTGGCCGAGGACGGGGAGCACATCAACCCCAATGGCGGCGCCATTGCGCTGGGCCACCCGCTCGGCATGAGCGGAGCGCGGGTGGCCGGCACCGCCGCCCTGCAACTGAGCCTCACCGGTGCCGAGCGAGCCCTCGCCACCATGTGCATCGGCGTCGGTCAGGGGATCGCGGTCGCGCTGGAGCGCGTCTAAGGCCGCCGGCGGCTCACGCCTCGATGCACATGGCGATGCCCATGCCGCCGCCGATGCAGAGGGTAGCAAGGCCACGATGCAGGCCCGAGCGGCGCAGTTCATGGATCAGCGTCACCAGCACACGGGCGCCGGACGCACCGATGGGGTGGCCCAGTGCGATGGCGCCGCCATTGACGTTCACCTTGCTCACGTCCCAGCCCATGCCCGCGTTTACCGCGCAGGCCTGGGCGGCGAAGGCCTCGTTGGCTTCGATGCGATCGAGCTCCTCCGCTGACCAACCAGCCTTGCGGAGCGCCTTCTGCGAGGCGGGGATCGGTCCGGTGCCCATGACGGAGGGATCCACACCGGCGGTGGCCCAGCCGGCAATGCGGGCCAGCGGCGCCAACCCGCGGCGGCTGGCTTGGGCTTGGGTCATCAGCACCACGGCAGCGGCGCCATCGTTGAGGCCCGAGGCATTGCCGGCGGTGACGGTGCCGTCCTTGTCGAAGGCCGGCCGGAGTTTTGCCAGCGCCTCGGCGTTGGTCTCGGGCCGCAGGTGGTCGTCGGCATCGACGATCGTCGTGCCCTTGCGGGTCTCGATCGCAACCTGCGCGATTTCCGCGCGGAAATGACCGGCCGACTGTGCCGCGGCAGCCTTGCGCTGGCTCTCGAGCGCAAAGGCGTCCTGCTGCTTCCGGGCGATGCCGAACTCGCGGGCGACGTTCTCGGCGGTGATCCCCATGTGGTAGCCGCCGAAAGCATCGGTGAGGCCATCGAACACCATGGTGTCGACCAGGCTGACGGGCCCCATGCGATAAGCCTGCCGGAGCACCTGGCAATGGGGTGACAGCGACATGGATTCCTGGCCCCCGGCGACGACGACTTCCGCGTCCCCTGCTACGATCTGCTGCATGCCGAGAGCGATCGCCCGCAGCCCCGAGCCACAGACCTGGTTCACCCCGAAAGCCGTGGCGGATTTCGGCACCCCCGCGGCGATCGCAGCCTGCCGGGCCGGGTTCATCCCGGCGCCGGCGGTCAGCACCTGCCCGAGGATAACCTCGTCGACCTGGTCTGCACCGACAGCGGCGCGCTCGAGTGCCGCCGTGATCGCAATTGTTCCCAGATTGTGCGCGGGAAGCGAACTCAACGGGCCCAGAAAGCTCCCGATCGGAGTGCGGGCAGCCCCGACAATGACGATGTCGCTCATGCCGCCTTCTCCCCCAGCGCCACCGTGAACCGTGCTTCCGTCCTGGCGGCGATCTCGTCGACACTCACCCCATCGGCCAGCGCGACCAGGCGCATGTCGACCTTTCCGCGGCGGGCAATGGCGAACACGCCAAGGTCGGTGATGACGAGGTCGGCGACGCGCTTGCCGGTCAGCGGCAGGGTGCATTCGCGCAGCAATTTCGGCTGTCCCTTGGCCTCGTGTTCCATCACCACCACCACGCGCTTGACGCCAGCAACGAGGTCCATGGCGCCGCCCATGCCCTTCACCATCTTGCCGGGGATCATCCAGTTGGCGAGGTCGCCATTCTCGGCCACCTGCATGGCACCGAGGATCGACAGGTCGATATGGCCGCCGCGGATCATGCCGAAGCTGTCGGCGCTCGAAAAGAAGCTGGTTTCGGGCAGGGCGGTGATGGTCTGCTTGCCGGCGTTGATCAGGTCGGCATCCTCCTCACCCTCGACGGGGAAGGGGCCCATGCCGAGCATGCCGTTCTCGCTTTGCAGCCGCACATCCATGCCCTCGGGGATGAAGTTGGCGACCAGCGTCGGAATGCCGATACCGAGATTGACGTAGAAGCCGTCGCGCAACTCACGCGCGGCGCGGGCAGCCATCTGCTCACGGGTCCAGGCCATCAGGCAATCTCCTCCTGGCGCGGGCGCACGGTGCGCTGCTCGATGTGTTTAACTCCGTTTGGCACATGGACGATGCGATCCACGAAGATACCGGGTGTGTGGATGTGGTCGGGGTCGAGGCTGCCGGTCTCCACCAGATGCTCGACCTCGGCAATGGTGACCTCAGCCGCAGTGGCCATCACCGGATTGAAGTTCCGAGCCGTCATCCGGTAGACGAGGTTGCCCTCTGCATCTGCCTTGTGCGCATGAACAAGGGCGAGATCGGCCACGAGGCCCGTTTCCATCACATACTCTTCGCCGTCGAACGCCCGCACTTCCTTGCCCTCGGCAATAAGAGTGCCGACGCCGGTCTTGGTGAAGAAGGCCGGGATGCCGGCGCCGCCGGCACGAATGCGTTCCGCCAGCGTGCCTTGCGGGTTGAACTCCAGTGCGAGATCTCCCGACAAGTACTGCTCGGCGAACAGCTTGTTCTCCCCGACATAGGAGGAGATCATCTTGCGGATCTGACGGGTGGCGAGCAGGCGACCCAGGCCGACGCCGTCGACGCCGGCATTGTTGGAGATCACCGTCAGGTCACGGGCGCCGGAGCGCTCTATCCCCTCGATCAAGGCTTCGGGGATGCCGCACAGGCCGAAGCCGCCGGACATGATGGTCATGCCGTCGCGGAGCAGGCCGGAAAGGGCCTCCGCAACGGTGGAATGGACTTTCTGCATCTGCTCCTCCGCCCACTCTGGTGGGTTGTTGAGGAGACGCTAGGACTTGTCCCGCGGTGGTCGTTAGTCGTATTTCTACGGCATGCCTGCACCGCTGACTTTCGCCCTCGCTGAGATACCCGTGCCGATGGTCTATGCCACGCACCGCATCATCCGCGACTGCAATGAGGCGTTCGCAAGGCTGTTCGGCTACCGGCGCGGGGAGTTGGTCGATACCAGCTTTTCCCGGCTCTACCCGGCCGTGGCCGATTTCGTGCGCACCGGCGAGATGTGGCGCCAGCACCTGCCGACAGGGGCTGTCTACTATGACGAACGGATCATGGCCGGGGCAGGGGGCAAGCGCTTCTGGTGCCGGGTGAACGGGCGCTCGCGTGATGCCGCAAATCCCTTCGCTGCGGCGCTCTACTGCTTCGAACCGATGAGCCGGCCCGTCACCGAGACGACGCTGAAGCTGACCGGCCGGCAGCGGCAGATCCTGACGCTGGTGGCACAGGGCAAGACCAATGCGGCGATCGCCGAGGAGGTCGGCCTCTCGCCTCGCACCGTGGAAGCGCATCGGCTTCGCCTCGCGCGCTCGGCGGGGGTCGCCAATTCGGCCGAACTGGTGGCCTGGTTCCTGTCGCAGCCACCGGCGGCGGAGTAGGAGCTTGTCGAAGTTGTGCTCTGCCGAACGTCGTGGCGCAGACAGTGTGGAGGGACAAGATGGACGCGGGAGAGCGCCAGAGGTTCGACAGCATAGCCGCCTACAATGCCGCACAGGTGCAGGGGGATCGCGAGATCTGCGAGGCGCTTGCCGCCATCATCAACGAACAACTCGCCGGTGCCAAGAGCAAGATCTGGCATGCCCACCCGGTCTGGTTCCTCGTTGGCAATCCGATCGTGGGCTACAGCAAGCTCAAGGGGTGCGTGCGGCTGCTGTTCTGGAGCGGGCAGTCCTTCGAGACACCGGGTCTCAAGCCGGAAGGCACGTTCAAGGCGGCGGAGGCGCGCTATACCGCGGCGTCGGACA
>JAEYXQ010000013.1 GCA_023431205.1 Pseudomonadota bacterium | reverse complement strand
CTGATCAATCGTCTCAAGCAGTTCCGCCGCATTGCAACCCGCTATGAGAAGCTCGCCGCCAACTACCTCGCCATGGTCCACGTCGCAGCCATCCGCATATGGCTCAGGGTTTGAGAACAGAACCTAGCCGGGACGCTACTTTAAGCTGAGCAAGGGTGTTGCGGCAGGGGCTTGATCTGGTAGGTCTGTCGCCCTCGATTTCACCGCTTGGACCCGCATTCTATGGGCACTGCCATTCGTCCCGCAAGCACCACCACAGCCTCCTGGGACGCGTTCTCGGATGTCGATGCCTTTGTCGAGGAGGTGCTGTTCGAGCTGACGGCAATGGCGAGTGACGGCACCCGTCCAGCCCGCACCGGGCCCAAAGCGCCTCTCACCGGAGCGGCCCTGCGCAAGGCGATTATGGCGATCTGGTGCGTATGCTTCTGCGGCATGCAATGGCGCGCCATCGGGCAGCTCACTGGGATTGCGTTCGGCACGTTGTACACTCTGTTTGCCCGCTGGACCCGGCTCGGGCTGTGGCGCCGGCTGCTCGACCGGCTGCGACGGACGTGGCGTCTGGCCTGCGGCGATAGCGCGGAACCGAGCACGGTGGTGATCGACAGCCGGACCTGCCCCTCGGCCCCGAGTTGCTTCGCGCGCGGCGTGGACGGGGGTAAGAAGATTCGCGGGGTGAAGATCAGCATCGCGGTGGAGAAGTACGGCCTTCCGCTGGCGATCGACGCCACGTCCGCCAACGTGCACGACACCAAGGGCATCGTGCCGGTGCTGCGCCAACTCGCCGGACGCGGATTCCAAGGACCAGCGATTGGCGATCTCGGCTATCGCGGCGAGCGCCTGGCCGAGGCCGGAGCGGCGCTCGGCATCAGCATCCAGCCGATCGCCCGCGGTCGCGACGGCGTGTTCATTCCGACCGAAATCGCCTGGGTCGTGGAGCGCTCCTTCAGCTGGATCACCCGCTACCGGCGATTGAACACCATTGTCGAGCGGACGAAGGAGCACCTCGTCGCCTTCATCCAGATCGCCTTCATCTCCATCCTCTCCCGACGCCTGCGCCGGCTCGATACCCAAGCCGCCAGCGCGTGACGTCTACGAACAGCTTCTCAGACTGCCCCGCCGACGCAGCGCCTCGTTGTAATCCGCCCAATTCGTCACGCGCCGTTTCGCCCGCGGAATGTGGTAACGGCGAGCGGCATTGGCTTTATATGGCATGACGGGGAGACCCGACGGGCAGGAACAGCCCCCTCCCTACGGCATCCCTCCTATCTGTGCAACACGCTGTATCACTCAGGTAGACAACAGGAAGCGTTTGGGCGTCAATCCAACGACTTCACGGAATCGGACGGTGAAGTGGCTTTGGCTACTGAAGCCGACGGCAATGGCAACCTCGGCCAGCGGAAGCCTGTCGGTAGCGATCAATATCTTAGCACGCTCGATCCGACGGCGCAGTACGAATCGGTGTGGCGATTCGCCAACCGAGCGCTTGAAGGCCCTTGCAAAGTGATATGGGCTGAGCCCGCCGATGGCCGCAAGTTCATCGATGGTGAGTGGAGCGTCCAAATGGGCTTCTACGAAGTCCACCACCCGCCTGAGCACAGCCGGGGACAACCCGCCCCGTGCGAGAGCGGCCTTGACCGGGCGTTCGGAGAAACGTGATACAAGATAGGCGGTCAGCATCCGGCCAGCATGGCTGGCGGCAATACGGTCCGCCGGCTCCTCCCAGCGCAGCGGTAAGATGGCTGAGCGGATTACCGTTTCGATGGTCTGGTCGCGAACAAAGGTCTCGTCGCGCAGAGAAACCGCTGCCGGATCGGCGTCGAGACCCTCGACCACGGCACGGTCAAAGGCAGTCCGCGGGATATAGAGGTGGAACATACAGATTGGCCCGCTGACATCCCAATCTGTGCTGACGCCGGCCGGCATGACGCACAGGCTGCCAGGCCCACCATTCGGCGCGGCGCTTGCCCCGTAGCGCCGGCGATTGCCTGTGCCACCCTCAAGGTACAGGCTAAGAGTGTGGTGGCCCGGCTCCACATAGCGGGCTTCGGCCGTATCGTTGCGTTCCCACAGCGCAGCGCCAATTCCGTCGCCGAACTGCGCTGAGGCGCGCAGGGGTACGCCTGCACTCTGTAGGGTGTCATAAACTGTGTAGTGATCCATCACGATCATAGCCGGTTCAGCAGACAGCAATTGCCGGCGATGCACAAGTCCGCTGCGGGGAGGGCGCGCACTTCACCGCAAGAATAGGATATTTCCCGGAGTCTGCCGGGCTGAAATGGGGCAAACCCATGTCACAAACCGCAATTCTGTGGAAGACGGAGCCGGGGCACTATGGCATCTCTCAGGTGGGACTGGAAAGGATATCCTGCCATGACGGGGTTTTTGTTCGCGGCCGTGGTGGTCGCCTGGGGCTTCACTTGGTACGCCATTAAGATGCAGTTCGGTCCAGTGTCGGCCGAAGTGTCCATTCTTTGGCGCTTCATGCTTGCGGCAGCAGTCTTGTGGATTGGGCTGGCGGCGACTGGGCGTTTGCAGCGGGTGCGGTGGCGGCAGCATGGTTGGTTCGCCGCCATGGGGTTTAGTCTTTTCGGTCTTAACTTCGTGCTGATCTACAATGCTTCCGGTCACATTGCCAGCGGCGTGGTATCGGTGGTTTTCACGTTGGCTACTATCTTCAACGCCCTCAATCAGTGGTTCTTTCTGCACAAGGTGCCGACGCTGCGGACGATCGCCGGCTCCACTTTTGGCATCAGTGGGATGGTCCTGCTATTTGGCGAGGCCTTCGCTAAGGTGGACGCGACGGGCGGCACGGCGTTGGGGATCGGATTGGCACTTGCGGGCACCTATGTCTTCTCGTTGGGCAACTTGGTGTCCACGCGTGCGACCGCCGATGGGACGGACCTACCCAACGCCATCGCGCGTGGCATGACCTGGGGTGCCGCCTTCTTGGGTGTCTTGACCATGGTTCGTGGCCTGCCGCTTGTGATCGAGCTGACGCCGGGATACCTGCTCAGTCTTATTTATCTAGCCATTCCAGGATCGGTGCTGGGCTTCTTCGCTTATTTGTCGCTGGTGGCGCGGATTGGAGCCGATCGCGCGGCCTATGCAACGGTGTTGTTCCCGGTGATAGCGCTGGCGGTCTCCACCCTGTTGGAGGGCTATATGTGGACGCCATGGGCGCTCGCGGGGCTGCCTCTGGTCCTGTTGGGCAACCTGGTGATTTTCTACAAGGCACCGCAAACTCTGTGGTCCCGACGGTGAGGTAGGGCATCGTTCAACCTGGATGCATGCCAATTTGGTCGAACACATGGTCAAAGGGCTTTGTCACACGAACTGAACCGACGCGCAGGTGGCCCGAAGGCCCCGACGGGTTCACGCCGCGGAGGTCGCGGCCCGCCAATCGGCTACCGCCTGCGCCCGAACGCTGCGCAGGGTATGGCGGGAGATTGGATGGCGCTGGAGGTTTAACAGGCGGTTTTCAGAATGCAGTGAGTCGGTTTGCGACGATGAAGATGGCGGCGGCAGAGAGCAGGGCGAGGATGATCCGCCCCAATCGATCCTGTCGTCGATCCAGGCGTTTGTTTGCGAGCAGGCAAGCGCAGCTGTGCTCGACGATGCATCGGACCTTGCCGAGACCCGAGCCGTGGGGTTCGCCGATCTTGCGGGTGTGCGGCTGAACCCCGTCACGCAGGCAGAGCCAGCGATTGTCGGCGCTGTCGTAGCCTGCATCAGCATAGAGCCTGCTGATGGCGGTGCAGACGACCTGGGCCAGACGCAGTATCTCCGGGAAGAGCTTGGTGTCATGGACGTTGGCGGCGGATGGTCTGACCACCAGCGGCAAGCCATCGGTCGAGACGACGACGTGGTACTTGGTCCCAGACTTGCCGCGGTCGGTCGGGTTTGGCCCGGTTAGGTTCTGTTCTCAAAGTGCGTGACGGTTTGTCCCTGTCCTGTTGTAGGGGAATGGCACGATCAGAATTGAGCAATGAGCAGCTTCAGCATCTTCTGGCGCTGCTACCGCCGGAACGCCCGAAGACGGGCCGTCCAGCGCGGGACCTGGAGCGCACGGTGCGGGCAATCCTATGGGTGAACCGCACCGGTTCTCCCTGGCGCGACCTTCCGGGCGAGCTCGGCCCCTGGCAGACGGCGGCGAACCGCTTCTACCGCTGGCGCAAGGCCGGGGTATGGGAACGTGTGCTGGAACTGGTCCAATCGGAGGCAGATGAGGCCGGCAAGCTGGATTGGAGTCTGCATCAGGTCGACAGCACGGTCGTGCGTGCCCACCAGCACGCCGCTGGCGCAAAAGGGGGCAGCTGACCCAGGCGCTTGGCCGCTCGCGCGGTGGCTTCTCGACAAAAATCCACCTGCGTGCAGACCGTCACGGCCTGCCGCTTGCTTTCGTACTGAGCCCAGGGCAATCGGCCGACCAGGGCGCACTGACGGTACTGATGGAAGCGGTGGCGATCCGTCGAACCGCGGGTGGACGGCCACGGCAAAGACCCGAACGCGTCGTCGCCGACCGCGCTTACTCCAGCCAAGCCATTCGCACCTATCTGCGCCGGCGCGGGATCGGCGCGGTCATTCCGCAGCCCTCCAGCCAGAAGCCCTGCGCCATGGTTGACTGGACCGCTTACCGGTCACGCAACGCCATCGAGCGCCTGATCAATCGTCTCAAGCAGTTCCGCCGCATTGCAACCCGCTATGAGAAGCTCGCCGCCAACTACCTCGCCATGGTCCACGTCGCAGCCATCCGCATATGGCTCAGGGTTTGAGAACAGAACCTAG
>JAEYXQ010000003.1 GCA_023431205.1 Pseudomonadota bacterium | reverse complement strand
TTCCTAATTATATACGTGACAAAAGTGGCCCGATTCGATAAGAAAATCAGTGACAGGCCGGCGCACGTAGGAACGGGAACGGTTCCTAGTGAGGAAGATATTCAGGTCACGCCCGAGATGATCGATGCGGGCGCTGGTGTGCTTCTCAGCGCTCCCGGCGGTCTCGATATCGTCGCCCCGGCTGAGGACGTGGTTCGAGAGGTGTATATGGCGATGTCAGCACTAGCGCCGAGTGCGATGCGATAAGAGGCGTCTCAAGGTTCTCGATGGCCTGAGTTAGGCGGTGGACCTGGCGGCCACGTTTTATGAGTTGGTTCGCGTGAGCAAGGAATGTGCCTTTGTTCACGGGGATAAGTTCAACGTCGCCGTCTTGCTTTCGCTTTTCATATGCGAACCCACGGGACTGGACGGGCCATTCTTGAACATACTGGCCTGTCTTCAAGTCCCGCATACGTATCGGACGGCCCGGCAGAGTGTCCGGGTGTGCCCCTAGTCCGCTTGGATCAACCGCACCCATCTTCGTGTAACCGCCCCCTTTGTAGCGGATCACGTACACATAATGGGAATGAACCAGGTAGTTCCTGGACTTCCACAGCCTGCGAATCTTGGCGAAGAGGGCATTAGCTATTGGGTAGTGTGGGGAGGCCCCCATGGAGGCGATGAGCGCGGCTTGCACCATGTCTGCGCGTTGTGAGAAGTTGCCAACGGCGTAATACATCCGTTCGCCTGCGGAGGACTGGATCATGAGTACGCCTAAGAGTTGGGCTAGCTCTCGTTCCAGAGCCGCCCAACGGGCGGTAATTAGACCAACGCCCTCGATCAGTTCTGGTTCATGCTCAAGCGGGCTACGCAAATGACCGGCTCCAAGAAAGATGATGAGACGCTAAAGCCCGCGCCAGAACAGGGCGACGAACTGCTGCGGCGCATGCTCAAAACCCCACCGAAGCCGCACAAGCCGAGCGATGAGGCTAAGCAGGATCGCTCTGAGAAGGGCAAGCCCAATGATTGAGAGCAGCCAACTGACAGACCTAGATAGGTGCCTGCCAGCAGCCACATATGAGGTCATGTCGTCCGGCGCTGTCTGGATCACTTCGCAAGATGGTTCTTACGGAGCCGCGCCAGCGCTTCGTCGCAACGTGCTCGCGCGACTTCTCGCTTTCGCTCGTTCATGGCTTCGTCGCCGTCTACAAACTTGATCTTGGAGAAAATCTGATCGACGGTTTCTTCCATGCGGCGGAGAAGCTTCGCGCGCACTTCGTCGTTGGCCGGTAAGACCATCAGGCAGTCAAGCGCCGTTAGCGCTAGTATCCCGCCTGCCAATCCTTCTCCGCTGATGTTGGAGAAGTGCTCGGAAAGCTCTTTCTCAATCTTCACTACCATTTGGTTCCCCCCGCGGTGTTTCGCGAGGGAAGCCTATCGTTTCTTCCAATCCTTGCCGACTCGTTTCAGCCTTTTGAGGCGCTGCTTAGGCGTGACGGGCTTCACCAATCCGCCGATAGGTGAGGCGCTTGCCACGGATAGCGGCTAGCAGCATGTCGTGGCGTTCCTGATCGCCAATGCCGAGCGCGGCGCGGCGGTTGTAGCGGAAGTCAAACTCAGCGAGATAGCGGTGCAGGTGGGCCTCGCCGCAATGCTGATAGGTGCCGAGCATGCCGCGCTTGAACACGGAGAACACGTTCTCAATCGTGTTGGTGTGGATCACCTTGTCGCCTTCGTAGCGGACATACTCGCCAGCGGAGTGGGTGACGGTGCGGTGCTGGTCGAAGTCCTTGCCGGGCACGGTGTAGATGCGGGCTTCGTCGGTGTAGAGCGTGGACTTGCGGGAAGCGTTGGTGAACAGGATTTCCTGCACCGTCTCTTTGGTGGCGTTCTCAACGTGGAACGAACGGACCGAGCCGCCGCGCTCGACCAGAGCGACAACGGTGCGCTTCATCGCGCCGCCTGACTTGCCGCGTTTGGTGTAAGTGGGCTTGCGGCCACGGGAGAGCTTACGGGGTTCGTCGCGCTGGCCGATGTAGGTTTCATCGGCTTCGACGGTCTTGCCTTCGCCGCCGAGCGGGTCGCTGGTCTTGACGGTTTCGGCCATCGCCTCACGGATGCGATGTTCCATGAACCAAGCGGTCTTGTAGGTGACGCCGAGCATGCGGTGGAGCTGGTGGGCAGAAGTGCCCTTCTTGCCAGCGGCCATCAGGTGCGTAGCCAGAACCCACTTGTTCAGCGGGATTTTGGAGCGCTCGAACACGGTGCCGACAGTGACGGTGAACTGGCCCTTGCAGGCGTTGCAGTAGTAGAGGCCGGGGCGGTGCGACTGCTTCTTTCCTTCGACCTTGGCAATGCCTTCCACCGAGCCGCAATGAGGGCACACCGGCCCGTTCGGCCACTGGATCGCCTCCAGGTGGGCACGGGCTGAATCGGCGTCGTGGTAAATCTTGTCGGTGAGGTTCATGGCAATCGCTCCCTGCCCTTAGGAATCTATACGGCAGGACACTTTTGTCAAGTATATAATTGGGAAAAAGTTCCTTGACGCCCTGCCGCAAGGCATCTATCCCTAGCATATTCCGATTGTGTCGCTGGCGTACTGGTCTTTCCGGATGGCGACTACACTTAGCGCATGCTACGGGCAGCAATCACCTTGTTCCCGAAGCCTGGTGTGTTGATTTGAGTCCATTGCTGCTTGGATAATGCAGCAAAGCCGTTTTGTTGGGAACGCCAGCCGCGCATCGGTCGGACACAAGTGCCGGGCGCGTCTGACCTGTCGGAGGGTGACGTGACTGAGAACTTTTACTATCCGTCCTATTTGAACAGGGACATCCTCATTCACATTCTCGATGCCGATGCTGCAACCTGCGAGGCGTTGAGCGTGCTTTTTCGGCTCGAAGGGTTCCAGACGACCTTCTCGATGGATACCGCCGGCTTCCTCGCGGCCATCGAGCGGCGCGAGCCGGACGTGGTAGTTGTCAATATCCGCATCGGCCAGGACAGCGGGCTCGATATCCTCAAGCGCGTGAAGACCATGCGCAACGGCACCCCGGTCTTCATCCTCGAGGATCAGCCCGAGGTCGATCTCGCCGTCATGGCCATGAAGGCGGGCGCTACCGACGTCGTGACCAAGCCCATCGATTCCGAGCGCCTGCTGCGGGCGGTGCGGGAGTCGGTGCGCCAGGATGTGCATGTTGGCGCCGTCGATGGCGGCCGCCGCAATGTCGAGGTCCGCGGCTTCGCCCAGCTCACCCCGCGCGAGCGCGAGGTGCTGCAGCTCATCACCAACGGCCAGTCCAACAAGGAAGCGGGCCGCAACCTCGGTATCTCGCCCCGCACCATCGAGGTGCACCGCGCCCGCGTCATGGAAAAGCTCGGCGCCCGCAACACGGCCGACCTGATGCGCATCGTGCTCACCAGCTGAAGCCGCCTATGGACGGGCCACTTTCCACGCCACCGCGCTCCACGGCCCGAGCCGCAGCGTCTCGTCCACCTGGTCGTATGTCCCCGTCGAAACCGCTGGCCCCGAGATGCAGCAGGCGAACTGCTGCGCCGCGTCCGAAGGGTTGAGCGCGAGGCTCAACCACCCCGCCTCGAACTCCCACGTGACGACGATGCCCAGCGCGTGCCGCTCCGACGTCGCCTCGATACACCGTGTCTTGAGCAGCGGCCACACCAGCTCGCGCCGCCAGCCCGCCAGTTCGCGGAACCGCGCCAGCGCCGCCTGCCGCTGCGGCCATGTCAGCTCGTCCCATGGCAGTTTCGACATCTCGAACGTCGCAGGGTCGTTGGGGTCGGGCAGGTCGCCGTCCTCGACATCCTCATTGAAGATCTCGCGCATCTGCTCGTACCGGTCGTCCTGCTTGGCTTTCGCCTCCTCCTCGTCGAGGTCGACGAAGAACGTGAACGGCGAGCGGATGTCGGCTTCCTCGCCCATGAAGAACAGCGGCAGGTGCGGGGCCAGCATGGCGAGGAAGTGCACGAAATCGAACTTCTCGGCGCCCACCCGGTCCGCGAGCCGCTTGCCGTCAGGCCGATTGCCGATCTGATCGTGGTTCTGCACGTAGCCGACGAAAGCCTCCGGCGGCAGCTCGTAGGCCTCGGCTTCGCCATCATGCCCCTCTTCCTCGCCGGCCTCCACCAGTCCGTCGCGCAGGCCCTTTTCCAGGTCGGCGATCGGGTCCTTGCCCTCGTCCCCGTACCCATTCTTCTTCTCGCCGGTGACGAGGTGGTTGATCACATGGTGGATCTGGTCGTTCCACTGCGCGGTGTAGAGCACCGGCTCGTTGCGTTCGTCGCGGACCAGCAGCGAGGGCCAGTTGTTCATGTCCTCGGCGATCAGCTTGGCCGGGGGCTTCTCGCGGCGGCAGATCTCCGCCAGTTCGTGCCGGAACCTGTCGGCCGCATCCGTCTTCATCTCGTGCAGCGAGTCGAAACGAAGCCCGTCGAGGTCGTATTCGGTGAGCCACATGCAGGCGTTCTCGTAATAGAACTGCCGCACCATCGGGTTCTCGTAGTTTATCCCCGGCCCCCAGGGCGTCTCCACCTCGGGCGAGAACCACTCGGGCACGTAGTCCTCGGCGAAATTGTCCACCTCGCCG
Organism: Pseudomonadota bacterium; assembly: GCA_023431205.1. Classification (GTDB taxonomy): domain Bacteria; phylum Pseudomonadota; class Alphaproteobacteria; order Rhizobiales; family Devosiaceae; genus Devosia. The sequence goes on along the minus strand of JAEYXQ010000003.1, from coordinate 43 downwards.
AAATGGTTGTAGACGACGTCGAGCACGATGCAGAGCTCAAGCT
>JAEYXQ010000002.1 GCA_023431205.1 Pseudomonadota bacterium | reverse complement strand
CCGCGCAGCCATGCCAGCAGGCCGAGCCCGATCACGCGCTCGCCGCGGATCACCACGTCGGCGCCGAGGCTGCGCAGGTGTTCTTCCTCCTCGGCGGAATAGGCGCGCGCGAGAATGTGGATCGAGGGATTGAGCTTGCGGCCGGTCTCGCAGACCGAGCCGGCCTCGAAGCCGTTGGAGATGGCCACCAGCAGCGTGCGGGCATGTTCGAGATTGGCCAGCCGCAGCACCGGGGTGCTGGCGGCGTTGCCGACGACCACCTCGAAGCCGGCGGCGCGCGCCGCGGCGACGTCGTGGTCGGAATCCTCGATGATCACCAGCTGCTCGCTGGTGGATTTCAGGCCCTCGGCCACCACGCGCCCGACCTGGCCATAGCCCACCATGACGATGTGGCCGGTCTTGCTGCTCGGCTCGCTGGTGTCGCCGTCGGCGCCGAGCGGGCCGGTGTCAATGGCGGCTTCGCTCGGAATGTCGGTGGTCGCCGGGCCCACGCCGACATTGCTCAGCTCACCCGGCTCCACCCGCTCGTCGGTGTGGCGGGCGGGGGTGCCGAACCGCGCCTCGACCGCCGGCCGCATCGCCTCGACGATCCAGAACACGATGGGGTTGAGGATGATCGAGATCAGCGCGCCGGCGAGGATCAGGTCCTGCCCGTCCTGCGGCAGGATGGCGAGGCTGACGCCGAGCGTGGCGAGGATGAAGGAGAACTCGCCGATCTGGGCCAGCGAGGCCGAGATGGTCAGCGCCGTTCCCGCCGGGCGGCGGAACAGCATGACGATGCCGAATGCGGCGGCCGACTTGCCGATGATGATGATGAACACCGTCGCCAGCACCGGCAGCGGGTTGGTCACCACGATCATGGGGTCGAACAGCATGCCGACCGACACGAAGAACAGCACCGAGAACGCGTCGCGCAGCGGCAACGTCTCGTTGGCGGCGCGATGGCTGAGCTCGCTTTCGCTCAGGATCATGCCGGCAAAGAACGCCCCCAGCGCCAGCGATACCCCGAACAGGGTCGCCGCTCCCAGCGCCACCCCCAGCGCGATGGCGAGCACCGCCAGCCGGAACAGTTCGCGGCTGCCGGTATGGGCCGTGTAGTGCAGTGCCCAGGGGATCAGCCGCCGCCCCACCACCAGCATGAAGCCGACAAAGGCGGCGATCTTGACCACTGTCAGCGCCAGCACCCCGGCGATGCCGACATCGCTGCCGACCAGCCGCTCCACAAACGACACGAACGGGTCGTGAATGCCGGTATCGGTGCCGCTGATGCCGGCAATGGCCGGGATCAGCACCAGCGCCAGCACCATGGCGAGGTCTTCCACGATCAGCCAGCCGACGGCAATGCGGCCCTTTTCGGTCTCGATCAGCCGCCGGTCCTGCAGCGCCTTGAGCAGCACCACGGTGGAGGCGACCGACAGCGCCAGCCCGAACAGGAGGCTGCCGCCGAGATCCCAGCCCAGGAGCAGGCCGAGCCCTGCGCCCAGAAGGCTCGCACAGGCGATCTGCGCCACCGCGCCCGGAATGGCCAGCGCCCGCACGCTCATCAGGTCCTTGAGCGAGAAGTGCAGGCCCACCCCGAACATCAGCAGGATCACGCCGAGTTCGGCCAGTTCGGCGCCCAGCGCCTGGTCGGCCACGAAACCGGGGGTGTAGGGCCCCACCAGGATTCCGGCGACCAGGTAGCCGACCAGCGGCGGCAGGCGCAGCCGGTTGGCCACGAGGCCGAACAGATAGGCCAGCACCAGACCCGCGACGATCGTTGAGATCAGGGGGGTGTCGTGATGCATGCTGCCTCGCTGCGGGACGCCGGAACTGGCCTGAGGGGAAACTCTAGTGGCAAGATGGAGTATGGCCGGTGCCCGTGCAAGCGCCTGCCGCTCGTTCTTATGGCGAAGTCAGTTTGGCAGCCTTATGGCGAAGCCCGCGGATTGTCGCGGCCGGGTCAGCCTTGCGGCTGCCCGCCCAGCGCCTGCACGGCCCGCGCCCCGGCGGCAATCCCCGCCGCGAGGGCCTCGGCCTCGTCACAGCCGCGCAGCCTTGCGGCAACAAAGCCGGCGGCAAAGGCATCGCCCGCCCCGGTCGAATCCACCACCGTCACCTCCGGCGCCGGCAGGTGCAGCCTCGTGCCCGCCGCATCCCCGATCAGGGCGCCGTTCCGCCCCTGCTTGAGCACCACCGTGCGGTAGTGTGCTCCGAGCGCGGCAAGCTGTGCCTGCGGCTCGGTGAGCCCGGTCAGCGCCTCCGCCTCGTCGGTATTGGCAAACAGGAGGTCGGCGCCGGCGGTCCAACCAACAAAGGTGTCGGCTCCCACTTCGGCCAGAAACCCCACCGAAGCGGGGTCGATTGCCACCGCCACGTTGCGCTCGCGCGCGCGTTCGATGAGGTGCTGCACTGCCGCCCGCGGCCCCGGCGCAAAGAAGCTGTAGCCCGAGGCCATGACGAGGCCGGCATCGTCGAGCAGGTCGTCGCCGAGGTCATCGGGGCAGAGGTTGAGGTTGGCGCCGCGATCGGTGAGGAAGCTGCGCTCGCCATCCGTGTCGAGAATGGTCACCAGCACGCCCGAAGGCTGCTCGCGGTCACCGGCTAGGGCAGGGGTCACGCCCAGCCCGCGGAAATAGTTCTCGTACATGGTCTTGTCGGCGGCGCCGACCCGCGCCGCGAACAGCACCGGCACGCCCATCGAGCCGAGCCACACCGCCTGGTTGGCGCCCGAGCCGCCGGGGCGGCTGCGGATGCTGGCGCGCCGGTCGCTGCCGCGCACCAGGGGGCCTTCGGGCGTGACGATCACGTCGGTCATCACGTCGCCGACGACGAGCACGCGTTTCATGCAGCGGCGGTCTGGCCGGCGAGCGCCACGGCAAGGCGGGCGGCCACCCGTGCATTGTTCTCGACCAGCGCGATGTTGGCCTTGAGCGAGCGGCCCTCGGTCAATTCGAAAATGCGCTTGAGCAGGAACGGCGTCAGGTCCTTGCGCGACACCCCTTCGGCCTCGGCATGCCCGATCGCTTCGCTGATGCGGGCCTCGATCGCCGCAGGGTCGAGCGCATCGGCTTCCGGAATCGGGTTGGCGACAAGGATGCCGCCGAGGCCGAGCTCGATCTGCAGGGCCAGGACGCGGGCGATATCGGCGACGGCGTCGAAGCGGTGGTCCACCTTGTGGCCGCTCCGGCGGGCCCAGAAGGCGGGGAAGTCCTCGGTGCCATAGCCGATCACCGGCACGCCGTTGGTTTCCAGCACTTCGAGGGTCTTGCCGATGTCGAGGATCGACTTGGCGCCGGCGCAGACCACCGCCACCGGGGTGCGCCCGAGTTCCTCGAGGTCGGCGGAAATGTCGAAGGTTTCCTCCGCGCCGCGATGGACGCCGCCGATGCCGCCGGTGGCAAACACATGGATGCCGGCCTCGGCCGCGATCTGCATGGTGGTGGCGACCGTGGTGCCGGCAATGCGCTTCTGCACCAAGAGGGCCGAGATGTCGCGGCGGCTGGCCTTGGCAGCCTTGCCGCCTTCCAGCGCCAGCCGCTCGAGGTCGTTGCCGGACACCCCGACATGGAAGCGCCCGTCCATCACCGCGATGGTGGCCGGAACGGCGCCCTCGGCGCGGATCACCGCCTCGACGCTCTGGGCCATTTCCAGGTTCTGCGGATAGGGCATGCCATGGGTGATGATGGTGGATTCCAGCGCCACCACGGGCCGTCCCTCCGCCAGCGCGGCAGCAGCTTCGGGGCCGATCGTGAGGTAGTCCTTGGCGCTCATGGTCACATCCGGGGCAGAAGGGGAAAAGACGCGGGAACGGCTCCCGTTCGGCTGCGGTTTTGCGACGGCCCAACATGGCCCGTCAAGTCGCGAGATTGCGCGCTTTTGCTCCCTTGTCCACCGGGGGTTTTGGCTCTAGGGTCCATCGCCGCAAACCCTAGCGGGGAAAGGGTACTTCGCTGCAGACCGTCATTGTTGGCCGCGCCGGTGGCGCGGGTCGATCCGGGTGGTTCACCCGGCGAGCTTCAGCCCAGTCCGCCAGCGCCCGCAGGCGCCAGTGTTGCGCGTGTTCCACGCCCCTCCGTCTGCCTGAAGCGGGTCTGCCCATGACA
>JAEYXQ010000165.1 GCA_023431205.1 Pseudomonadota bacterium | reverse complement strand
AGGTGGAGGGGGTGGGGGATAAGGGGGATAAGGGGGATAAGGGGGATAAATTTGTGGGGGTGGAGGGACCCCCTCCCTTACCCTCCCCGCAAGGGGGAGGGTGGAGGAGAGATCAGGGTTCTTGCCGAGAGCAACAACAAACGCGGTGTCATTCCCGCGGAAGCGGAAATCCATCCTGAGGTGCTTGTACTGCCATCTTGCGGCTGTGGCGGCATCTCGGGATGGGCCCCCGCTTTCGCGGGGGTGACACCGAGGGTGTGGTTAGGGTCGTGAACGAGCCTAGAGCTCGCACGTGCGGTGTTACCGACCTCGTGGTTCGACAGGCTCACCATGAGGTCTACGAAGCTTCGGTGCGACCGCTCTCTCGTAGACCTCATCCTGAGCCTGTCGAAGGACGAGGTCGCGGGCACTGAGGTGCCTCGCACCGGCACCTTGCGGCTGCGGCGGCATCTCGGGATGGGCCCCCGCTTTCGCGGGGGTGACACCGGGAGTGTGATGAGGGTGGTGAAGGAGCGGAGGGACCGCAGGTGCGGTGTTACCGACCTCGTCCTTCGACAAGCTCACCATTAGGTCTATGACGCTTCGGTGCGACCCCCTCCCTTACCCTCCCCGCAAGGGGGAGGGTGGAGGAGAGATCAGGGTTCTTGCCGAGGGGCCACAACAAACGAGGTGTCATTCCCGCGAAAGCGGGGGTGACACCGAGGGTGTGGTTAGGGTGGTGAACGAGCCTAGAGCTCGCACGTGCGGTGTTACCGACCTCGTGGTTCGACAGGCTCACCATGAGGTCTATGGAGCTTCGGTGCCCCCGATCTCTCATAGACCTCATCCTGAGCTCGTCGAAGGACGAGGTCGCGGGCACGGAGGTGCTTGAACGACCACCTTGCGGCTGTGGTGGCGTCTCGGGATGGGCCCCCGCTTTCGCGGGGGTGACATCGGGGGTGAGGGAGATGCCCCGGTCCTACAGCGTCGCGAAGGCTTTAGTGGCGGTTTCGAGGTTGCGGCGGGCGCGGTTGGTGGCGTGTTTGGCCAGTTGGGCGGCGCCGCAGTGGAACTGCGAGAAGGTCACGGCGCGCTGGTCTTCGGTGGCGATGGTGATGCCGCGCCAGTTCGGGCGCACGGTGCGGACGTCGGACCAGTCGATGCGGGTTTCGCGACCGAAGGCGCTCTTGTGCTCGAGCACGGAATTGTTCCAGCGCACCCTGGTGAACAGGCCACCGACACCGATGAGGAAGGCCCCGCCGCCGAGCATCAGGGCCGCGAGGAAGGTGGCGACCAGTTGCGTGGTCTCCACGTGGCGGGTGCCGGGGATGACGATCACGGCGGACATGAGCACCACCGCCAGCGCCGCAGCACCGTAGCAGGCAAAATATTCAACGATCGCGGGGCGCAGTTCGGACCAGCCCTGGACGCTGAGCGCCTCTTCCGGCTGGATCAACCGCAGCGCCAGGAAAGCGGCATAGCCGAAGGCCACCACGCCGGCGGCGCGGGCCAACGGCAGATTGGCCGTGATCGGAACGTGCTTCAGAACCAGAAGAGTGACGATGATGATGAGTGGCACAGCCACTTCCTGCCAGCGCAAGGGCACGAACGATTCTCCAAGGTGCGGGCCGGTGACGCAGTCGGCAACTCGATGAGTGGAGAGTAGCAATCTCGACTCATCGCGCCATTAACATTTCCGAGAATCCGCACGGCGCCTGGAACCGATGCGCATTTACCACAGTGTCAGCGCGCACCCACGGGGGCGCCGGCGGCAGCGGCAGCGCCGGCTTCCTCGGCATCGATCTCGGCCTGCGGCTCCTTGCGCAGCGTGGTGGCCAGCGGGATTTCGCGCAGGAAGAACACCAGAACGAAGGCCAGGAGCGCGGCTGCGGCAGCGGTGTAGAACACGGGGTGAAGCGCCTGGGCGAAGCCTTCGAGCACCATCTGCCGGCTCTCCTCCGGGAGGGCGGCGAGCATCCGGGCGTTGAAGGCCCCTGCCCCACTGCCTTCGGGCAGCAGGTCCCCCAGGCGGCTGGCGAGGCCGCTGGCGAAGATGGCGCCGAAGACGGACACGCCGATCGAGCCGCCGATCTGGCGGAACAGGGTGGTGCCCGCCGTGGCAACGCCCACCAGAGCCTGTGGTACGGCGTTCTGCGTGGCGGTGACGCTGGTGCTGTTGACCGGGCCGATGCCGGCGCCGACCAGCAGCATGTAAATGGCGACCTGCCAATCGGGAGTATCAAGCTGCATGTTGGCGAGCAGCACCATGCCGACCACGAGGACAGCAGTCGAAATCATCGGCAGGAAGCGATAGCGGCCGGTGCGGCTCATCAGGAAACCGGACAGGGTGGAGGCCCCGATCAAGCCCACCATCATCGGCACGAGCTGAAGCGCCGAACTGGTGGGCGACACGCCCTTGGCGAGCTGCAGGTACATCGGCAGGAAGGTGATCGAGCCGAACATGGCCATGCCGACAAGGAAGCCGACCGCGTTGGTGACGAGGAAGGTGTTGTTGCGGAACAGCGGCAGCGGCAGCACCGGCTCGGCGGCGCGGGCTTCGACGAAAACGAAGGCGGCGAGCAGGACGACGGCGGCCGCGACCAGACCGATGATCTCGGGCGAGGTCCAGCCATAGGTGTTGCCACCCAGCGAGGTGGCGAGCACAAAGGCGGAAAGGCCGACGGTGAGCAGCACGAAGCCAGGATAATCAACCTTGTGCGAGACGCGGTTGGGATTTGGCTTGAGCACAAGACCAATGACGACCAGCGCCAGAATGCCCAGAGGCAGGTTGATCAGGAAGATCCACTGCCAGGAGCTGTGCTCGACGATGAAGCCGCCGAGCAGTGGGCCGACAACGGTGGAGACACCAAAGACGGCGCCGAAAATGCCCTGGATCTTGCCGCGCTCACGGGGCGGGATGACATCGGCAACGACCGTCATGGCGACCACCATCAGGCCACCGCCGCCGAGGCCCTGAACGGTGCGGGCGATGATCAGAAAGGTCATAGAGCCGGCAAGGGCGGACAGGAGTGCGCCGGCGAGGAAGATGACGATGGCCACCTGCAGCACGATCTTGCGCCCGTAAAGGTCGCCCAGCTTGCCGTAGATGGGAGCGACCACGGTGGAACTCAGCAGGTAGGCGATGACCACCCAGGTGAGGTGATCGAGGCCACCGAGTTCGCCGACGATCACCGGCAGCGCGGTCGAAACAATTGTCTGGCCGAGGGAGGCGAGCAGGAGCGTGACAGCGACGGCGCCGATGATCAGCGACACCGACTGGGGCTGCGGCGCCACCGGAGCGGACGAGGGACTGGCGGACATGGATGGACCTCCGGGACTCGGCGCGACGTGCTGTCCACTTGCGTGAAGCGGTTGATGGGCATACATCTGCCTGACGCATATACATGTCAATAGCATGTAATTGCCGGATGCACGGAAAGCGGCGGGAACCAGAATGCCGAAGGCCACAGACGCGAGCGAGATTTCCGGAGTGCTGCGGCGCGCCGGCGTGGACGAGCACACCGCGGATGCGGTGATGCGGATCGACGCGCTGCTGCAGAACTGGCGACGGCGGGCGATGAAGCGCGAACTCGGGCAGCGGGCGCTGGTGGAACTCAAGATCGGGCTCGACCTGGGGCAGTACGACGTGCTGGTGGCGATCGACGGGCCGACCCACGAGTTCGGGGCCGCGGCTGGCGAGACCATGGTGGCCACGGTGGCGGAGCGGCTGGCGATCGACCCTTCGCGCGCCAGCCGCCTGGTCAGCGAGATGGTGGACCATGGCTTTGCGCGCAGGGCGGTCAGCCAGGCCGACGGACGGCGGGCGATCGTGGTGCTCACCGAACGCGGCAAAGGCGTGGTCGACGCGGTGCGGGCCTACAAATACCTGATCATGGGCGGATTCCTCGGCGACTGGCCCAAGGAGGACGTGGACGCATTCGTGTCGCTGCTCGAGCGGTTCGGGCGCTGGTCGGAAAATTTCGAGGTGGGCTCGGAGCGGTTCGGCAGCGAGATCGCAGCGCTGGCGGTGGAGATCGAGGCGGCCGGACGCGCGGCGGAAAGCGCCTAGCGCGGCGATAGACAGCCCGACCCACCCGCGCTAGGTCTCACCACCCCTTTGGAGACCAGGTGGTGGCGAACGAATCACGGATGCCGGTGGCGACGCTGCTGGGCGCCAACATGTTCTTTTCGGGCGTCACCTACGCGGCCACCCTGCCTTATGCCTCGCTGGTGGGGGTGGAGACGCTGGGCATGTCGCCGGGCTTCTTCGCCACGGTGATGAGCGTGGGGGCGATCCTCGGCACGTTCGTATCGCTGGGGCTGGGTTATCTTTCCGACAAGCTGCCGGACCGCCGGCTGCTGGTGCTGCTGACGGCACTCACCGGCATACTCGCGCACGGACTAATCTATCTCTGGCCGACACAGGCGAGCTTCACCATCGCCATCGGGCTGATCATGCCGTTTGCCGGGGCGAGCTACGGGCAGAGCTTCGGCTATGTGCGGGTGTACTATCTCAAGCACCGGCCGGAGCGGGCCGATTTCATGGTCCAGGTGCTGCGTACCGTGTTCACGCTGGCCTGGATCGTGGTGCCGCCGGTGGCGGGTTGGGTGGCGGCGGAGTTCAGCATCTTCAACGTGTTCCTGGCGTCGGCCATCGCCTATGCGGGCGTGGCGGCGGTGTTCGCCCTGTTGATCGCGGACCCCACGACGGCCGTGCAGATGCCGGCGCCGGTGCGGGCCGAGGGGGCATCGCTGCTGTCGGCGTTCGAGCTGCGGCCGGGAACGCTGGCGGGACTCGCCGGGCTGATCGTGATGACCGGGGCGACGCGGCTGATGACGACGGCGATGCCGCTGTTCATCGTCAGCGACCTCGGCGGCACGGTAACCGATGTGGGGCTCTATGCCGGGATCACGGCGGCCACCGAGGCGCCGTTCATGCTGCTGCTGGCCTGGCTGACGACGCGGGTGACCAAGGAAACGGTGCTGACCGGCGCCGGGCTGGTGATGGCCCTGTTCATCGGGCTGTCGAGCCAGCTCAGCGACGTGCCGGGGCTGTTCTGGCTGCTGGCGCTCAACGGGCTCGCCACGGCAGCGCTGATGAGCGTCAACATCTCCTATGTGCAGGATGCGATCAAAGGCCGGGTGGGGCTGTCGACGTCGCTGATGGACGTGGTGGCGATCGCCGCCAACCTGCTGGGTGCGGCAGCCTTCGGGGTGCTGGCGAGCGGCGGGGACTATCGGTTCGCGCTGATCGTTGCCGCCGCCGTGTCGGTGCTCGGGGCAGCGATCCTGGCGGCGGGCAATGTCGGCAGGCTGGGCGGGCTGAAGCCGGCGCCGGCCTGAGGGTCACTCGGCGGCGCGGCGCTTCTTGTGATCCTTGGGCTTGGCCTTTTTCGGCGCGCGGTTTTCGGTCGCTGCGGCGGGCTTGGACCATTTCGGCTTGCCCTTGTCCTTGTTCACCGGCTGCTTGGTGGGCTTGCGCGGCTTGGGCGCCGGAGGGGCGTCATCCAAGGCCGGGGCGAAGTCGGTGGCATCAAGGTCGCCGGAGCCGAAGCGGGGCTTGCGGGGCGGGCGTTCGGCCGTGGACGCGGCCGGATCGTACCCGCCGTCCCGCGGCTTGCGGGCGGGACGTTCGCGTGAGGGGGCGGCAGCCGGATCATAGGCCTCTTCCCGGCGCTTGGCCGGGGGCCGTTGGCGGGACTGGCGGAGCTGGGCCTCGCCAGGGGCGTCGACAGGCAGGATGTTGACGCCGCGCTCGCCGGTGCCGTTGCGCTCGACGGCGCGCATGAAGCTATCGGCCTTGTCTGCGGCTATCTCGAACAGGGTCTCGGTGTCGAAGATGCGGATGGAGCCGATGGCGCCCTTGGTGACGTTGCCGGCCTTGCACAGCATGGGCAGCACCCAGCGGGGTTCGGCGCGCTGCTTGCGGCCGAGCGTCACCTTGAACCAGGTGCCACCCTCGAAGCGCTCGCGGGTGCGCGGGTCACGGTCGCCGGGCGGCGGCAGGACGGCGTTGGGGGTCACATCTTCAGGCACCGGGCGGGCGGCGAGCTGCTGGCGCAGATAGGCAGCGGCAACGGCCTCGGGGCTGTGGCGCTCGAGCAGTTGGGTGACGAGTTCGGCTTCGTCCTCGGTGGGTGCAACGAGGGTGTCGGCGGAAAGGATGGCTTCGCGATAGCGGGCCTCGATCTCCACGGCGGTGGGCGGCTGCATCAGCTCGACCTCGAGCTTGGCGGCCTTGAGGATGCGCTGGGCGACGGGGCGGCGGTGCAGCGGCGCCAGGATCACGCAGGTGCCCTTGCGCCCGGCCCGGCCGGTGCGGCCGGAGCGATGCAGCAGCGTATCGGGGTTGGTCGGCAAATCGGCGTGAATGACGAGATCGAGGTTGGGCAGGTCGATGCCGCGGGCAGCGACGTCGGTGGCAACACAGATGCGGGCGCGGCCGTCGCGCATGGCCTGCAGCGCATTGGTGCGCTCGGACTGGGTCAGTTCACCGGAGAGGGTGACGACGTTGAAGCCGCGGTTATGCAGGCGCGCCGACAGGTGCTTCACGCCCTCGCGGGTGGAGGCGAAGACGATGGTGTTGACCGCCTCGAACCACAACAGGGTGTTGATGATGGCGTTCTCGCGCTCGGCCGCGGGCACGAGCATCAGCTTGTAGTCGATATCGGCGTGCTGCTCCTCGCTGCTGGTGGCGGCGACGCGCAGGGCATTGCGCTGGAAGGTCTTGGCCAGTTGAGCGATGGGGCGCGGGACAGTGGCCGAAAACAGCAGGGTACGGCGGTCTTCCGGCGCGGCGGCCAGGATGAACTCGAGGTCCTCGCGGAAGCCGAGGTCAAGCATCTCATCGGCTTCGTCGAGCACGACGGCGCGGAGCGCCGACATGTCGAGGGCGCCGCGGGTGATGTGGTCGCGGAGGCGCCCGGGCGTGCCGACGACGATGTGGGCGCCCCGTTCGAGGGCACGGCGCTCGGTGCGGGCATCCATGCCGCCGACGGCCGAGGCCGTGCGGGCGCCGGCTTCGGCATAGAGCCAGTCGAGTTCGCGCTGGACCTGGAGCGCGAGTTCACGGGTCGGCGCGATGATCAGGGCCAATGGGGCGGATGGGGCGTCGAAGCTTTCGGCGCCGGCCAGCAGCGTCGGAGCGATGGCCATGCCGAAGGCAACGGTCTTGCCGGAGCCGGTCTGGGCCGACACGAGCAGATCGCGGCCGGCGGCCTCGTCCTCGATGATCGCCGACTGAACCGGCGTGAGGGACTGGTAGCCCTTGGTCGCGAGAGCACGGGCGATAGGCGGGAGGATGGTTTCCGGAAGGGACATGAACAATCTTTCTGGCGCCGCCAATCACTGGCGCCATAGCCGCGGACGAGTTTGTCGTGTGCGGAATGAATGAGAAAGGGCGGAGTTGCGCCCGGACGGCGCAGCCAGCGCCGAAGAAAGCAAAAGGCCGCCCAGCGGGCGGCCTCGATCGTGTAGAGGCGAAAGGTGTCAGTCCTTGGGCTGCTGGCGCAGTTCGGCGACGGACTTGCCCTTGTGGCCCCAGTTTTCCAACGGCACTTCGTCGATGACGACGTGCGTGGTCTCGGGGTTCTTGCCGAGAACCCTGACCATCACGTCCGTAATGCCAGCGATCACCTCAGCCTTTTGCTGGGTAGTGGCGCCTTCGATGATGCGGACGTTGACGTAAGGCATCAGCCGACGAGTTCGTCGTCGTTGAAGAAGAAGCGGATTTCCTCGGCAGCGGTTTCCGGAGCGTCGGAGCCGTGGACCGAGTTCTCGCCGACGGAGAGGGCAAATTCCTTGCGGATGGTGCCTTCGGCGGCGTTGGCCGGGTTTGTGGCGCCCATGATTTCGCGGTTCTTGAGGATGGCGTTTTCGCCTTCGAGAACCTGAACCACGACCGGCGAGGCGATCATCTGCTCGACCAGTTCGCCGAAGAAGGGGCGTTCCTTGTGGACCGCGTAGAAGCCTTCGGCCTGGGCGCGGGTCATGTGGATCTTCTTCAGGGCGATCGGGCGCAGACCGGCTTCCTCGAACTTGGTCAGGATCTTGCCGATCAGGTTGCGGCGGACGGCATCGGGCTTGATGATGGAGAAGGTGCGTTCGATCGCCATGGCGGTCTTTGTCCTCGATTGCGGGCTGGAAGGTGGCGCGCTTGTAGCGGCAGACGGGACCACAGGCAAGACGGCACCACCCGGTGAACCGGGTAGTGCCATGGCATGGCTAACATGCAGGATCAGTCGCGCTCGATCTTGTCGGTGCCGGTGGCGAGCACCGTCCCGTCGGGACGCAGGAGGGTGATCTCGACTGCGGTGACGGTTTCGTCGAGAGCGACGATCTGCTCGACGTCCAGTTCGGCGATCTGCTGGGTGCAGACTTCCTGGGTGGTCGTGGTGGGAAAGGTGATGGCGGCGGTGCCCTCGGTGACTGCGCCGAGCTCTGCGGTGCCGACGGTTTCGCACGGGCTGCCGCCATATTCGAACTCGATGCGCACCTGCTGGGCGTCGACACGCTCGGCATCGAGATCGTCTAGGGCGGCGGGCTGCTGCTGCGCCGCCGCGGCGGGGGCAAAAGCGAGCAGAGCGGCCAAGGTTATGGCGATACGGGACATGGGCTGGCTCCTTGGTTCGGTATGGCCCTTCAACGCCAGCCGACCGCAAGGGATGCAGCCAGGTGACCCGAGCCATTCCGGCATGCCGGTTGCCATGGCAGCCGCTTAACTCTATCCAGCACCCAACAGTTTTCCGCCAGGGTGCTGCCGCGGCTTTGTCGCCATGCGCGCGCCCTGCCCCCTTCCGCAGATCGCCTTGCCATGCTCACGATATCGAACCTCACCTATCGCATTCAGGGCCGCGAGCTGTTCGAGGATGCCTCGCTGGTGTTGCCGGCCGGCTCCAAGACCGGGTTCGTGGGCAAGAACGGCACGGGCAAGACCACGCTGTTCCACCTGATCCAGGGATACCTGAGCGCCGACGCCGGCAAGATCGAGCTGGTGAAGAAGGCGCGGATCGGCGCGGTGGCGCAGGAAGCACCGGCGGGCGAGGAAACCGTGCTCGACGTGGTGCTGGCGGCCGACAAGGAGCGCACGGCGCTGATGGCCGAGGCGGAGACGGCGACCGACCCGGACAGGATCGGCGAAATCTATACCCGCCTTGCCGACATCGACGCCCACACTGCGGAAGCGCGCGCCTCATCCATTCTCAAGGGCCTCGGCTTCGAACAGGATCGGCAGATGGGCCCGACACGCGAGCTGTCGGGCGGCTGGCGCATGCGCGTGGCGCTGGCGGCGGTGCTGTTCTCCCAGCCCGACCTGCTGCTGCTCGACGAGCCGACCAACTATCTCGACCTTGAAGGCACGCTGTGGCTCGAGAAATACCTGGCGACCTACCCCTACACCGTGTTCATGATCAGCCACGACCGTGACCTCCTGAACAAGGCGGTGACGTCGATCGTCCATCTCGAGCATCGCAAGCTCACCTTCTACAAGGGCAATTACGACACGTTCGAAGCGACGCGTCGCATGCAGATGGAGCTCAACAACAAGACGCGCGAGAAGACGCTGGACCAGATCGCGCACCTGCAGAAGTTCGTCGACCGGTTCAAGGCCAAGGCGACCAAGGCCAAGCAGGCGCAGGCCCGCGTCAAGATGATCGAGAAGCTGAAGCCGCCGGCGGCGATGTTCGACGAATACGCCGCCCCTTTCCGCTTCCAGCAGCCCAAGGCCGAGATGCCGACGCCGATGGTTACCCTCGATGGCGTTTCCACAGGTTATGGCGACAAGACGATCCTGAGAAACATCACCATGCGGATCGATCCGGAGGACCGGATTGCGCTGGTGGGCGTCAACGGCAACGGCAAGTCGACTTTCGCCAAGCTGCTTGCGGGCGACATTCCCGCCATGGGCGGCACCATGCGCATCGGCAAGAAGCTCGACATCGCCCATTTCGCCCAGCACCAGATGGATAAGCTGAAGCCGGAATGGACGCCGCTCGAGCACGTCACCGAGCTGATGCCGACCGACAACGAGACCAAGCGGCGGAGCCGGCTGAACCAGATGGGGCTGACCACGTCGCGCATGGACACCAAGGCCAAGAACCTGTCCGGTGGCGAGCGGGCGCGCCTGCTGATGGGGCTGATCACCTTCCACGGGCCGGGGATGATGATCCTCGATGAGCCGACCAACCACCTCGACATCGATTCGCGCGATGCGCTGGTGCATGCGCTCAACGAGTACGAGGGGGCGGTGCTGATCATCTCGCACGATCGCCACCTGATCGAGGCCACCTGCGACACGCTGTGGATCGCCGAGGGCGGCACCATCCGGGAGCTTGACGAGGACCTCGACGGCTACCAGCGCAGCATCACCTCGGCCAAGGAAGGCCGCAACGGCGGCGGCAAGGGCGAGCGGAAGCTGAGCAAGCAGGAGGCGGCAGCCCGCCGCCAGGAACTGGCGCCGATCAAGGCTTCCATTAAGGACGCGGAAACCAAGATCAGCCGTTTGAAGGTGGAAATCGAAAAGATCGAAGCCCAACTGGCCGACCCCAAGGTCTACAACGGCGCACCGGAGCGGCTGATTGCGCTCGGCAAGGACAAGGCGCGGTTTGGCGCCGATCTCGCACACACCGAAGAACAATGGCTGGCGCTGAGCGCCGAGCTGGAGACCGCAGAACGCGCATGAGCAGGCTCGCCGCCAAGGATGTGATTTTCACCCTCGGGATGCAGCGTCATCCCGAAGGCGGCTGGTATGCCCAGACGTTCGAGGACCGCACCGGGGCCGACGGTCGCGCGCACTCCACCGCGATCTACTACCTGCTCGAGGCCGGCGACCGTTCGCACTGGCACCGGGTGGACTCCGTCGAGGTGTGGCACTGGTATGCCGGAGCGCCGCTGAAGCTGCGGATTTCGGACGGGCGCAGCGTGGACGAGCATCGGCTGGGGGGCGATCTCGACCAGGGGGAGCGGCCGCAGGTGGTGGTGCCGCGCGACGCCTGGCAGGCAGCAGAGAGCGCCGGAGACTGGACGCTGGTCGGCTGCACGGTGGCGCCGGGGTTCCGGTTCTCCGGGTTTCAGCTGGCCGAGCCGGGCTGGGAGCCGGGTCAGTAGCCCCTGGTCCCATGAACGGGCGTTGACAGCTTGATGGCGGTACCATTTGCTGGCGCCGTCGATCACCAGAAGTTCCCCATGCGCCCCCTTGCGTCGAAGGTCTCCGCTGCGCTGGCAGCCATCCTGATCCTTGTGGGCGGCGCCACGGCGCAGGAGCTGGGCAAGGTCGAGCGCATGGAGCAGCAGCGGTTTGCCAAGAACAACAGCCTGTTCGTGCTCTACCATGAGCTCGGCCACCTGATCTTCGACCAGATGGAGCTGCCGATCCTCGGCCGGGAGGAGGACGCGGCGGACAACATGGCCAGCTGGATCCTCCTCAACAAGCGGACACCGCAGGCGGAAACGGCGCTGACGGACGCAGCGCGCGGCTGGCAGCTCTCCGGAAGGGCCTACAACAGCGGCGGCTATGACTCGGACTTCTATGCCGCCCACAGCCTCGACCGGCAGCGCTCGTTCCAGATCGTGTGCCTGATGGTGGGCAGCAATGTCGGCGTGTTCCGGCCAATCGCCAACCAATACCGCATGGACCGGGACCGGCAGGACAGCTGCTATTTCGACTGGGAAACGGTGGACCGGAGCCTGCGCGGGCTGCTCGGCGTGGGGCGCAAGGCCAAGCATGTCGGCACCGAGGTGACCGTGACCTACCACGAGGTGGGCGGACGCCTGAAGGCAGCCGCCAGCGCGTTCCGATCCAGCGGGGTGTTCGAGCAGGTGGCGGAGGAGCTGCGCACCCGGTTCAGCCTGCCCGAGGCGGTGGAGTTCAACGCGAAAAGGTGCGGCGAGCCCAACGCCTTCTACGACCCGGACACAGTGGAAGTGATCTTCTGCTACGAACTGATGCAGGACTACATGGACCTGTGGCTGGCCGATCACCAGGCGGCGGCGGGCAGCGGCGGGAAGAAGCGCAAGTGATGCGGCGGCTGGTGGCACTGCTGCGCGGGGTCAATGTCGGCGGCGTCAAGGTGCCCATGGCCGATCTCAAGCGCATCTGCACCGAGGCGGGGTTTGCGGAGGTGGTGACCTACGTCAACAGCGGCAACGCCGTGTTCTCGACCGACCGGAGCGAGCCCGAGGTGAAGCGGGAGCTGGAGCGACGACTTGCCGAACTGGTGGGGCGCCCAATCGCGGTGCTGGTGCGTGACGGCGCGGAGATGGCGGCGGTGCTTGCGGGCAACCCATGGCCGGAGCGGGAGGACAAGTTCGCGGTGGCGATCTTTCTCGACGAGGCGCCGGACAAGAATGCGCTCGACGCCATCAAGAACAAGGCCGAGGACGAAGAGGTCATGCTCGGCAGGCGCGAGATCTATGTCTGGTATGGGTCCGGCATGGGGCGGTCGAAGCTGGCCATTCCGGCGGCGAGGAATGGCACGGCTCGCAACATGAACAGCGTGCGCAAGCTGGCGGAACTGGCGGCTAGCTGAAGCCGATGTAGCGGCCGGGGCGATGGTTGAGGCCGATGATGAGGTTGAGCATCACGGCGCCGAGGATCGAGTAGAGGACGCGATCCACCGGCAGCACGAAGAAGGCTAAGACCAGGATCACCGCATCGACGCCGAGCTGGAACCAGCCGGCGCGGATGCCGAAATTGTCCTGCAGGTAGAGCGCCAGGATGTTGATGCCGCCGACGCTGGCCTTGTGCCGGAACAGCGACAGGATGCCGAGCCCCATCAGCCCTCCCCCGACCAGCGCCGCGAAGAGGGGCTCGATGCCGGAGATGTCGAGCCAGAGCGGGAATTGGGTGGTGAACAGCGACACCAGGGCGACGCAGGCGAAAGTTTTGATCGCGAAGGGCCAGCCCATGCGCAGGATGGCCAGCACGTAGAACGGCAGGTTGATCAGGAAGAACAGCAAACCGAAGGGGATGCCGGTGACGTATTGCAGCAGCAGCGCCAGGCCGGCGGAACTGCCGGTGGTCAGCGTCACCTCGGCGTAAAAGACGATGCCGAGCGCCACCAGCGTGGTGCCGATCAGCATGGCGAAGAGGTCTTCGTGGAGCTTGTGGCGACTGGGGGCGGAAAGGTCCGGCGTCATGCCTTCTTGACCCAGCGGCCGTCGGGCTCCTGCTGCCAATAGGTGACGGCGTTGCCCTCGCGCAGGCGGCGCCAGGCGTCGCGCGCCTCGGCAACGGCGTCGGGATCGTGGCCGGAGAACATGTAGACGATGCGTTCGTAGCCCTCGGCCGATTGCGGCACGGCGC
Source organism: Pseudomonadota bacterium (assembly GCA_023431205.1). Taxonomy (GTDB): domain Bacteria; phylum Pseudomonadota; class Alphaproteobacteria; order Rhizobiales; family Devosiaceae; genus Devosia. Next base: position 4,023 of record JAEYXQ010000165.1, on the reverse strand, counting down.
GGTCAACGAAGAAGCGCACGGCGGCGCCGTTGGGGTTTTCCGACCCGGTGGTGAGCAGGATGGGCTGGTGCGGATCCGTGTCTTCACCGGCGATGGCGTGGGGGAGGAAGCTGTCGTCGCGCCAGGTCCAGAGGTGGGAATCGAGCGCCTCGGCCCGCTCGGTGGAGCCGACCTCCACCACGGCGCGCCAGCCGCGTTCGAGGGTCTTTTCCAGCAGTTGCGGAATCACCGCTTCGAGTGGCTTGGCTTCGAGATGGTAGAAGAGGACGTCGGCCATTGCGCCACCGTAGCCGGTTTCAAACCGGGCCGCGAGGGGGCTCGTCGGCGCTGAGCCCGGGAGCAAGCAGGCCCATGCCGTGGACGTCCACCAGGTCATCCTCGAGGCGCGCCGCGAGGCGCCTGGTGCCTTCGAGGCGGAAGCCGAACTGCTCGTAAAGGCGTATGGCGGTGAGGTTGGTGGCGAAGACGTCGAGCTCCACCCGCTTGAACCCGTGCTGCCAGGCAAGCTCGATGGCGCGCGCCATGAGCTGGCGGCCGATGCCGCGGCCGCGATGGGTAGCGACAATGCCCATGCCGAGAACGCCGACATGATCGAAGACACGCTTCTGCCGGACGATGTCGCACCAGCCCACCAGATGGTCATCGTCCAGCGCGACCACGTGCGGATTGCCCCACTCGATGTTCTCGGCCACGAAGGTGGCGGTGCCCGGCAGCGGAGGCCCCTGCTCCCAGCTAAAAAAACGGCGTTCGCGCGCCACCGCATCCAAGGCAGTCCAGTAGGCGGGGATGTCGCCATGCTGGATCGGGCGGATGAGGATCGGCGCGCTGGACATCGCTATTTCTCGTAGTGATCCCGCACCAGCCGGTCGAGCAGCGCCACCCCGAAGCCGGATGCCCAACTGCTGTTGGTTTCGCTGGGGGAGCCGCCGAAGGCAGTGCCGGCGATGTCGAGATGGGCCCACGGGACGCCGTTGACGAAACGCTGCAGGAACTGGGCGGCAGTGATGGAGCCGCCGGGGCGACCGCCGGAGTTCTTGATGTCGGCGAAGCGGGATTCGATCAGCTTGTCGTAGCCGGGGGAGAGCGGCATCCGCCAGAGCTTGTCGTTGCTGGCAAGACCGGACTGGAGCAACTGGCCGGCGAGTTCGTCGCTGTTGCTGAACAGGCCCGCATGCTCGTGCCCGAGGGCCACCATGATGGCTCCGGTGAGCGTTGCGAGGTTGATCATGAAGCGCGGCTTGAAGCGGTCCTGCGTGTACCAGAGTGCATCGGCGAGGACGAGGCGGCCCTCGGCATCGGTGTTGACGACCTCGATGGTGGTGCCGCTCATCGCCTTGAGGATGTCTCCGGGGCGCATGGCGCGGCCGGATGGCATGTTCTCGACGATGCCGATGACGCCAACGGCGTTGACCGGAGCCTTGCGGCCGGCGAGCGCCAGCATGAGGCCGGTAACGGCTGCGGCGCCGCCCATGTCGCCTTTCATGTCTTCCATGTTGGCGGCGGGCTTGATGGAGATGCCGCCGGTATCGAAGACGACGCCCTTGCCGACAAAGGCGAGCGGGGCATCGCCAGCCTTGCCGCCCCGCCATTGCATGACAACGAACCGGGCCGGGCGCTCGGAGCCCTGCGCCACCGCCAGCAGGGCGTTCATGCCGAGTTCCGCCAGCGCCTCCGGCTCGAGAATTTCTACCTCGACTCCATGCTGGCGCAGGTCGGCGGCGCGATCTGCGAACTCCACCGGACCGAGGTGGTTCGGCGGTTCGTGAATGAGGTCGCGGGCCAGCAGGGTCCCGTCCACCGTGGCAAAGCGATTGGCCATGGCAGCGCGGACGGCATCGGGATCAGCGACGCGTAGGGTAACCTGCAGGGTCGCCGGCGGATCGTCCGGTCGGGCGGACCGGTAGCGGTCGAAGCGGTAGTGGCGGAGACGCAGCCCGGCGGCGAGTTCGGCGATGGCGGCGGGGGTGGCGCCGGCTTCATCGATCACCACGTCCACCGACTCGACCCGTGCGCCGACGAGCTTGGACAGGAGCGAGCCACCGCGGTCGGTCCAGGCCGACAGTGGTGCCTCGCTGCTCGCGCGGCCGCTGCCGCTGCCGAGTACAAGCAGGCGCCCCCTGCCCTGGCCCAGAAGATCGAGCACCTGACCCTGTCGGCCGCGGAAGGCACCGGCGGTTGCGGTGGTCTGCCAATCAAGGTTGGTGGCCTGCCAGATGGCAGCGCCAGCGACTGCTGGGGCGGCGCCTTCTGCGGCATAGATGACGGTGGTGGCGGCCGCGGCGCTGCCCAGCGCGGCGACTTCGATGACGAGTGTATGGGACATGAAGGGCCTAAAGAGGATAACGGCGGCAGGATTGGCCCTCTGAGGGCGCGCGTCAATCCCGCAACAGACACGTTCAAAGCCAATCTCTCACGTTCGGCGGCGCTTGCCTGCCCCACAAAACTTGCCCATGGTCCGCGCATTCCTGCGGAGTGTGCAACGAACGGCATGAAGCGGCTGACTTCCTATCTGGCGCGCCTGTTCGCCACGGATGCAATTATCCTGTTCGGGATCGTCTGCTTCCTGCTCTGGCTGGTGAACTGCCTCCGGGCCTTCGACGTCGTGTCCGTCAAGGGTCAGGGCGTTGAGGTGCTGGCTGTGCAAGCCTTGCTCACCATGCCTCCGCTCGCCATCGCGTTCTTCTATGTCTGCGTCGGTATCGGCCTGTCACGCGCACTGTTGGTGCTGCAAGCGAGTCATGAACTCCACATCATCCACACCAGCTACGGGCTGCCTTCGCTGTGGCGAGCAGCCGGGCTGATCGCGGCTGCGGGGATCGTGGCAGTGCTGTTGCTCGCCAACTTCGTCGAGCCTTATGCGAACCGGCGGTTGAACGTGCTGAACGCATCGGTCGCAGCGGATCTGGTGAGTTCGACGCTCAAGCCCAACCGCTTCACCCAGGTCACGCCCGGTGTGGTGCTGCTGATCGGCGGGCGATCCGGCAGCGGCGAGATACGGGAGTTCTTCGCGGACGATCGCCGCACGCCGGAGACGCGGCGCACCTACATCGCGGAATCGGCACGCGTTGCCAGCGACGGCGAACGCTATGTGATCGAACTGCGCAACGGGCGGCTCGAATATACCGAGGCCGACGGGCGGTTCTCCGAGATCGCGTTTGCCAGCTACGACATCGACGTCGACAGCTTCTCCCAGCCGCTCGCTGCGGTAAACCCGATGATGGAACGCGACACCCTCGAACTGGTGCAGGAGGCAATGGCGACCGGCTGGTCCGACGACGTGGTGCTGCTGCTGGCGAATCGCGCCTCGGAGGGGCTGCGCGTGGCGGGTATGGTGCTGGTGGTGCTGGCAATGTCCGCCTTCCCCAGCGGACGGCGGCAGCGCATTCCGGTGCCCATGGAGGCGCTGGTGCTGCTGATCGCTTTCGGAGAGCGCGGCCTGAGCGCCTACAGCCCCGCCGGAACGGCGACGGGGGCGCTTGCCATGCTGGTCGTGGGTGGCACGGTACTGCTGTGGCGTACCCGACCGCGCCACGTGCCGGCGGCGGTGCCGCTATGAGCCGGATCGACTGGCTGGTGCTGCGGCGGCTGGCGGCCCGTATCGGGGTGACCCTGTTCGTCTTTTACGGCCTGATCGCGCTGGTGGAATCCCTCGACACCTGGCGCTTCAACTATGTCGCCGAGCAGCATGGCCTCGGCATGGCCATCCTGATGGTGGCAATGAGCGCGGTGAAGTGGACGATCAAGACCATGCCGGTGACGGTGCTGATGGGCGCTATCCTGGGACTGATCGACCTCAAGGCCCGGCACGAGCTGACCGTGATCAAGGCCAGCGGCATCTCCATCTGGCGCACGGTGCGCGCGCCTACGGTGGCGCTGATCCTGGCAAGTTTTGCGATCGGCATCGGCTTGGAAACTGTGAGCACGCAGATCAACCGCGACCTCTACCCCACTCCCCCGGGCCAGGCCGCACAGCTGACGCCGCCGGGAGAAATCTGGCTCGAGCAGCGCGGCGGCGACTACCAT
>JAEYXQ010000154.1 GCA_023431205.1 Pseudomonadota bacterium | reverse complement strand
ACGGCAGCCACTTGAGTTCGACGGCAAACATATAGATGAGCCCGATGCCGATCAGGAAGGTCGGCAGTGACACCCCGACCAGCGACAGCGTCATGATGACGCCGGTGGAGAAGGCGCGCTGCCTGAGCGCGGTATAGATGCCGAGGAACACGCCGCCGATCAGCGCGATGATGGATGATGCAAAAGCCAGCTCGATGGTGGCCGGCAGGCGTTCAAGAATGAGCTGACTCACCGGCTGCTGCAGCCGGTAGGAGACGCCGAACTGTCCCTGCAGCGCATTGATCACGAAATGATAGAACTGGACGTAGAACGGTTCGTTCAGGCCGAGGCGTTGCCGCGCGGCTTCGTAGTCGGCGGTGGTTGCGTCCTGGCTGAGCAACGCGGCGAGCGGGTCGCCAACATAGCGGAACACCAGGAACGCTATGAACGCCACAACGAGCATGACGACGACAGACTGCGCGAGCCGCCGTGCGATAAAGGCGAGCATGGGGCGCCCTCAGATAATGAACCGCCGCGTGATAGCTCCGCGCGGCGGTTCGGATTGACGGGCTTTACTGGAACGTGACCGTGGTCATGTTCGGCTGGTTCTCCGGCTGCACCGGCAGGGTGACACCCTCGCGCATGGCGTAGGCCAGCACTTGGTTGTGCACCGGCAGCAGCACGCGATCGGCCTTCACGACTTCCCAGATTTCGGCGACGGTCTGGTCACGTGTGGCTTCATCGCCTTCCACGCCAAGCGAGACGATCTTGGCGTCAAGCTCGGGGTTGGAATAGAGGCCGACGTTGTAGGTGCCCAGTTCATCCGTCTTGGTGTGAACCAGATCGTTGAACACATAGGCGCTGTCGAAGGTCGGAACGCCCCAGCCGAGCAGGTAGAAGTCGCTGTCGTTGGCCAGGATGATCGGCGAGTGCTCGGCAACCGGGCGCGAGGCCAGGGTTACGTTGATGCCGATCTGGCCCAGCATGCCGACATAGGCAGTGGAGATCGCCTCGTCGTTGACATAGCGGTTGTTGGGGGTGTCGAGCGTGACCGAGAAGCCATCAGCGTAGCCGGCTTCAGCCATCAGTTCCTTCGCCCGCTCGACGTCCGGAGCCGGGTAAGCGTCGAGCTCTTCGGTCCAGCCGCGCACGAAGGGCGGGTTGGGAATACCCGTCGGGATCGACTGACCGCGCATCACCACCTGACGGATCGCGTCGCGATCCAGAACCAGCTCCATGGCCTCACGGACCAGCGGATTGTTGAAAGGGTTGCTGTCGGTGATGTTGGACGACTTCAGCGGCTCGTCACCGAACTTGTAGCCGAAATAGATGAAGCGGTTTTCCGGGCCGGTCTCGACCTTGAAGCCTTCGGTGTTGGAGAGACGCTCGATATCCTGCGGCGGCACGTCCTGAACGATGTCGACCTCACCTGAAAGCAGAGCCGAGATGCGGGTCTGGTTGTCGGCGATGACGATGTATTCGATCGCGGTTACTGCCGGCGTTTCGCCCCACCAGTCTTCGTTGAGCGCAAGGCTGGTGCGCACGTCGACTTCGCGGGAAGCCAGGGTGTACGGGCCGGTGCCGTTGGTGTTGAGCACAGCATGGTTGGTGGCGCCGCTGGCGAAATCCTGGACGGTCGCGAGGTCGTTCTCGTCCGACCAGGTCTTGTCCATGATGAACGTGTTGGTGAGGTTGTTGGGATAGATCAGCGCCGGCCCATCCATCTGGAATTCGACGGTGTAGTCGTCAACGGCGGTCACCGATGCCACTTCAGCATGCAGCTGGCGCATGTTGGAGAATTCGCTCTTGGCGCGCTCGATGGAGTAGACGACGTCTTCGGCCGTGAAGTCGTTGCCGTTGTGGAATTTCACTCCCTCGCGGAGCTTGAACACCCACACCGTGTTGTCGCCCTCCTTCAGGGACCACACGGTCGCCAGGCGCGGCTGCAGGTTGCCGTCGTTGTCGCGCTCCAGCAGGGTTTCGTAGATGTGGTGCGCTAGGGTGTGGGTATTGCCCTGGTTCTGCGAGTGCGGATCCAGCGTCAGCGCATCGGAAGAGCGTGCCCAGCGGATCGTTTCGGCGTTCGCGACTCCAACAAGCACAGTCGAGGCGATAAGCGCCGCCGCAAGGCGGGCAAGTGATCTTTGCATCAATGTTCTCTCCGTTCCTGAAAGCGCCTCCTCTCTGTACTGATGGGAGGCTTCGTCACACGAGAGACCAGTTTTTGCTGCAAATCAATTAGCTGCGTCTCGCCACTGCCGCCAAAAAGCCTCGCGAAAAGATAATTATTCCTGCTGGAGCCCCGCAAAACAAGCGCTACACTTCAGCAATCACGACGTTTTACTAGATCATACGAGAGCTTGCGATGCATGCCTCGTATACGAAGCCAAGCCCGATTTTCTTCCGCACGGCACAAAAGTTTTCGCGAACGCTGTTTCGCAGGCGCCGGCGATCTCAGGAGCTGAAAGCACGCTCGACGCGTCCACGATGGATGGCCGAGCCGCTCCGGCTAATCCGATGAAACCCATCCGGAGAACAAGCTGCCCGCTGTCGTGGGGGTAAAGTTCCGCTTGTCTACCGGCGCAGAACGAGGAGCAAGTCGTCAAATATGCCGCTCGTCCGGCCCGGGATCCTGACCACAGTTACGCTGAAAGAATTTCTCGGGCTCCTAGAGCGGGACCGGCATCGCTGAGGCGGCAAGGCACCTGGCCTCAGTGGAACCACCGGATTTTGGGGACCGGCGGCATCACGGTCGCCCAACCAGCAGCCTGACGCGGCAGTGCGTGGCTCGGCCAGAGGGTCGATACAGAGGTGATTCACGTAGCCGACGAGTACCGTCGTTTTCTCCGGCCTGCGCATCCAGCGGAGCGGCATATAGGCATGAAGGCAGTGCGCCCCATCGACACAAAGGAGCGGCGTGGCCGGGGTGCGTCAGCACCCCGGCTGTAGTCCTACTTCAGGAACTCATCGACGTTGTCGGCGGTGACCACGTCGTTGCCGGTGTAGATGATCTCGTCGACAGTCTCTCCGTTGACGATGGCAAGCAGGGTGTCCATCGCCTTTTCGCCCATCTCATATGGACGCTGCCCAACAAGACCGTGGGCATAGCCTTCCTTGAGCAGTTGCAACTGCTGCGGCAGGGTGTCGGCAACCACCAGCGCGAAGGCTCCGCTGTCTACGTCCGCCTTGTACTGATCAACGAAGTTCTTCCATCCATCAGGGGCGAACATTGGCCAGCCGCCGACCGGCACAATGGCCTTGAGGTCGGGGTTTGCGGTCTTGAGGTCGCCCATCTGCTGCACGGCGAGAGCGATGTCGTCGTTGGAGAACGTCGGCGAACCCGGCACCTCGATCCAGTTGGACCCCTCGAGGGCCTCGCGCACCCCGTCAACGCGCAGCGCAAGGTTCGGCGCTGCGGCGCCTCCGGAAATCATGCCGTAGGTGCCCCCGTCGGGAGCCACCTGCAACAGCAGCTTGCCTAGGTCCTCGCCGAAAAGCTTGTTATCGGTGCCGACATAGGCGGTGCGGGTGCTGTCCGGAGCATCGGAGTCGAAGGTAATTACGGCGATGCCGGCCTCGGTGGCGCGGTCGATCACAGTGGTGGCGGCGGCAATGTCGGACACCGAGATGGCGAGGCCGTCGACGCCCTGAGTGATCAGATCCTCGATGATCTGGGCCTGGGTTGTCGCCTCGTGTTCCACCGGACCGATATAGAGGCAGGTCACGTTGCCGAGTTCGGCAGCACGGGCCTCGCAGCCGTCGCGTGCCAGGTCGAAGAACGGGTTGTTCATGGCCTTGGGTACGACGGCGAAGGTATAGGTCTCCTGCGCCATGGCAGTGCCGCCAAGGAACAGGGTTGCAATCGTGCCGAGCACGATGGCTGTCTTGGTCATAGATATCTCCTCCAGATATCCCGGACCGGAGGTCCGGAACGCTTACCGGCGAGTTATTCGCCGGCCTCCCTTCGGAACCCCGGGTCGTTGCCGGAGAACCGATCGTGTTGGGCGGCGCGCCCCGGCGCCGCTCCGTGTTCCGAAGCGTCAGCCATTGCGGGCCGACCGCAGGCGATCGACAAGCACAGCTGCGACGATGATGGCTCCGACCAGCGTCTGCTGCCAGTACGGGTCCACGCGTGCCAGCACGAGACCGTTGCGGATGACTTCGATGAGGATGCAGCCGATTATGGCGCCTGCCGCGCCGCCGACCCCACCGGCCAGATTGGCGCCGCCGATCACTGCCGCGGCAATGATGGTCAGTTCATAGGCGGTCGCCAGATTGGCCGGAGCCGACCCCAGCCATCCGGAAATGATGATGCCGTTGATCCCCGCCGCCAGCGAACAGAGCACGTAGACCTGGATCTTGACCCGGTCCACGTTGACGCCGGTCAACCGTCCCGCGTTCTCGTTGCTGCCGATGGCGAAGACGTGCTTGCCCCAGGCCGTATGGTTGAGCGCAACCCACATCGTGACGGCACAGATGAGCAGATAGAGGAACGACACGGGTACCGCATCGAACAGGCGACCGGCCGTGAGGGCAAGGAACAGGTCCTTGTCGGGGCCGGCAGGAAAGGTACCACGCCCCTGCGTCGCTACGTAAACCAGGCCCCGGACCATGGACAGCGTGCCGAGTGTTGTGACGAAGGGGCTGAGTTTGAGTTTGGCAATGGCGATGCCGTTGAACAGCCCGACGGCCGCTGCCGCCAACAGGCCGGTAGCCAGCGAGATCACCAGCGCGCTACCCGTAAACGGGTAGAAGTTCGCAGCGTTGAGCCCGTTCATGGTCAGGGAGGTCACCGTCGCCGAGAACGCGATGGTCGAGCCCACCGAAAGATCGATGCCGCCGGTGATGATCACCAGGGTGATCCCAAGGGTGGCGATGGCGATGAACGAGAAGTTACGCGTGATGTTGGAGACGTTGCCTGCTGTCAGGAAATTGGGTGAGAGAAAACTCATCACCACAATGAGCACGATCAGCGCGGCCAACACGTAGGCCGACTGGCTGGCCAGGAATCCGCGCTGCCAGAACCGCACCTGGCCTACATTCGTGAAGGTCGACGCGTGGGTCTCAGACATCAAGCCGCCTCCTTGGCGCCGGTTATCAGCGCCGTCACCTCTTCGGGCGAGGAAGCCGCAATGCTCTTGTCGGCCACTTTCGTGCCGCGACGCATGACGATGACGCGTTCACAGACGGCAAACACGTCAGGCATGCGATGGGAGATCAGGATCACCG
>JAEYXQ010000142.1 GCA_023431205.1 Pseudomonadota bacterium | reverse complement strand
GGATAGATTGTTGGGGCGGATGCTTTGGCACGGCACCTTCGGGCGTGAGCCGAGGTGCCTCCACTCGAGGGCGCCTTGGGCAAGTGCGGGGCCCTCGGGTCAAGCCCGAGGGTGACGTCCGGTGGGTGGAGGGGGCGTCCGGTGGGTGGGGTGCGCTGTACTGGCGTAGTGCGGCGCAGTGCAGTGCAGTGCAGTGCAGTGCAGTGCAGTGCAGTGCAGTGCAGAGGAGTATGCGGCTGGGCCGAAGAGGCGGGATAGACGGGACAAGCTGCGGGAGCATTGTGGATGCAACACTCCGCGATGCTGATCGTTGATTGCTGTCACAGCTATCCGGGAAGCTCCAAATGACCCAGTCGCACACTGCCGGCGCGCGCCGGATTTCGCCCTCGACCATGCGCTTTCTTGCCCCGCTGGCGACGGCGCTGATGCTCAGCGCCACGCCGGCCTTGGCGCAGGTCACGCCGGTCGAGATTCCGCAGGGCGACAGCGCGCTGTTCGGCTCACGGGTGCTGACGACGGGTCTATCCAACCCGTGGGCGATGCGCTGGGGCCCGGACAACATGATCTGGGTGACCGAGCGCACCAGCGGCGAAGTCACCCGCATCGACCCCACCACCGGGGCGCAGCAGGTGCTGCTGACCCTGGAAGACGTCTATACCGGTCCGCAGCACGAGGGGCTGCTGGGCCTGGCGCTGCACCCCGAACTGCTCGAGGGCACCGGCAACGACTATGTCTACCTGTCCTACACGGTCAACAACGGCACGGCCGAGGAGCCGGACCCGTCGGCGCAGATCGTGCGCTACACCTGGGACGACACGCTGCAGCAGCTGGTGGAGCCTGAGATCGTGCTCGCCGGGCTGCCAGCGTGGAACGACCATAATGCCGGCCGCGTGGTGATCGGGCCGGACATGAAGCTCTATTATTCGATCGGCGAGCAGGGTGCCAATTTCGGGCGCAATTTGCGCCGGCCGAACATGGCGCAGGTGCTGCCGACGCAGGAAGAGGTGGAGGCCGAGGACTGGCACACCTATTCCGGCAAGATCCTTCGCATGGAGCTCGACGGCTCCATCCCCGAGGACAATCCAGAAATCGACGGCGTGCGCAGCCACATCCTCAGCTACGGGCACCGCAATCCGCAGGGCATCGGCTTCGGGCCGGACGGCACGCTCTATGAAGCCGAGCACGGCCCGGCTTCGGACGACGAGCTCAACATCATCCAGCCGGGCGGCAACTACGGCTGGCCGCGCGTTGCCGGCTTCAAGGACGACCAGGCTTATCTCTACATCAACTGGAGCGAGGCGCCGGAAGGGGTTGATACCAGCACCAGCCCCCTGCCCGACGACGTGCCGCAATTCCCCGAGACCGAGTTCGAGGACGAGATGGTGGACCCGGTCGCGACCTTCTTCACCGTGGAAGACGATTATTCGATCGGCAACATCTGCGGCTATATCTGTGACCCGACCATCGCCCCCTCCTCGGTGCTCTATTACGAGGCCGGCGAAACCGGCATCCAGGAATGGGACCACTCGCTGCTGATCCCGACGCTCAAGCACGGCGTGCTCTATGTGCAGCACCTGAGCGAAGACGGGCAGGAGGCCGACGGGCTGCCGGAAGCCTGGCTTTCCACCCAGAACCGCTATCGTGACGTGATCGTGTCGCCCGACGGCGCATCCGTGTTCATCGCCACCGACGCCTTCGGCTCGGCGGCGCAGAAGTTCGGGCCGGAGGCGCAGCAGACCAGCGTGCTGCACAATCCCGGCGCCATCCTGTTGTTCAGCTATGGCGAGGAAGGCGGTTCGCTCGGCGTAGCCGGCGCCGGCAGCACCGGCGGTGCCAAGGCAACGGGCGAAGAAGCGGGCGCTCAGGGTGGCGCGGAATGGGAAGACCCCAATACCGGCAAGCCCGCCGCCGAGGGCGGTGACGAAGCGATGGTTGTGACCGAGGATTCGGACGTCGCCGAGGTCAGCAATCGCGGCCTGCCCAAATACGCGGCCAACTGCGCCGCCTGCCATGGCCCGGCAGGCCAGGGCACGGCCGGCCCGGCGCTGGCCGGGAATGCCAAGCTCGAGGACCCGACCTTTGTCGCCCGCACCATCGTGCACGGCTTCGGCTACATGCCCGCGTTTGGCGACCGGCTGAGCGACCAGGATATTGCGGAGATCGGGACGTATATCCGCAATGCTTGGGGGAATGACTTCGGGGTGCTGACCACGGAGCAGGTGGAGGCGGTGCGGTAGGCGCTTCGCCCTAGGCTCTACGCCAACCACCGGACGTCAGCCATTCGGGCACAGCCCTCATGGCCTTCTCCCCTGAAATCGCTCCACCGGAGCGATTTCGCCTGCCACCGGCTCGAAGCCGGCGCGAAAGCGGGGATCCATCCCCGGTCGCCGACAAAATATCTTGCGACATCCCAGTATGAGCTCCGGCTCAAGGCCGGGGTGACATGCCCTCTTCCTGATGTTTTTCGCCTGCCAGCTCTCTACACGATCGGTGACTGTTCACTACAGGGATGTTATCAGACTTGCAAAGTTTTGTGTAAGCCGGCTCGAGATCGCGGATTAACCCTGAGTTTCTGCTGCCGGGTACGGTGGTATTGTTTAAGTCGCTATTGCGCCTTGTAGTTGATCGCCAAGTGACGTCCGTGCTCTTCGCGAAGGCATTCCTCTCATTGCCCATCGACATCACCTTTCTAGCGTTCAGCTATGGCTCCGCTTCGATGGTTTCAGCCCAACAAAGGGGTGTAATGTGGCCCACTTCGTTCCTACTTTCTTTTATTGTCATCTACGCGGTCTCCGGCACGCTCATTACACTGGCCTGCAGCAAGGCAGATCGGGCTCTTGACGCAGAAAGAAACTTCTTCACCGCCGTGATCTGCGTCACCTCTTACGTATTCGCGTTCATGGTTTTGGGTGTCACACTGTTCTCAGGCGTCTTTTATGTCGACATCTGAACTAGGGCCGATCTCCCTTTATCTTTTTTTGGCACTGGTAGTCATTACCCTCCTAATGGTGCCCGTGATCTTGTTTGTATTCATGAGAGATCGCTCGATAACCCGCTATGACAAGTCACGGCGGGAAGTTCAGCTCTCAGCCATGAGAGAAACCTACGAGCAGCAAATCTCAGAACTGGCTAAAAGGCTCACGGCCACGGAAGATCGCTGGCAGGAGCTTAACCACCTCATTATCACGAGCCAGCGGCACCAGCCCGACGTCCCTCCAGACCTTGATCCGGGTGCGATTCCACTACTTAGAGAATTCAATCTTACCAAAGCGGACGCCGCAGTCGACCCGAAGCTTGTCTTCGTCCTGACCCCCTTCCTTGAGAAGGAAGACAGAGTATTCAGATCCATCAGAATTACCTGCGAAGGCCTTGGTTTGAAATGCATCCGCGGAGATGAAACCTTCGTTCCCGGAGATGTCCTTCCCCACATCATACGGATGATACTCAAGAGCAGCTTGATCATCGCGAACGTTAGTGGGCGAAACCCGAACGTCTTCTACGAGCTTGGCATTGCTCATGCATTGGGAAAAACAACGATCATCGTGAGCGAGACAATCGACGAAATACCGTTCGACATCAGGGCTAAGAGAGTGGTGACGTACCACAACACCTTTACTTTAGAGACGCGAGTTCGCACCGCCGTAGCTGCCACATTGGGGATTCCAGAAGCGTCTCAACGAGCAGGTAAGACCAGCATGCTAGGGGGCGCCCAGTCACCCCCTTCCTAATGCGCCCCGTCCCAATCCTTTGCCGCGTGTGCGTCCACCTGGATCGGCACCGTTAGGCGCACCGCCGGTTCGGCGGCGCCTTCCATGACCCGCTTGATCACCGGCATGGCGGCTTCCTCCGTGCCCTCGGGGACTTCGAAGATCAGTTCGTCGTGGACCTGGAGCAGCATGTCGGCTTCGATGCCTTCGCGGGCGAGTTCGGGTTCCATGCGGATCATGGCGCGGCGGATGATGTCGGCGGCGGAGCCCTGGATGGGGGCGTTGATCGAGGCGCGCTCGACAAAGCTCCGCTCGGCGGCGTGCGAGGAGTTGGCGTTCGGAAAGTTGATCTTGCGGCCGAAGATGGTCATCACGTAGCCGTCCTGCTTCACCCGGCGGCGCTGCTGATCCATGTAGTCCTTGATGCCGGGAAAGCGCTCGAAATAGGTCTTGATGTAGTCGCCGGCGACCGAGCGCTCGATGCCGAGCTGGTTGGCAAGGCCGAAGGCCGAAATGCCGTAGATGATGCCGAAATTGATGGCCTTGGCGCGGCGGCGGACTTCGCTGGGCATGCCTTC
>JAEYXQ010000123.1 GCA_023431205.1 Pseudomonadota bacterium | reverse complement strand
GGATGAGGGCGATGCGGCGGTTGGGGCGGGGCGTCTGACGCAGGCGGGTCCAGTTGCCGGCGAGGGCGACGGCGCGACGGATGCCGGACGGTTCAGGGGCGTAGGCGCTGAGCGGGCACTGGGTGCGCTGGTGCCAGACGGCGTCGGCCTTGTGGCCGACGATGATGCCGCCGATGCGGCCATCGAGTTCTGGCATGACCACGGTCATGGCCAGATCCTTGGCGGAGAGGCCTTGAGGGTCGCGCTCCCACTCGGCGGCGGAGCGGCCGGACTGGATGAGCTGGATGACGGGGGCGTCGGTGCCGCTAAACGGGTTCTGCCTGTCGTCGAGTCCATCGAGCCCGATGGCGAACGCGGTGAGGTTCAGGATCGCCGACGGGGGAAAGGCGGCGAGCGCATTCTGGACGAACCGGAGGCAGGCGCCTTCCTTGAGGGAGGACACCAGCAGCGGCACAGGGGCGAGGCCCTGTTGCTCGAGTTCGGCGACCAGCGCCTCGACCACTCCGGTGCCGGCCCCTTCGAGCGCGGCGCGGTAGAAAAGGATCGGGATGTGCGGTCGATCGCCCTCATGCAGCGTCCGCAGACCTGTCTCGTCCGTGACGCCGGTGGAGGGGTGCCAGAGCCCGAAGCGCGGAAAGGGACGCGGTTCGAGAGAGATAAGAGACCCCTCATCCGCCCTTCGGGCACCTTCTCCCACAAGGGGAAAAGGGGGAAGAGACGCCAGCCCGGTGAAGGCGCGCAGGATGGCGTCGGCATTTTCGGGACCGCCGGCGACGAAGAGGCCGTGGAGCTTGTGCCAGTCGTCGGGATGGATGGTGGAGCGGTCGCGCAGGATCGGATCGGGGTTGGCGTCACCGGGGAGCAGGACCAGCGGGATACGCTGGTTGGCGCAGAGGGCGGTAAGTTCGTCGACGCCATACTGGAAGTAGGCAACGCCGCCGATCAGGCGGAGCACCACCAGCCGGGCGTGCCGCACGGTGTTCTCGATCCAGAGATCGACCGAGAGGTTGTTGGCGAGGCGGAGGGTGTTGGCGAGGCGGAGCCCGGTTTCGCCGGCGCGATCGGCCGCGGCGGCGAGCATTGCCAGTTCGCTGTCGGCGGACGAGGCGAAGATATAGGCGCCCGGAGACTGGGCGAGGTCGATGGCCTCGCCCTCCTGCTGGATCGCGCCGGCCTGTGCGGAAAGAAGGTGCATGTCAGGCCTCGCTGGAGAAGGAGCCGACCGACCCCCTCCCCGGCCCTCCCCTCAAGCGGGAGGGACCGAGGGAGGGGGTCCCGGTGATCATGGCCTAAGCCGCGACCGGTTCGGCCCGGCGCAGGCTTGCGGTGATCGCCGCGTGGTCGAGCGGAGACTCCCCGATCACCACGAGGCTGGTTTCGCGCTTCTCGTCGGGGCGCCAGGGCCGGTCGAAATAGGCGGTGACGCGCGGGCCCACCGCCTGAATGGCCAGGCGGGCCGCCGCGCCCGGGATGGCGGCAAAGCCCTTGAGGCGCAGCACGTCGTGCTGGCGGATGGTGTCCTCGATGGTGGCAAGGAGCTGATCCTTGCCTGCCACCGCCGGCAGCGTCAGCGCGAAGCTGTCGAAGTCGTCGTGCTCGTGGCTCTCGCCGCCATGTTCCAGCTCGTGGTGGCTCGGACGGTTGGCGATATCCTCTTCCGAACCGATGCCCATGCCAAGCAACGCACCGATATCGACATGGCCGTTGCTGGCATGGATGACGCCCACGCCAGGCCGCAGTTCGGCCCGGATATTGGCCTCAACGGTCTTGAGGGTGTCGGGATCGACCAGGTCGGTCTTGTTGAGAATGACGAGGTCGGCGGCGGAAAGCTGGTCCTCGAACAGTTCGCCGAGCGGGGTTTCATGATCGAGCATCTCGTCGGCGCGGCGCTGCCGGTCGACCGCTGCCTCGTCGGCAGCAAAGCGACCTTCGGCGAGCGCGGCGGCATCGGCCACGGTGACGACGCCGTCGACGGTCACCTGTGCCTTGATCTCGGGCCAGTTGAAGGCGCGGATCAGCGGCTGCGGCAAAGCCAGGCCGGACGTCTCGATGACGATGTGATCGAACTTCTCGGGCCGGGCGAGCAGCGCCTGCATGGTGGGAATAAAGTCTTCGGCCACGGTGCAGCAGATGCAGCCGTTGGACAGCTCGACCATATCCTCTTCACGGCAGGTCTCGTCGCCGCAGCCGGCCAGGATATCCTTGTCGACGCCGAGCGATCCGAATTCGTTGATGATCAGGGCAATGCGTTTGCCCTTGGGAGCGTGCGCCAGGAGATGGCGCACGAGGGTGGTCTTGCCGGCACCGAGAAAGCCGGTGATGACGGTGGTCGGGATCTTGCTGGTCATGCCGGAGCTCCCTGCGGGATGGCGGCCGACCGGGCCGCGAGGCGATCATTGACCCAGCCGAAGGCCAGGCCAAGGACAGTGAAGAACACTGCGCCGTTGAACAACACGGCCGAGACGAACTCCGCCGTCATCCGCGGCGGCACGCCGGTGGCCTCGTCCGGCGCCACCGGCGCCGCGATCAGGTGCGGCAGGATGATCAGGGCCGCTGCGACAGCCAGGGCCCAGCCGGCGCGAAATTTTGCCGCGATCACCAAAGCAGCACCGGTCGACACGGCTGCTCCCACCCACCAGAGCTGGCGCGCCAGCGTGTCGGCCACCGGCATGCCGGGCATCCCCGGCGGCAGGCCGAGAGCCGGCGCCAGGCTGAAGGCGGCGAACGCCCCCATGCCCCACAGCAGGCCGTTGCCGAAGGTGATGGGCAGGTTGAACAGGACCGAAACGGCGCCGATCACCAGCGCATAGCCGGCGGCCATCAGCAGGTTGGCGAGGACGGTGTAGGCGGTGCGCTCGAAGCCGTCCTGCGGCATCCACTCGTCTTCGCCGTGGCTGTGAGCGGGCGTGCCGGGTTCATGGGCATGGGCGGCGTCTTCGCCGTGGCCGTGCGTTTCGCCGCCCTCGAAGGATTCAGCGGCGAAGATCAGCGGAGTGACACGCCAGGCCTGGAAGGCGGACGTGACGAGGCCAGCACAAAGGGCTGCGAGAACCGCAGCAACAAACAGATTGCGAAACATGATGTATCCCTTGTTCCCGCTGCCTTAGTGGCAGGGAAAGCCCATGGCGTGGCGCGTATCGTGGGCGCCGTTGTGCAGGCGGTAGTCACCGGCAAAACCGGTGCCGACCAGCAGCACCGTGCCCAGCATGAGGGCGAGTGCGCCGGCGATCAGCCGCTGCGACAGGGTCAGGGATGGAATCGAGGTAGAAACGGCAGTGGTATTCATGCGGCACCCTCCGTGCGCGGAATAAAGGTGGACCCTGATGGTCCGGCTCGCGACGGCAGGTCTCCTGGCTTGCGGTGATTGCAGCGCCCTCGCCTTCCCGGACATCCCCTGGGCATCGACTTATCCAAAAACCGCCTCGCAATTTTTGGGTCGATGCCTAGGCATCCAGTGGCATTCGAGGGCACCCACCGCTCACAGTTGCGGGGGCAGCCACGGTCTTGGCCCCTGATGGGTAATCCGCACCGTGTTCCCTTTTGATCCCCCGGCCGCAACGGGCGCGGGAGAACCGTCGCGACCAGCAATACGCCCTTGGACGGCGCGGGGTCAATATTCAGGCTGCGGCAGGTCGTCCGGCCACGGGTAGCCGAGGGTCAGCACCTGGACGCGGGTATCGATCGCGGCGAGCAGCGGATCGTCCGAGGGCACCTGCACTTCCCCCGAGACCGTGGCAGAGTCGATGCTGTCGGGGATATCGCCGGCGGGCGCGAAGCGGATGGAGAGGTGGCAGCCTTCGAGGCTGGCAAGCCTGCCCGTCTCGATATTGGCGTAGCCGCCATAATCCCACCAGAACCCGCCGACCAGGAACGGCGCACCGTTGAGAGCCTCGACTTCGGCCACGGTCTGGCCGATGCGCACGCCGCCGGGGGCGGTCTGCGAGGGAGCCAGCCTGATGTGGCCGGGGCGGGCGAACGCCTGCTCGTCGTACCAGCCGAACTCCATCCGGCGGTCGGGATCATCGGGGAAGACCGCGGTTGCGATCAGTTC
>JAEYXQ010000162.1 GCA_023431205.1 Pseudomonadota bacterium | reverse complement strand
GGTCGGTATTGCGCTCGACCGAGGCGCTCGACCCGCCGCGGCCGGTGGTGGCATTTCGCGCGACCGGGCACGAGCCGGAAAAGCTTACCCCGGCCCGGCTGCGCGTGCTCGATACGCTTATTGACGGCAGCGCCTGGCCCAAGGCGGCGCTGATCGGGGCAACGGGGGTTTCGGCTTCGGTGATCGAAGGCCTCGAGCGGGTGGGGGCGGTGGAACGGCTGGAGATGACTCCGCCCCCGGTGGTGCTGCCGCCGGACCCCGACGCCATGGCGCCGAAACTCTCCCCGGAGCAGCAGGCGGCGCTGGCGCAGATCACCGCCATCGACGCCCACAGCTTCGGCGTGGCGCTGCTCGATGGCGTCACCGGCAGCGGCAAGACCGAAGTGTTCTTCGAGGCGGTGGCGGATACGCTCCGGGCCGGGCGGCAGTCGCTGGTGCTGCTGCCGGAAATCGCGCTCACCAACACCTTCATCGACCGCTTCACGCGCCGCTTCGGCGCCCGGCCGGCCGAGTGGCACTCGGACATGACGCCGGCGCAGCGGGCCAAGGTGTGGCGCGGGGTGCTCGACGGCACAGTAAGGGCAGTGGTGGGGGCGCGTTCGGCCCTGTTCCTGCCGTTCCGGGAACTCGGGCTCATCGTGCTCGATGAGGAACATGACGGGGCCTACAAGCAGGCCGACGGGCTCAACTACCATGCGCGCGACATGGCAGTGGTGCGGGCGCGCAACGCCCGGGCCCGGGTAGTGCTGAGTTCGGCGACGCCTTCGGTCGAGACCCGCAACAACGCCAATCTTGGCCGCTACGCCCATGTGCTGCTGACCAGCCGCTTCGCCGAGGCGGCACTGCCGGATGTGCAGAGCATCGACATGCGGATGGACGGGCCGGACAAGGGGCAGTGGATCTCGCCGGTGCTGGCGCGCGAAGTGTTTGCGGCCATGGACCGGGGCGAGCAGGCGCTGCTGTTCCTCAACCGTCGCGGCTATGCGCCGCTGACCCTCTGCCGCTCATGCGGGCACCAGTACCAGTGTCCCGACTGCTCGGTGTGGATGGTGGAGCACCGTTTCCGCGGCGTGCTGATGTGCCACCATTGCGGCCACGAGGTGCGCACGCCGATGGTGTGCGCGCAGTGCGGCGATGCCGACTCGCTGGTGGCGGTGGGGCCGGGGATCGAGCGCATCGCCGAGGAGGCGGCAGAGCGCTTTCCGGATGCGCGGCGGGTGATCCTATCGTCGGACATGGGCAGCCACGCCCAGTTGCGCGACCGCTTCAGCGAGATCGAACGCGGCGAGTACGACCTGATCATCGGCACCCAGCTGGTGTCCAAGGGACACCATTTCGAAAAGCTCAGCGTGGTCGGGGTGCTCGATGCCGACCTCGGGCTGGCGCATGGCGATCCGCGCGCCTCCGAGAAGACATTCCAGATTCTGACCCAGGTCGCGGGACGCGCCGGCCGGGCCTCACGGCACGGCAAAGCGTTCCTCCAGACCTACCATCCCGACCATCCGGTAATGCAGGCAATGGTCACCGGGGACCGAGAGTCATTCTACCGGCACGAGTTGATGGCCCGGGAGGCCGGGGGGTTGCCGCCCTATGGGCGGCTCGCGGCACTGATCGTGTCGGCCAATGAGCACCCCGTGGCGATGGGCTATGCCAAGTCGCTGCTCTCGGTGGCGCCGATGGCGGACGGCGTGCGGCTGTTCGGGCCGGCGGATGCGCCGATCGCCCAGATCCGCGGCCGGCACCGGGTGCGGCTGCTGGCCCGTTCGGGCAAGGATTTCGACCTATCCGGCTATGTGCGCTTCTGGCTCAGCCAGGGGGAAAAGCTCACCGGCAACCTCAAGGTGCAGGTCGACATCGACCCGATGAGCTTCCTCTAGGCCCGTCAGCTCGCCGCCTTGTGCTCGGGCTTTCCCTTGCGCTTGGTGGCGGCAAGGTCGTGCAGTTCCGTCTCGCTCATCGACTTGTACATCGACTTCGAGGCGCCCTGCAGTTCTCCGACCTTGGTATCGCCGCGCTTGGCCGACAGGGCCGCGCCGGCCGCCTTCTGCTGTGCCTTGGATTTTGCGGGCATGGTGTTTCTCCTGTTGAGAGAGGATAAACGCCCGGGGCAGGCGCCGCGGTTCCGCAGAAGGCCCTTGCCCTGCGACACTTTCGCCGCGCCTGAATCACGGCAGCGCGCCTTGCGTCGCGCGCGGGCCCTATGCTAGAGGGGCAGCGATTTCCAGGGGGTGGTGGTGCGCCCCCCTTCCCGGACAAGAAAAACGTCGGCAACCGGCCGGTACCCCGCACAGGCGAGGGTCGACCGGACGGCAAACCAAGAGGGTGAAGCGGCATTGGCAGCGCAGAATTCAGTGCTTACCCACATCGCGCGGCCATATGCGTCGGCGCTGTTCGATCTCGCTGAGAGCGAGAACCAGCTGGCCTCCGTCGAAACATCGCTGTCGGATGTGACCCGCCTGATCGGTGAAAGCGCCGATTTCGCGCGCTTCCTCCGCTCCCCGGTGATCACGACCGATGCCAAGGCCCAGGCCCTCGACGAGATCCTGGCTCGTGCCAACGCCAATCCGCTGGTCGCCAACTTCCTCCGGCTCGTGGCCAAGAACGGCCGGCTGTTCGCGCTCGATGCGATCATTGCCACCTATCGCGAACTCGCCGCCAAGGCGCGTGGCGAAGTCACCGCCGAAGTCACCTCGGCTGCCCCGCTGACCGGCGAGCAGGCCTCGGGGCTGGCCGAGACGCTGCGCCAGCGCATCGGCAAGACCGTGACGCTCAACCAATTCGTCGATCCCTCGCTGATCGGTGGCCTTCAGGTGAAGGTCGGATCGCAGATGATCGACTCTTCGCTCAAGACGAAATTGACCGCGATGAAGATCGCCATGAAAGAGGTCGGATAAATGGACATCAAAGCCGCGGAAATCTCTGCGATCCTCAAGGACCAGATCAAGAATTTCGGCCAGGAAGCCC
>JAEYXQ010000117.1 GCA_023431205.1 Pseudomonadota bacterium | reverse complement strand
CCTCGAGCCGGCTCAGGGCGGCATCGGCAAGGGCGAGCCAGACCGCAGGGTCGTTGCCATTGATGCCGAGCGCCTGGCGGTACGAGATGATTGCCGCGGCAGGATTGTCCTCGGACATTGCCGTGTCGCCGGCAGAGACCAGCCCGGCATAGGTGGCCTTGGGCGGCGGGGCATCGGTGGTCGGCAGTTCGTCGGCGAGGTCACGCGCGGTGCTGATGAGGTAGTCGGCCGGGAACGGCAGTTCGGCCTGGCGGACAGCCTGCGTCACGCCCGGGGTGGGGGCACGAACAACACTGCCGGAGGTGGCGCCTTCATAGGCGGTTTCCTCGCCGACAGCGCCCTTGAGGAAGCACCAGCGCGACTGCTCGTTGAAGGTGAAGGCGCGGCAGATCCGGTCATCGGCGCAGGCCGCCTGGCAGGCGTCGAGCGTGGTGTTGCGGCTGATGGAATAGTCATGTCCGGGCAGGTCGGTGCCGGGCATCATGGTGATCTTCGGTTCTGCCGCGGTGGTGGGCAAAGCCCCGGCAAGCATGAGCATGGCCGCGCCGAACCAGCGCACCCACAAACGGGTCTGCTGCATGATGTCCCTCCAATGCCCCACCGCGAGCGGCATGATAGAGACAGCAACGACGACGGTAAAGCTGCAGCGTTACTGGACACTCGAAACAAAAGCGGCGCGATGACATGCTGAGCGACGTGCTGGGTGTTCAACAAAGACCCAGGCGGATCGGCGCTTGAATTCACAACGCTTCACACCATATGGTGATGCGTGATGCTTGATGCGCGGTGAGACAGGTGCGGACCACCCTTGCCATTGATGACGACGTGCTGGTGGCGGCCAGGGCCATGGCACGCCAGCAGAACCGCAGCGTCGGCGAGGTGGTTTCCGAACTCGCTCGCCATTCGCTTCGCCGAAACGCTCCGCCGCGCGAGCGCAACGGCATCCAACTGCTCACGCCCAAGCCCGGCACTGCCCCGGTCACGCTCGACATAGTCAACTCACTGCGCGACGAACTGCCGTGACGTTCCTGCTGGACGTCAATGTGCTCATCGCATTGATCGATCCCGGCCATGTTGCGCACGACGATGCGCATGCCTGGTTCGAAAGCCCAAGGGGTGGCTGACTGGGCCACTTGCCCGCTCACCGAGAACGGCGTCATCCGGATTGTCAGTCATCCGAAATACCCGAACTCACCGGGTTCGCCTGCGGCGGTTGCCGAACTCGTTGCCACGCTGCGGCGACTGCCGGGTCACAGCTTCTGGCCCGACGATTTCAGCTTGGTAGGCTCCGACGCCATCGACGCCAGCAAGATCCTGACCTCTGGACAAGTTACGGACACGTATCTGCTTGGGCTGGCCGGCGCGAGATCCGGCAAACTCGCGAGCTTTGACAGGAAGCTCTCTGTTCACGCCGTGCGCGGTGGCAAAGCGATCCTGCACCTCATTCCGACTCGCTAGAGCCCGTTCGTTGCGCAGAACGAACGCGGACATCCCCCGTGCTGCTCAGATGGCGACCCCTATTTTTCTGCACCAGCACCCCCTTTCGGCGCTGAAATTTGTCATCTTGTATGGCAGTTTTGTCGCCGTAAGTGATTGTAATAAAGTATGATTTTACGACAGCGGTGGCCATTTTCAACAAAATCGTTGACTTCCTGACGGGGCTCGGCACATCTTCCATACATCCGAGGGGAGCAACTTCTCAGGAACGGCCGGAGACACGTCATGGACCCCAAAGGGTCCAGCCAGGGTATGTGGTCAAGCGTGAGCTACGCGGGTTTTCTTTGGTCTGACCGTGAAAAAACGGACCGATGCTGAACTCGACCTTCTGAGAGGCCCGTGAGGATCTCAACCGTGCGGTCGCGGTTGGCGGGACGTCTCCTTCCCAGCAGCGCCGCATCGACACCAAGACGGTGTGCGGAGGCAGGGGTGACGGGTTTTACGGCAGTCAGGGCTGATGGTTTCGCAGTGGCGCAGTGTGCCGGCGACCGCTCGCGGCTGGGTGGAGCGACGGCATGAACACGCTGCTCGAGCGCCTGCGGACACGGCCGGAGTTCGGCGCCGGCGCGGTGGGGTTTGCCGCCTCAAGCGCGGCGATGGAGCGCCGCCACGACGAGGCGGTGCGTGAACTTGCCAGCTGCATCAAGCCAGCGCCCGGGCCCGAGCCGATCCTGCAGGAGGGCGGCATCTATCTCGGCTGCTGGCTCGAAAGCACCGGCACCATCAATGCGGAACTGTTGAGCCGCTTCCAGCCCGATGTCGCCGCCGACACCTTTCTGGGCTTTGCCCGGCACCAGCGCGAGGACGGGCTGTTTCCCTACAAGCTGACGGCGGACGGGGCGGTCTTCTCGCAGATCCAGACGGTGACGCCGCTGGCCCGCTCGGTGTGGACGCACTACCAGCTCAACGGCCGCGACCAGACGTTTCTGGCCCGGATGTATTCGGCGATGAGCCGCAACGATGCGTGGCTGGCGCGCTGGCGCGACACGCGCGGCACCGGGGCGGTGGAGGCCTTCTGCGCCTATGACACCGGGCACGACCTGTCGGCGCGCTTCTGGCACGTGCCGGATTCGCCCAAGGGGAACGACCCCAGGCAGTTCGACCTGTCGAGCCCGATCCTGCCGTTCATTGCGCCGGACCTGACCGCCAACCTCGCCTGCCAGCGACGATACCTGGCGCGGATGGCGGAGGCGCTGGGTGAGGATGGCGGGCCGTGGCGCGAGAAGGCGGAGGCCAGCGAGCGGGCCCTGTGGGCGCAGTGTTTCGATGCGGATGACGGGTTCTTCTACGACCGCGACCGCAACGATCGCCTGGTGCGGGTGCAGGGCGACGTGCTGCTGCGGGTGCTTGCCTGCGAGATCGGCGACGCCTCGCTCTTTGCCGGGGCGCTGGAGCGGTACCTGCTGAACACCGCGAAGTTCTTTGCCAAGTACCCGTTCACCTCGCTGGCGCTGGATGATCCGCGGTTCGATCCGGCCTTCGACTACAACAGCTGGTGCGGGCCGACCAATTTTCTGACACTGATCCGGGCGGCGCATGCCTTCGAGCATCATGGCCGGCACACGGAACTGAGCTGGGTGATGCAGCCGACGCTGACGGCGCTGTTCCGCGCCGAGCGGTTCCCGCAGACGCTGAACCCGTTCACCGGCAGCGCAGGCTTCACCGAGAGCTATTCGCCCTCGATCCTGTGCCTTCTCGATTTCATCGAGCGGCTGAGCGGCATCCAGCCGCGGCCGGACGCATCGCTGTGGTTCAGCGGGCTGACGCCGGCGCAGATCGAGCACCGCGACGAAACGCACGAGACCGCCTACCGCCGCACGGTCGACGGGGCCCGGCTGGAGCTGGTCAATGCCAAGGGCCGGGCTCGCGCCTGGCGCGACGGCGAAGCGCTGTTCGACGTGCCGCAGGGGTTGCGGGCGGTGACCGAGCGGGACGGCACCGTCACCGCGTTGATCGGCCTGCGGACGACGCCGGTGACCGACACCGTGCGGCTCGACGGGCAGGAGATTGCTGTCGCGATCGCGGCCAACGAGGTCTGGCAGCGGCGCGGAGGAGAGTTTGTCCGGGTGGAGGCACCGGGACTGACGGCGCCAAGGAGTTAGGCGCCCGACATCACCGGCGGCGCCGAGGGAACGCGCCGCCACGAGACGTAGCTCATAGGGAGGACACGACGTGAGCAAGTTCAACCGCAGGCAATTCCTGCACCGGTCTGCCGCAGGGGCCGGGTCGCTGATGGCGATGACGGCGCTGGGCGGGCTGCCCGCCTTCGCGCAGGACCGGCAGGTCCGCCACTTCTGGTGGGGCAACCCCGAGCGCGACAAGCGCACCTTCGCGGTGATCGAACTTTTCAACCAGAAGAACCCGGGGATCGTGGTCAGCGGCGAGACGCTGGGCTTTGCCGACTATTTCACCAAGCTCACCACCCAGATCGCCGGCGGCAACATGCCGGACGTGATCAGCAGGGCTACGGCGTGCTGTTCGAATACATCGCCAATGGCGCGGTGGTGCCGCTCGACGACTATGTCGGCAAAACGCTCGACATCTCCAAGATGGACCAGAGCGCCATCGATGCCGGCACGGTGGACGGCAAGTTCTATGCGCTGTCGATCGGCGCCAACTCGCACATGGCAATGTACAACACCCGCCTGTTCGAGGAAGCCGGGATCGTACCGGGCGAGGACTTCGACCCTTATGGCTACACCTATGACGAGCTGGCCGAATTCGCGGCCGCCATCAAGGAAGCCACCGGCGTGCCGGGCACCGACGACAACACCGCCGACTACCAGAACTTTTCCGACTTCATCGCCCAGAAGGGCGCGGTGATGTGGGACGCCGACGGCACGTACGGCGCGACCCAGGAGATCGTCGAGGAGTACTGGAGCATCTGGGAAGCCATCCGCGATGCCGGCGGCACGCCCCCGGCGCAGGAGACGGCGAGCCTTGCGGGCGTGGCGGAACTCAGCCAGACCGGCGTCGTCACCGGCAAGTCGGCCATGACCTATCTGTGGAGCAACCAGCTGGTGGGCGTGCAGGGGCTGATGGAGGACAAGCTCGGCGTCGCCATGTACCCCAACACCGCCGAAATGGTGCCCGGCTCGATCGTGCAGCCGTCGCAGTTCGTCTGCCTCACCCGCGACAGCGCCGATCCGGAAGCGGCGACCGCCTATATGAGCGCCTTCGTGAACGATCTCGACATGACCAAGATCCTCGGCCTCGAGCGCGGCATTCCGAGCCAGAGCGACGTCCGCGCCGCGCTGCAGCCGGAACTGACCGAGGTCGAGGCGCTGTCGGTCGAGTTCTTCGACACCATCCAGGGCAAGACGGCGCCGCTGGGGCCGCCGCCGCCATCGGGTGCCAACGAGGTGGAGCAGACCTTCGAGCGGCTCGCCGTCGCCGTGCTCCTGAAGGAGCGCACCATTCCCGAGGTCGCCGCCGACTTCATGGCGCAGGCACAGGCGATCCTCGCCCGCGCCTGACGCACACCAAGCGGGATGGGGTCTTCCATAGGCCTCATCCCGAGCGCGTGGTTCGACACGCTCACCATGAGGTCCAGGAGAGACGGAAAGATGCAGAAATTCCTGCGCCGCAACTTTGCCGGCTATGCGTTCCTGACCCCGTGGCTGGTCGGGTTCTTCCTGCTCGCCATCGGACCGATCCTGGCGTCGCTCTACCTGAGCTTCACCAAGTACAACATCGTGCGGCCACCGCAGTGGATCGGGCTCGACAACTACACCTACATGTTCCAGTTCGATCAGCGCTTCTGGAAGGCGCTGCAGGTGACCTTCAGCTTCGTGGTGCTGTCGGTGCCGGCCAAGCTGATCTTCGCGCTCGGCGTCGCCATGGCGCTGGACAAGGGCATCCGCGCCGTCGGCTGGTATCGGGCGCTGTTCTATCTGCTGTCCATTCTCGGCGGCTCGATCGCGGTCGCCATCCTGTGGCGGCAGTTGTTCAGCTATGACGGCGTCGTCAATTCGGTGCTGCGCTTCTTCGGCGGCGATGGCCCCTACTGGCTCGCCGATCCCAACTTCTCGCTGTGGACGCTGGTGGTGCTGGCGGCGTGGCAGTTCGGCTCGCCGATGCTGATCTTCCTGGCCGGCCTGCGCGCCATTCCCACCGAACTCTATGAAGCGGCCGAGATCGACGCGGCGGGGCCGGTCAAGAAGTTCTTCTTCATCACCGTGCCGCTCTTGGCGCCGGTGATCTTCTTCAACCTGGTTCTGCAGATGATCGAGGCGTTCAAGAGCTTCTCGGGAGCCTTCATCATCTCGGGCGGCTCCGGGGCGCCGCTCGACTCGCTGCTGTTCTTCACCGTCTATCTCTACAACGAAGCCTTCAGCTTCCTGCGCATGGGCTACGCCTCGGCTCTCGCCTGGGTGCTGTTGCTGGTCATCGCCCTGTTCACCGCCATCGCCTTCTGGACCAGCAAGTACTGGGTCCACTACGAGAACGAGAGGGGCTGAGGAATGCCTATCTCAACGTCCCATCTGGCGGCTCCTAGCCTCCCCTCCCCCTTGAGGGGAGCGGTCGGGGGTGGGTGTCCATCGGTGGATCACAGGACCACCCCCACCCCAGCTTCGCTAGGGCCTTGCAGGCCCAAGCTGCGCTACCCTCCCCTCAAGGGGGAGGGAGGGCGGAACAGTGGCTTCAGGGTGAATGGAGACATCCGATGACCGCCATGACCTCGTCCTCCCCGGCCACCTTCAGCGACACCGCGGCGCTGGCCCTGGCCTATCGCGAGACCCGGGCCCGGCGGGCGCGGCGGGCGGGCTTGCTCAAGCACCTGTTCCTGATCCTGACCTCGCTGGTGATGGTCTATCCGCTGCTGTGGATGGTGGCGAGTTCGCTCAAGCCCGACAACCAGATCTTCGGCGACCTGTCGCTGTGGCCGACCACGTTCGACTGGCAGAACTACTGGCAGGGCTGGAACGCACTGCCGGTGAGCTTCACCACCTTCTTCTGGAACTCGACCGTGGTGACGGTGCTGAGCGTGATCGGCAACGTCATCTCCTGCTCGTTCGCGGCCTACGCCTTCGCGCGGCTCGAATTCAGCGGCAAGACCATCTGGTTCGCGCTGATGATGATGACGCTGATGATCCCGTACCATGTGGTGCTGATCCCGCAGTACATCATGTTCCTCAACCTTGGATGGGTGAACACCTACCTGCCGCTGATCGTGCCGCGGTTCCTCGCGGGGGATGCCTTCTTCATCTTCCTGATGATCCAGTTCTTCCGGCAATTGCCGCGCGAACTCGACGAGGCGGCGATGATCGACGGCTGTTCGCCGTTCAAGATCTACTGGGCCATCATCATGCCGCTGTCGCTGCCGGCGATGGCCACGGCGGCGATCTTTTCCTTCATCTGGACCTGGGAGGATTTCCTGGGGCCGCTGGTCTATCTCAACGACATGAAGGACTACACCGTGCCCCTGGCACTGCGGATGTTCATCAGCCAGGACAGCGTCTCGCAGTACGGGCCGATGTTTGCGATGTCGATCCTGTCCATCCTGCCGATCGTGCTGTTCTTCGTGCTGTTCCAGCGCCTGATCATCCGCGGTATCGCCATGAGCGGGTTGAAATGAAGGGGCTGTCAGTGATGCACCGCAGGACCCCCACCCCAGCTCCGCTACGGCCCTTCGGGCCAAGCTTCGCTACCCTCCCCTCAAGGGGGAGGGAGGGCAGAACACCTGCCCCGCGTCTTGTTCTTGCACCTATGTCGAGTTGAACCCATGGCCGCCGTTACCCTGAGTGAAGTCCGCAAGGCCTATTCCGGCTTCGAGGTGATCCACGGGATCAACCTCGAGGTGCAGTCGGGCGAGTTCCTGGTGCTGGTGGGGCCGTCGGGCTGCGGGAAGTCGACGCTCCTGCGCATGATCGCCGGGCTCGAGGAGATCACCGACGGCACCATCGCCATCGGCGACCGGATCGTCAACGACCTACCGGCGAGCCAGCGTAACCTGTCAATGGTGTTTCAGTCCTACGCGCTCTATCCCCATATGAGCGTGCGTCGGAACCTGGCGTTCGGACTGTCGAACCTGAGGATGCCCAAGGCCGAGATCGAGCGGCGGGTGGCGGATGCCGCCCGTATCCTCAGGATCGAGGACCTGATGGAGCGCAAGCCGCGCCAGCTTTCCGGCGGGCAGAAGCAGCGCGTCGCCATCGGCCGCGCCATCGTGCGCGAGCCGCAGTTGTTCCTGTTCGACGAGCCGCTGTCCAACCTCGACGCGGAGCTGCGGGTGCAGATGCGGGTGGAACTGGCCAATCTCTACAACCGGCTCGGCACCACCATGATCTATGTGACCCACGACCAGATCGAGGCCATGACCATGGCCACGCGCATCGTCGTGCTCAGCAAGGGCAATATCGAGCAGGTGGGTACGCCCTACGAGCTCTACAACTTCCCGCAGAACCGGTTCGTGGCCACCTTCATCGGCTCGCCGCGAATGAACATGATCGAAGCCATTGCCAGCAATGGCCGGGTCGAGCTGCCGGACTTCGGCAGCCTGGCGCTGGCGGATGGCGCGCCCGCCGGGGCGATCAGCGTCGGCGTGCGGCCCGAGCAGTTGCAACTCGGGAGTGGCGGCGACGTCACCGCAAACGGGTCGGTGCGGCTGGTCGAATATCTCGGCAGCGAGAGCTACCTGCACGTGGCTCTGCCGTCGGGCGCGGTGCTGCTGGTGCAGGTGCCGGGGCGAGCGCAGCACAAGATCGGCGACGCCGTCACCGTTTCGCTCAGCGCCCAAAACGCGCACTACTTCGATGCCAATGGCCAGCGGATCGGGCTCTTCGACAGCTGAAACCGCCGCCGCGGCGTGTCTCGCCCGGCGGGGCGGTGCGGGGTCTTGAACCAGAAATAGGGGCGGCGGGCGAGGTCCACCGCCGCCCGCAGCATCGCCAGGGCGACAATGCCCCAGTAAAACGGCAAGCTGACCTGCAGCAGACGGATGTCACCTTGGCCGCTGCGGGCGAGGCCCACGAGATTGATGGCAAGCGCGCTGCCATAACCCAGCACCAGCACCCCGCCATAAAAGGCGGACCAGCCGGGATGAGCGGGGATCGGGAGTTGCCCCGTCAGCGAGCCGACGGCAAATTCCAGCACGAAGCCCACATGCAGCAGCGGGCCGACGATCATGCCGAGCACCAGGATCTCGAACGCCAGTGCCGGCCCCACGCCTGCCTCACGGGCGAGCCGCAGCGGATCGCGGTTGTGAACGATGAAGGTCTGCATCCAGCCCTTGAGCCAGCGGGTGCGCTGGCCGAGCCAGGGGCGGAAGCGGGTGGGCGCCGTTTCCACTGTATGGGAATCGAGGACGTCAACGCGATGCCGACGCCGCGCCAGGCGGAGGCCGAGATCGGCGTCCTCGGTGACGTTGAAGGCGTCCCAGCCACCGATGTCGCGCAGCACGGTGAGGCGGAAATGGTTGGAGGTGCCGCCGAGGGGCATCGGCAAGCCCCAGCGCGACAGGCCGGGCAAGAGCACGCCGAAGAGGCCGGCATACTCACCGGCGAACATGGCCGCCAGCCAGCCGGAGCGGCCGTTCTCGATCACGAGGCGCGCCTGCAGGCAGGCGAGTTCGGCATCGTCGCGGAAGCGCACCGCCGCCTTCCAGAGCTGTTCGGGCTCGGGCACGTCCTCGGCATCGTAGACCACGACCAGATCGCCGCGGCAGAGCGGCAGGGCGAAATCCAGCGCCTTGGGCTTGGTGCGCGGTTCGGCATCGGGCACCCGCACGAGGCTGAAGCGGGGATCGCCCAGGCGCGACGCCACCGCCGAAACCGTGTCGGAGGAGCGTTCCTCGACCACGAACTTGATGTCGAGCCGCTCCGGCGGGTAATCGAGCGCCCGCAGGGCGGCAAAGAGCTGCGGCACCATCGCCGCCTCGTCGCGCAGCGGCACCAGCACGGAATAGACCGGCAGTTCGGCGTCGTCCGGCCGTGACGGTGCAGACGCGGGTGGCGGTGCCGTGCCCAGAGCGGCAAGGCGAATGAGGCTCGGGCCGATCAGCAGCACGAGCACCAGCGGCAACAGCAGCGGCTGGAACACATAGGGCGCGACCAGCACCAGGCCCACCAGCAGAAACAGCCCGGCGATGAAGGCCAGCCGCGCCGCCAGGGTCAGTTCCAGATGGGCACTGGCATAGGGCCAGCGCCGGGCGAGGCGCTGCCGCGCTTCCACCGTCAGGGCCTCGGCGGCAGCGCGGGCGATGAACTCGCGCAGGGCGCTGTCCGGTACGAGGCAGAGCTTGTCGCGCAATTCGGGGTTGAGCCGACGCTGCTCGCGCAGGCGGAGGACGCGATCGAAATCGGGGGCGGCAAACACCACCGGCACGCCGAGCAGCAGGGTGCCGAAGGTGCGCATTTCGGCAAGGCGGTCGAGGTGGTGGACGTCGATGGTCCGTTCGACGCCGCGCGGGATGGTTTCGTGAAACGGCATGCCGGCCCAGCGGGCGGCCCGTTGCATCACCAGCCCTTCGTCGATGCCGAGGCTGGAGGCGCAGTAGCGCAGCGGGTCGACTTCGCGCACGAGCGCGTCGTCCAGCACGTCCCGGGCGATGTCGGCATCGACCGGTGCCTCGCCGCCCAGAACCCAACCGAGGAGATCGACGGCGGCTGACATGGCGGCTCAGCCGCCCTGCCCGAGACAGCCGCGCAAGGCGCCACCGGCAGACGCCAGCGCCACTTCCGACGTCTGTGAAACGGCAGCCCCCATGCCTCACGCGCCCCCAGCCCGACAAGCAGAGACTAGCATAGAAACGATCGCCGCAAGAACTACTTCCTGCGGCGATCGGGATCTCTGTCGTTCGGGTAACTAGAACGGGCTAGTTGGGGTCGAACTGGTGCGGGTTGAAGTGATATGCGGTCGAACAAAACTC
This sequence comes from Pseudomonadota bacterium, assembly GCA_023431205.1. Classification (GTDB taxonomy): domain Bacteria; phylum Pseudomonadota; class Alphaproteobacteria; order Rhizobiales; family Devosiaceae; genus Devosia. The sequence continues at coordinate 15,820 of JAEYXQ010000117.1, read as the reverse complement.
GCAGACAACTTCGATCTCGCCGTCGACGGCCATTTCCTCGCGATCTTCGGCGCTGAAGCTGGTGCCGAGCATGTCCTCGATGCGGTCGGCGGAACAGGTGCAGCGCTCTTCCAGCGTCATCGGGGCGAACACCCGAACGCCGGTCTCGTGGTAGAGCCGGAACAGCAGCCGCTCGGAGGTGAGGTCCGGGTCGGCTAGTTCGAGGTCATCGAGCGTTGCCAGCATGGTACGGGCCTCGGTCCAGCCATCGGCCTCGACGAAGTCGGGGTCGAGCATTGCCGGGTTGTCGAAGTTTCCATCGCCCGGCAGGTCGGCCATGGTGGCCCCGCCATGTTCGGGCAGGTGCTGGATCAAGACGCCGCCGGCGCGCCAATGGGGGCGGTGATCGCCCTTTTTGGTGAACTCGGCGACGGCCAGACGCACCACGGTCGGAATCTGCTCGGACTGCATGAAGTAGGTGTGGGCCACCTCTTCAAGCGAGTTGCCGTTGAGGGCGACGATGCCCTGGTAGCGCTCGGTGTGGGGACCCTGGTCGATGGTCATCGCCAGATGGCCGTTGCCCAGCAGTTCGCCGGGGCTGGTGCGGCCCTCTTCGGCGGCCTTGACCAGGCGGTCGTGGTCGAAGCGGGCATAGCCGCGCATGCCGTCGGGCGCGTCGAAATCGACCACGATCAGGTTCACCGGACCATCGGTCTGGGTCTGCATGATGAAGCGGCCGTCGAACTTCAGCGACGAGCCGATCAGCGCCGACAGCACCACCGCTTCGCCGAGGAGGCGCGCAACCGGAGCCGGATAATTGTGGCGGGACAGGATGGTATCGAGCGCAGCGCCGAGGCGGACGCTGCGGCCGCGGGTATCGAGCTTGTCGAGCGTGAAGGGAACGACGGTGTCGTCGACGCTTTCGGGGCGATCGAGCCCCAGGGCGCTCATCAGGTTCTCGGTCATGGTCGTCGTGTCCGTCATGGATATGTCGCTTTCAAGTCGGCTCGGCCAGACTCGGCAGCACAATAGACCTCATCCTGAGCTTGTCGAAGGACGACGTCGCGGGCACAGGGCGTGCGACCTCGTGGTCCGACGGGCTCACCATGAGGTCGACTCAGGCTTCCTGTCTGTCGGGGCTTAGTTGGTCTCGACCCCGAAGGCCCAGCACAGAATGGCTTTCTGGGCATGGAGGCGGTTTTCGGCCTCGTCCCACACCACCGACTGCGGACCGTCGATCACCTCGTCGGTCACTTCGTCCCCGCGATGGGCGGGCAGGCAGTGCATGAACAAGGCATCCTTGTTCGCCAGCGCCATCAAATTGGGGTTGACCTGGTAGGGTTTCAAGACCCGGCGGCGCTCGGCGGCATCGACGTCGCCCATGGAAACCCAGGTGTCGGTGATCACAAGGTCGGCACCTTCCACCGCCTCGCGCGGATCCTGGATCAGCCGCACGGCGTCGCCGGCGCGGCGGATGTCCTCCATCAGGTCCTTTTCGGGGCTGTATTCCTCGGGGGTGGCGATGGTCAGCTGGCAGCCGAACACTTCGGCCGCATTCACCCATGAGTGGAGCACGTTGTTGCTGTCGCCGACCCAGGCGACCTTGGCGCCGCTGATGTTGCCGCGATATTCCTCGAAGGTCATGAGGTCGGCCATGATCTGGCAGGGGTGAGCGCGGCGGGTGAGGCCGTTGATCACCGGGACGGTCGCGCCCTCAGCCAGTTCCAGCAGGTCGGCGTGGGAGAGGATGCGGATCATGATCGCATCGACATAGCGGCTCATCACCTTGGCGGTATCCTCGAGGGTTTCCTCGCGGCTGAGCTGCATTTCCTGGCCGGAGAGCATGATGGTCTCGCCGCCGAGCTGGCGCATGCCGACATCGAAGCTGACGCGGGTGCGGGTCGACTGGCGCTCGAAGATCATCGCCAGCACCTTGTCCTTGAGAAGCTGCGGGCGGTCGCCTTCCTTGAGGCGGCCCTTCAGCGACACGGCGGTGTCGAGCATGCCGCGCAGTTCGGGATAGGTGAAATCGTCGATGGAGAGAAAATGCCTTGGGGTGCCGGTCGTGTTCATGGGCCGGGGTCCTTTGTGACGCTTGAGTCCTGTGTCCGAAGGACAACGCGAACCTTTAACAATTCCGGTGTCATCCCCGCGAAAGCGGGGATCCATCTCGAGATCTCAGGATGGGCCCCGGCTCAAGGCCGGGGTGACACCGAGTGTGTGGTGGGGGCTGATCCCCGTCCGCCCCTCAGGGCGGAGGAAACAGACCGCGTCGGCGACGGCCGAAATGATAAAAGACCAGCATGGTCAGCTCGCCGCCGCGGTGGAAGCGGTTTCGGCCTCGATGGCGTCGAAGGCAGCGCCGAGCTTGCCCATGGCTTCCTCGATGTCGGCCTCGGTGATGATCAGCGGCGGGATCAGGCGCAGGACGTTGTCGCCGGCCCCGATGGCGAGCAGCTGATGATCGTCGCGCAGGCGGGCGACGAAGTCCCGCACCGGCGGCGCGATCTTGATGCCGGCGAGCAGGCCCTTGCCGCGCATCTCGAGGACATAGTCGGGGTATTTCTGCGCCAGTTGCTGCAGGTGCCAGCCGAGGCGCTGGCCCATCTGGTTGACGTGATCCAGGAAGCCGGGCGCGGTGATGCGATCGAGCACGGCATTGCCGACGGTGCAGGCGAGCGGGTTGCCGCCATAGGTCGAGCCATGGGTGCCAGGCACCATCGAGGCAGCGACTTCCTCGGTGGCAAGGCAGGCACCGAGCGGGAAGCCGCCACCGATGGCCTTGGCGACAGCCACGATGTCGGGGGTAATCCCGGCCCATTCATGGGCGAAGAAGCGTCCGGTCCGGCCGAAGCCGCACTGGACCTCATCAAGAATAAGGACGAGCCCGTGCTCGTCGCACAGCCGGCGCAGCCCCTGCATGAACTCGGTGGACATGGCGGTGACGCCGCCTTCGCCCTGTACCGGTTCGATCAGGATGCCGCAGGTCTGCGGCCCGATCAGCGCCTTTACCGCCTCGAGGTCACCGGGCTTGGTGTGCTTGAAGCCGGGCATCGGGGGGCCGAAGCCTTCGAGGTAGGACGGGTTGCCGCCGGCAGCGATGGTGCCGAGGGTGCGGCCATGGAAGGAGCCGGTAAAGGCAATGATCTCGTAGCGATCGGGCTCGCCCTTGGAGAAGAAGTAGTGCCGCGCCGTCTTGATGGCGCATTCGATCGCTTCGGCGCCCGAATTGGTGAAGAACACCCGGTCGGCAAAGGTCATCTCGACCAGCCGCTGCCCCAGCCGTTCCTGCTCGGGAATGGTGAAGACATTGGAGGTGTGCCATATCTTTTCGGCGGCAGCCTTCAGCGTGGAGACCAGATGCGGGTCGGCATGGCCGAGCGCATTGACGGCGATGCCGGAATGGAAATCGAGATATTCTCGGCCCTGCTGGTCGTACAGTCGCACGCCCTCGCCCCGCTCAAAAGCGAGATCGGACCGGGCATACGTGCCGTAGAGCGCAGACATGGTGGGCCTTCCTTTCAGTGGTGGCATTCAGGGCGTGGCAAAATCGCCACAAAAACCAAAAACGCGCTTGTTTGCAGCGCGTTTTCGGCAGTGGAGTTAGGGTGAAATCGTCTTGGAAGTCAATCTTTCGCCCGCAAGTGGCTGATTTGACTCATTGATCGTTAAGATGATTTTAACCGGTGGATTGTCGGGGAAATCCGGGCCCGACTCTTGATCCCGATTCCAGCGCTGCGGTAGTCTCCTGCTCGACGGGAGACACGACATATCGTGTGGCGGACCCGATTATCATACGACGCCTAGCGTTCTACGGCTGCCATGCCGTGTGGCAGCGCATGGAAGGATTCTGTGTTGACGATGGTTTCAGAAGCGCAAACGGCAGGCTGGACCGAGGAGCGTGTCGAGCTCCTCAAGAAGCTCTGGATGGAGGGCCTCAGTGCCAGCCAGATCGCCGGCGAGCTCGGCCAGGGGGTGACCCGCAATGCCGTCATCGGCAAGGTGCACCGGCTGAAGCTGTCGGCCCGCGCCAAGCCTACCAACACCACGCCCCGGGCGCGTCCGGCGGCTCCGCGTCCCGCGGCGCCCCGCCGCGTCAGCAGCGGTGGCGGCGCGAGCCTTGGCGGTGCGGCCAGCGCCGCTGCCAAGGTTCGGCACACCATGCCGCGGCCACAGACCATGGGCGCCACTGCCCTGGCAGCAGCACCGGACATGGAAGCCGAGCTCTATGTGGCTCCGGCGGCAGAGCTCTTCATTCCGGAAGAAAAGCGCCTGTCGCTGCTGCAGCTCAACGAGCAGACCTGCAAGTGGCCGATCGGCGACCCGCTGACCCCAGACTTCTATTTCTGCGGCCAGCATAGCCTCGAAAGCGGCCCCTATTGCGACTTCCACTCGCGCCGGGCCTACCACCAGCTCGACCGCAAGAAGCGGTAGGTCTGGGTGAAGTGAGATGAAAGGGCGCCGCAGGGCGCCCTTTTTTTGTTTGCTCGAGGCCTACTGGTTCCGTGGCCGCGACCTCGTGGTTCGACAGGCTCACCATGAGGTCTATGGGAACTCAGCACCCTCGTAGACCTCATCCTGAGCTCGTCGAAGGACGAGGTCGCGGGCGACGCCCCCCTACCCCGCGACCTGCCGCACGGTTTCCGCTGAGCCCTCGTCGAACAAGGTATCGAGGTGCCCCACCACCGCAGTGCGGAACACGCTGTTCCCGGCGAGGTCGGTGCCGAACACCTCGTTCAGCGCCACGAGTCCGTCGAACAGCGCTTCCGCATCGTCTCCGGCATCGGCAGCGATGGCCATCATGCGCAGGGCGAGCGGATCGCGGACGTCGATGGCTTCGCCCTCTTCATCGACCCCGGTGACGTAGCGCATCCAGGCAGCGACGCCGAGCGCGAGGCGGGTGATGGGCTGGCCGGCAGCGAGCCGGTCGCGGATGGTGCCGAGCAGGCGCTGCGGCAGCTTCTGCGATCCATCCATGGCGATCTGCGAGGTGCGGTGCTTGAGGGCAGGATTGGAGAAGCGCTCGAGCAGTTGGTCGCGATAGGCCGCGAGGTCCACATCCGGCATGTGCAACGTGGGGATGACTTCCTCGGTCATCAGGCCATGGACCAGCGACCGGAAGGCGGGGTCGGCAACGGCATCAGAGACATGCTCGTGCCCGGCGAGGTAGCCCAGATAGGCGATGGTGGAGTGCGAGCCGTTGAGCATGCGAAGCTTCATGCGTTCGAACGGCTCAACCTCGTCGGTCAGTTGAGCGCCGGCGGCGGCGAAGTCGGGACGGCCGCTGCTGAACCGATCCTCGATCACCCACTGGGTGAAGGGTTCGGCCATGACCGGCCAGGCGTCCTCGGCGCCGATCAGCCCGGCGACAGTTTCCCGGTCCGCATCGGTGGTGGCCGGCACGATGCGATCGACCATGGTCGAGGGAAAGGCCACCTGCCCGGCGACCCATTCACCCAGCCCAGCGTCGCGCAGCGCGGCGAAGCAGGTGACGATCCGCTTCACGGTGGCACCATTGGCCGGAAGATTGTCGCAGCACAGCACCGTGAACGGGGGGACCCCCGCGGCACGGCGGCGGGCCAGCGCCTCGACGATCAAGCCCGGTGCCGAGCGTGGCGCGGCGGGATTGGCGAGGTCATGGACGATGTCGGGGTGGCGGGTGTCGAGTTCGCCCGTCGCCGGATCGTGGCAGTAGCCCTTTTCGGTCACCGTCAGCGAGACGATGCGGATTTCCGGCGAAGCCATCAGCGCGATCAGCGCCTCGCGCTCGGCATTAGCATCGAGAACGCGCAGGATCGAGCCGATCACACGCGGATGGGTGCCGGCGGCATCGCGAATGGCCACCGTATAGAGCCCGTCCTGCGGCTCCAGCGCCTCCTTGGTGTCGGGCCGGCGCAGGCTGGCGCCGACAATGCCCCAGCTTGGATCGCGATCGAGCAGGTCATCGACATAGACGGCCATGTGCGCCCGGTGAAAGGCGCCGATGCCGAGGTGGACGATGCCGGGGGTGACAGCCTGGCGGTCGTAGCGGGGTACGGCAATCCCGGCTGGCGGATGGGCGAGAATGGCGGCGCTCAGGCGCGACATGGGGAACTCCGAAGCGATGACGCCGCACCATAGCGGCTGCGGTTCTTGTATGGAAGATCGGGCTTGCGATGCGCCCGGCTTTACCGGCATATGCCTGGCGCAACAAGGAGGATCAGCGTGTCACAGCGTTTCGTCAGCATCGGGGAATGCATGATCGAAATGAGCGGCGGCGAGGACCGGCAATACCGGTTGGGCTATGCCGGCGATACGCTCAACACCGCCTGGTACATGCGCGCGCTGCTGCCGCAGGACTGGACCGTCGACTATGTGACCGCGCTCGGTGAAGACCGCTACTCGCGCGACATCCGCGGCTTCCTCGACAGCAACGGCATCGGCACCGGCCACATCCAGACCATCGCCAACCGCCGCCCCGGGCTCTACATGATCCATCAGGAAGCCGGTGACCGTCACTTCACCTATTGGCGCGACACCTCCGCCGCCAAGCTGCTGGCCGACAACAAGCCGGCACTCCACGCTGCGGTGGAGGGCGCCAGCATGGTCTATTTTTCAGGCATCACCCTGGCGATCCTGGCGCCGCGCGCCCGCGGCCGCCTGCTCGGCGCCATCGTCAAGGCGCGCGACGCCGGTGCGAAGGTGGCCTTCGACACCAATATACGGCCAGCCCTGTGGTCGAGCCCGCGCGCCATGATGGGGGTGCTGACCGCTGCCGCCAGCCTGTGCGACATCGTCCTGCCGACCCATGACGACGAGGCGCCGCTGTTCGGCGATGCTTCGCCCGAAGAGACGGCAGCGCGCTATCTCGAGCTTGGCGTCGAGGAAGTGGTGGTCAAGAACGGCGCCAGACCGGCCCTGATCGCCACCGCACACGAACAAGTGAGTGTTGCACCGCCCCCAGCGGCACAGGTGGTGGACGCGACCGGAGCCGGCGACAGCTTCAATGGCGGCTATCTCAGTGCCCGGCTTGCAGGAAAGCCGCTCCAGGAGGCGGCAGAAGCAGCGCACCGGGTGGCCGGAATCATCATCGGGCACCGGGGAGCGCTGGTCGATCCGGCGCTGCTGACGGACTAAACTCGCGCCGCGCAACGGCTTTCCCGAGCCGAAACACAGAATAAATGGTGACGTGGAGCACCGCCGTGGCTAGGTTTGCCGCAACGCCAACCTTGCAAAGCTGCCGCCCCACGTGCCTCCTGCCTCCCTGCGCGATGATTTGCGCCAGGCCACTCGTGCCATTCATCAACAGCTCGATGATCTCGTCGGCAGCTTCGGCTCGCTGACTGAGTATCGCCGCTACCTCGTGGCGAGCCACGCCTTCCGGCGCGCCGCCGAGGCGGTGCTGCACGGGGCGCAGCATGCCGGCTGGGCGGCCCTGAACATCGTCGAGGCGGCCGAGCACGACCTGGCCGATCTCGGCTGCGATCCCAGACCGGGCGTTCCAGCCCTGCCGGTCCACGATCCGTCGGCGGCCTGGCGGCTCGGTGCACACTATGTGCTCGAAGGCTCCGGCATCGGCGCACGCCTGCTGCTGCGCCGCGCCGAGACGCTGGGGCTCAGCGCCGTCTATGGAGCGCGGCACCTGGCCAGGCAGGCCGCCGACCGCGAGCGCTGGCCACGGTTCCTTGCCGTGCTCGATGCATCCGACGCCGATCGTATGGAGGCCCGGGAGGGCGCTCATGCGCTGTTCTCACTCGCCCTTGCGGCGCATTCGGAGGTGCAGCATGAACGCGCCTAGCCGGGTCGACCTGACCAATTGCGATCGGGAACCGATCCACATCCCGGGCAGCATTCAGTCCCATGGCTGCCTGATCGCCTGTGACGCGAGCGCCATCACCATTCGCCGGCACTCGCGCAACCTCGCCGACATTCTCGGCGGGAATGGCGACTGCATCGGGCTCAACCTCGCCCAGCTCGTCGGCGAGGAGGTGGCGCACTCGATCCGCAACTCCCTGGCGCGGACGCAGGAAGGCAGCCGCGCCGCGCTGCTGTTCGGCCAGGCGCTGCCCAGCGGCCGGCGCTTCGACATTTCGGTGCATCGCTTCAAGGGCAACGCCATCGTCGAGCTCGAGCCGGCGAACGAAGCCATCGCCCCGCCGCTGGAACTGGCGCGCGCCATGATCGGGCGCATCGCCGCCATCGAGACGGTGGATCGGCTCATCCGCGACACCGCCCGGCTGATCCAGGGCATGCTGCACTATGACCGGGTGATGATCTACAGCTTCGGCACCGACGGCGCCGGCAAGGTGCTGAGCGAGGCCCGTCGCGGCGATCTCGAGAGCTTCCTCGGCCAGTATTTCCCGGCTTCGGACATTCCGCAGCAGGCGCGCGCGCTGTATCTCAAGAACACCATCCGCATCATCTCCAACTCGGACCCGCAGCCGGTGCCGGTGGAGCCGGTACTCGACGCCTCGGGCGAGCCGCTGGACCTCAGCTTCGCGCATCTGCGAAGCGTGTCGCCTATCCATTGCGAGTACCTGCGCAACATGGGCGTCGGCGCCTCGATGTCGATCTCGATCATTGTCGAGGGAGAGCTGTGGGGGCTGATCGCCTGCCACCACTACGCGCCGCGGACGCTGACCATGGCCGAGCGCGTGGCCGCCGAAATGTTCGGCCAGTTCTTCTCGCTGCATCTTGAAGCGCTGCACCGCAAGCACGCCCTGGAAGCGGCGAGCCGGGCCCGGGCGCTGCTGGATCGCTTCCTCCAGGAAACCTCGCGCAGCAGCGATTTCGGCCAGATCCTGCGCGAGCGCCTGCCGGAGTTCAAGGAACTGATCCCGTCCGATGGGCAGGCGATCTGGATCGACGGCAAGTGGACCGCGAGCGGCACGGTGCCGCCGGCGGGCGCCTCGGCCAGCCTGGTGCGCTTCGCCGAAGCGGCAACCGAAGGCCGTGTCTGGGCGACGCACCAGCTCTCGGCGGTGCTGCCGGCGGCGGAGGAATACGCCCCGGATGCCTCGGGCATGCTGATCATTCCGCTGTCGCAGCGGCCGCGCGACTACCTGTTCTTCTTCCGCAAGGAGCTGGAGCATACGCTCGACTGGGCGGGCAATCCGGACAAGATCTACCAGACCGGGCCGATGGGCGACCGGCTGACCCCGCGCAAGAGCTTCGAGATCTGGAAGCAGACGGTGCGGCAGCAATCGGCACCCTGGACGGCGCCGGAGCGGCAGTTTGCCGAGGCGACGCGGTCGGCCTTGGTGGAAGTGGCGCTGCGGCACAGCGAATTGCTGGCCGACGAGCGCAGCAAGGCCGAACTGCGCCAGCGCATGCTCAACGAAGAGCTGAACCACCGGGTCAAGAACATCCTGGCGGTGATCAAGTCGCTGGTCAGCCAGCCGTCCGAGAGCAGGCAGTCGCTCGAGGATTACGTGCAGTCCCTGCGCGGCCGCATCCAGGCGCTGTCGCATGCCCATGACCAGGTGATCCGCGGCGACGGCGGCGGCGGACTGGCCGACCTGGTGCGGGCCGAACTGTCGCCCTATGGCGGCGACGGCCGCGTCGTGGAACTCGACGGCCCGGCCGTGTGGCTCAACGCGCAGGCCTTCTCGGTGATGGCGCTGGTGCTGCACGAGTTGTCCACCAACGCCGCCAAATACGGCGCGCTGTCCCGCGCGGGCGGCACGCTGCGGGTGGCATGGACGGTGGAAGATACCGGGACCTTGCAGCTCGACTGGACCGAGAGCGGCGGACCGCCGGTGCGGCCGCCGTCACGCCGCGGCTTCGGCACGGTGCTGATTGAGCGCTCGATCCCGTTCGACCTCGGCGGCAAGAGCAACGTCGCCTACAATCCGAACGGGGTGACGGCCGAGTTCCGCGTGCCGGGCCGGTTCGTCTCGGTCGAGCAGCCGGGCAAGGCCAGGACCAGGGTGGAGGCACCCACGGCGACTGAGCCGGTGCAGCAGATTGTCGGAAGACGCGTGCTGATCGTGGAAGACCAGATGCTGATCGCGCTCGACCTCGAGCAGATGCTGACCGATGCCGGCATCGCGGTGGTGGCGACCGCCCCGACCGTGCGCGAAGCCCTGTCGGTGGTGGAAAAGCAGGAGGTCGACGCAGCCATCCTCGATGTTAACCTCGGGGCGGAAACCTCCACCGTGGTTGCCGATGCGCTGGCCAAGCGTGGCGTGCCGTTCCTGTTTGCCACCGGATATGGCGACGGCGGGGCATTGCCGGAGCAACACGCCAAGGTGGCGGTGGTCCGCAAGCCCTACGAGGCAGGTTCGATCCTGCAGCAGTTGCAGAGGTTGCTCGGCACCAACATAGGCTAACTGAAAACCGGAACCACATCCCTCCGCCCCCGTTGCGCCCATAATTGGCCGCAATGGGGAGAGGCGAGATGGCAGATCGCGCACGCGGTTTCGGATACTGGGTAGTTCTGGTGCTGGCGTTGGTCATGGCAGTCTTCGGGCTGCCGATCCTCGCCGGTGGCGTGTGGCTCATCACCCTCGGCGGCTCCTGGTACTATGCCCTGGCAGGCCTGGGGCTCGTCGTCTCCGCCTTCTTCCTCTTCCGCCATTCGATGGCCGGGGTGTGGGTGTATCTTCTGACCTTCCTCGGCACCCTGATCTGGGCGCTGTGGGAGAAGGGCATGGACGGCTGGGCGCAGGTGCCCCGGCTCATCGGCCCCACTGTCATCCTCGTCCTGGTGCTGCTCTGCATTCCCGCCCTGCGTGGGCCGGCGCGGTTGGCGCGCGGCGCCTTTGCCGCTGCCGCGGTCGGCGTGCTGTCGCTGGGCGCCTCGCTGATGGTGCTGACCACCGCCAGCGATGTGCGGCTGGTCGCGCAGGAGACGACCGCACCGGCCGAACCTGCACCCGCACCGGAACCAGCAGCGGGAGAACCGGCGGCGCCGGCAGCACCCGCAACCGCCAGTGATGCGGACACTCCCGCAGCGACCCCCGTGCAACCCGCCGAAGGCGACGCCGCACCACCGGACACGACGCTCGCTGCCGCGCAGGCAGAACCGCAGCTCGAGACGGGCGCCGACTGGCCGGCCTATGGTGGCACCTACCACGCCCTGCGGTATTCGCCGCTGTCGCAGATCACCCGGGACAACGTCGACCAACTCGAGCGCGCCTGGGAGTACAACACCGGCGACATGCCGTCCGAGGCCGCCGAGGGCAAGTACTCGCCGGAGAACACCCCGCTCAAGATCGGCAACAACCTTTATCTCTGCTCGCCGATGAACATCCTGATCGCCATAGACGCCGGTTCGGGCCTCGAGGAGTGGCGGTTCGACCCCGGTGTGTCGGAGGATGCGATACCCTATGGCGCTACCTGCCGTGGCGTCGCCTACTACCAGATACCCGATGCGCCGGCCGACCAGGCCTGTGCCGCCCGCATCCTTGTGGGCACGCTGGACGCCCGGCTGATCGCGGTGGATGCGACGACCGGTCAGCCCTGCGCCGATTTCGGCGTCAACGGCCAGGTCAATCTCGAGCAGGGGATCGGCGACACCGTGCCGGGCTGGTACGCGGTGACCTCGCCGCCGACGATCGTGCGCGGCATCGCCGTGATGGGTGCGCAGGTCAAGGACGGCCAGGCCGAAGATGCCCCTTCCGGCGTCGTCCGCGGCTATGATGCGGTGACCGGCGAACTCGCCTGGGCCTGGGACCTCGGTAACCCCGACAACCGCGGCGCCCCGGCGGAAGGCGAGGTCTATACCCGCGGCACGCCAAACATGTGGACCATTGCCGCCGCCGACGAGGAGCTCGGGCTGGTCTACCTGCCACTCGGCAACTCGTCGGTGGACTATTACGGCTCCAACCGCAGCGATCTCGAGAACGAGTACGCGACATCGCTGGTGGCGGTGGATGCCACCACCGGCGACGACGTCTGGCACTTCCAGACGGTGCGCAACGACGTGTGGGACTATGACCTCGGCTCGCAGCCCTCGCTGGTCGATTTCCCCACCGCGGACGGCACGGTTCCTGCGCTGGTACTCGCCTCCAAGCAGGGAGACATCTACATCCTCAACCGCGAGACCGGGGAATCGCTGTTCCCGGTGGAGGATCGCCCGGTGCCGCAGGGCGGCGTCGAGCCCGACTACCTGGCCGAGACGCAGCCTTTCTCGGCTTACCATACGCTGGCCTTCCCCGACCTGACCGAGGCCGACATGTGGGGCATGACCCCGCTCGACCAGCTCTGGTGCCGCATCCAGTTCCGCCAGTCGCACTACGAGGGAATCTACACCGCTCCGACCAGCGACACGCATTGGCTGCAATATCCCGGCTACAATGGCGGCAATGACTGGGGCAGCGTCGCCATCGATGTCGAGCGTGGCCTGTTGATTGCCAACTACAACAACATGCCCAACCACAACCGGCTGGTGCCGCGCGAGGAAGCAGACGCGGCCGGGCTCACGGCGATCAACCAGCCCGGCGGCCAGGGTGAAACCGCCCTCGGCGAGGCCGGGCCGCAGATCGGCGCGCCCTATGCCATCGACGTCAATGCCGGCTGGCGCCAGTGGACCGGCCTTCTCTGCACCGAGCCACCCTATGGCGGCATTCGCGCCATCGACCTCGCCACCGGCGAGACGGTCTGGGATCGCCCGTTCGGCACCGCCCGGAAGAACGGGCCCTGGGGCATTCCGTCGATGCTGCCGCTCGACATCGGCACGCCCAACAATGGCGGACCGGTGGCCACGGCCGGCGGGCTGATCTTCATCTCGGCCACCACTGACGACCTGATCCATGCCATCGACATCGAGACGGGCGAGACGGTGTGGACCGACACCCTGCCGGGCGGCGGGCAGACCACGCCCATGACCTACGAGGTGGATGGACGCCAGTATGTGGTGATCGCGCCGGGCGGACACCACTTCATGGAAACCCCGATCAGCGATGCGGTGATCGCCTACGCCCTGCCGCAGTAGCAGCGGGGCCCGTGTCGACCGGACTGTTCGGCATTTGCGCTCTGGAGGCTTGCCCCGCAAGCCTCCAGATTAGGGGCAACGAAAAGCTCCCCCGGCGTGAAAGGCCGAAGCCATGATCGACGCATCCGTTCAGACCAATGTCCGCTCGCAGCCCGTGCTGCCCCTGACCACCCAGCTCGGCCCCGTGCACCTGCGCGTCACCGACCGCACCAAGGCGCTCGCCATCTGGCGTGACGTCGTCGGTCTCGAGCTCATCGCCGAAGACGGCCCGTTGCTGCAGCTCGGCGCCGGCGGCAAGGTGCTCATTGAACTCGAGAACGGCGCCAGCAGCCCGGTGGTGCCGCGCAGCATCGGCCTCTACCATGTCGCGGTCCACGTGCCGACGCGCCGCGACCTGGCGCAGATGGCCGTCCGCGCCCTGCAGCGCAATGTCCGCATCTCGCCGACCGACCACCTGGTCAGCGAAGCCATCTACCTGTGGGATTTCGACGGCAACGGCATCGAGATCACCTTCGAGACGCCCTGGCGCGGCAGCCTCGGCGACCCCGACAAGGGCGAGAGCTACGCGGTGACCGCCGACGGACGCCCCCATTCCGGTCGTGATCCGATCGACCTCGAGGACCTGCTGGGCGAACTCGGCGAGCAGCCGGTGATCGAGGCATCCATGCCGGCCGGCACCCGTATCGGCCACATCCACCTGCACGTGACCGACCTCGGCAAGGCGATGGACTTCTATCGCGACGTCGTCGGCTTTGGCGGGCTGATGCTCATCCACTCCTTCGGCATGGGCGACGTGGGGCTCGACTACATGCCTCACACGGTGGCGTTCAACATCTGGTCTGGCCCGCAGGCGCGGATCGCCCCGACCTCGACAGCGGGACTGAGCTGGTTCACCATCCGCCTGCCGGATGCTAGGAGCCTCGAGGCTCTCGCCGCACGCCTGCGTGCCGCGGGTTCAACAGTGACGGACGCAGGCGGGTGGCTCGAAACCACCGACCCGTTCGGCAACAGCATCCGGCTGGTCGCAGCCTAGGAGGTCACATGCGCAGCTTCGAGGACGTGCTCGATTTCTGGTTCGTGGAGCACGGACCGGACCACTGGTTCGCTCGCACCGAGGAATTCGACGCCGCCCTTGCCGCCAGGTTCACAGAGACGCATGCGGCCGCTGCCCGCGGCGAAGCCTGGACGTGGCGGACGGAGCCGCGGGGCAGGCTGGCCGAGATCATCGTCCTCGACCAGTTCTCGCGCCAGCTCCACCGCGGCGCGCCGGAAGCCTTTGCCCAGGACAAGATGGCATTGGTGCTGGCGCAGGAAGCCATTGCCCTCAGGGTGGATGAGGCCGTGGGCAAGCCGGCCGCGATGTTCGTGCTGATGCCGTTCATGCATGCGGAGTCGCTGGTGATCCAGGACGAGGGCCTGCGCCTGTTCGAGGCCTATGGCGTGCCGGAGCAGGTCGACTACATGGCCAAGCACCGCGAGACCATTGCGCGCTTCGGACGGTTCCCCTTCCGCAACGCCGCCCTCGGCCGGCAGAGCACGGCCGAGGAGATCACCTATATGCAGGAACAGCAGGATCGCGGCTTCTAGCGCTCGGCAACCGTTGCGCCCCGCCCATCGTTGCATCCGATAAACGGAGTGCAAGACATGGAAATGGAAGCAGGCCCCAGCATCTGGCTGATCCTTCTCACCGTGGGGGTAGCGGTCCTGGCCGGGGCGATCATCTACGGCATCATGCGCAACCGGCAACGCAGCGTGAGCGAGCGGGTGCATACCGAGCTCGAGACCAAGCGAGAATATGCCGCCGAGGACCGTGACGGTCGCTGACCCTTCCGCGGCGCCCGGTTTCGTGATGAAGTCCCCTGGTCAAAGAGGGGCTTCAGCGATGACACGGAGACTGATTGCCGCGGCAGCGGCGTTCCTTGCTTTCAGCGCACCGGCGATGGCGAACTGCTACGAAATCCTCGGCTGCGACGACAGCGACTACTTCGCGCGCGCCGATCTCAACCGGCTGAGCTGCCAGGCGCTCTGGGAAGTGCGCAACATCGTCTATGCGCAGAACGGCTATTGCTTCCAGACGGACCGCGGCCGCGCCAGCTTCAGCAATGACGGCTGCTGGATCACCGACCAGGCCAAGGTCAGCCTCAACGCCTATGAGCGCCGCAACGTCGCCACCATCAGCGCGGTCGAAAAGGCCAAAGGCTGCAACTGAGTTTCAAACACCTTTCCAACCGCAGGAGTTAGCGATGCCCAAGATCATGTACACCGCCCGTGCCACTTCGACCGGCGGCCGTTCCGGCCACGGGGCGACGGACGATGGCGTTCTCGACGTAACGCTGACCACGCCCAAGGAGCTCGGCGGGGACGGCGCCCGCGGCACCAACCCCGAGCAGCTGTTTGCGGTCGGCTATTCCGCCTGCTTCCTCGGCGCCATGAAGGCGGCCGCGCGCAAGAGCGGCGACAATATCCCCGAAGACGCCAAGGTCACGGCCGAAGTCAGCTTCAAGGACCGCGAGGACGGCGAAGGCTTCTGGATCGAGGCGGCGCTCAAGGTCGACGTGCCCGGCATGGACAAGGCCAAGGTGCAGGACATCGTCCAGCGCGCCCACGTCATCTGCCCCTATAGCGAAGTGTCCCGAAACGGCTTCGACGTCTCGCTCGACGTGGTGTGAGGCCAAGAGCCCCCACCTAGCTGTCGTTTCCAAGAAGGTCCGTCAGTCGTTGGAAGGGTGTTCTCCCTCCGATGCCTGAGTGGGGTCTTTGCTGATTGTAGGCATCGGTCCATGGGCCGATGGCCTGTTGTCGGTGTTCGGATGTCTGATAGGGGTGGGCATAGGCCCATTCGCGCAGTGTTGTCTGGATGAAGCGTTCAGCCTTGCCATTGGTTTGCGGCCGATAGGGCCGGGTACGGATGTGGCGAACACCTGC
>JAEYXQ010000085.1 GCA_023431205.1 Pseudomonadota bacterium | reverse complement strand
CGACAAGGCGGCCCTGCTCGCAGGCCTCGGGCGCGCGGCGTCCCGGCAAGTGCTGCAAGAGCAGCGCTATCGTCTGGTGAGCGAGATGGAGGCCGGAGACAGGGTGGTGCTGGAGGCGCGGTGGGAGGGGATGCTGGCGCAACCGCTGGGCAGGCTGGCTGCCGGAGAACGCATGGTGGCGCATATCTGCATGCTGTTCCGGGTGCAGGGCGGGCGGATCCTCGAGCAGCGCAACTACGATTGCTACGAGGACTTCACCGGCTGACAGGTGGGAACTCGCATATGGGAACTCGCTGCGCTGGCGGTAGTTCTTCGCCCGCCATGCCTGACCCCGTCTGCCAGCCAAGCTCTCCGTGCGCCTGTACGCGGCTTTTCTTGCCTGCGGGGTGATGCTCGGCAGCTGGTATCCGCGCATACCCGATGTGCAGGCAACAGCCGGCCTCGAGGGATGGCAGCTCGGCGTCGGGCTGAGCGGCTATCCGGTCGGCATCCTGCTGCTGTTCACCTTCGGCACGCGCTATGCCGCGGCGCGCAGTTTCGCCGGCAGCTTCCGGGTGGTCACGCCGGCGCTGGGCGTTGCGCTGATTGCGGCGAGCCTGTCGCTGAACCAATGGATGCTGTTTGCGGCACTCGCAGTGGCGGGTGCGCTGCAGGGTGTTCTGGCGGTCACCGGCAATGTCGAGGCGGACAGGGTGGAGGCGGTGACCGGCCGCAAGCTGCTGGTGCGGGCGCATGGGTTCTACAGCGTGGCAACGGTTCTGGCAGGGGCGGCCGGCGCGGCCTTCCGCACCTTCGGTGTGGCCCCCTGGCTGCATTTAAGTCTGATGCTGCCGCTGGCGACCCTGGTTGCTTTTTTGCCCACGAGCGGGCTCGCCACCGTTCCCCCACGAGCCGAGAGCGCGTCCGAGACGCCGGGGCGGGTGGTGCTGCCCAGCATCGCGGTCATCGTGCTGTTTCTGGCCGGGGGCGCCTCGCTCTACCTCGACAACGCAGCCTCGGATTGGTCAGGCATCCTGCTGCGCGACGGCTATGGGGCGGACGCGGCAACTGTCGGCATCACGGTTGCGGTGTGGGCCGCCGGGCAGGCGGCAGGGCGGATCGGCTATCCGAACCTGGTAAGGAAGCTGGGGCCACGGCGGCTGCCGGTCTTCATGACGCTGACGGCAGGGCTGGGGCTGGCCGCCGTGGTGCTGTCCGGGCATGCGGCCATCGCAATCGGCGGACTGTTGCTGATGGGCTTTGGCACGAGCGCGCTGTTTCCGATGGCGCTGTCGGCGGCGGCGCGGCTGACCGATCGGTCTCCCGCCGCAAACGTCGCCTCGCTCTCGCAACTGGCCTTTCTGGCCGGGGTGGCCACGCCGCTGATCATCGGGGTGGTGGTGCAAGTGGCCGGTATTCGCGCGGCGCTGGCTTCGGGCGCGGTGCTGCTGCTGATCGGCCTTTTCGTCTTGCTGACGCGGCATCCCTTCGATGAGGGTCATCCGGCGACTGCGCAAACGAAAGGGGCGCGCTCCTCCAAGTGAGCGCGCCCCCTAAAGCTGCAATCGATGATGTCAGGCGGCGGTCAGGTTATCGGCGGCGGACTTGCCGGTCCGCTTGTCCTTGACAATCTCGTAGTTGACCTTCTGGCCTTCATCGAGACCGTTGAGGCCCGAGCGCTGAACGGCCGAAATGTGAACGAACACGTCCGCCCCACCCTCGTCGGGCTGGATGAATCCATAGCCCTTCTGACCGTTGAACCACTTGACGGTACCTGTTGCCATAATGCGCGTTCCCTCGTGCAAATCGCTGCTGGTGGCAGTCGAGGCCAAGCGGCCTCAAACTAGAGTGTATCGAAATGTCGGAGATTGACGTCAGCAGGCGCGAATGGTGTTCGCATAATCAGATCGGTCGGCCGCAATATTCGATGCCGTTCAACCTAGCGTGAAAACAGCAGGCGTTCAATACGGGTTAACGCAAGCAACATCGCCGCGAAAACATGTAGTTTTCACGGACAGAAGCAAACATCGACAAGCACTTGCACACTACCGAAACGGGTAAGTGCGGATTTGAGCGCAAATTGAAGGGCTCAATCGGCATTGCAGGCCGCAAAACGGGCCCGGCCTGATGACCATAGCCGATTTGCGAGGAATGAAAATGGTTCGTGATGCCGCAACCGGCCTGAGGCGGCATTTTCCCCTTGCAAATCGGTAGCCGCTGCGCAACATCGCGCGCCGCCGGGCCCCACCGGTAACTCCAGAGATCACCAGTTGAACAAGGCGTTCCACTATTCGTCCGGCGATCCTATCGCTGACCGGCGGGCGGAGTATGCGCGCATGCTTGCGGAAAGCGGTGACTTCGCCGCAGCGGCCGAACTGATGGCGCAGACGCTCGAGACTGTGCCCGACTGGGCGGCGGGTTGGGAACTGCTGGGCAGCTTTCACGAGAAAGCCGGAGACATCGCCAGTGCAATCGCCGCGTGGCGGCGGCTCGAGGCACTGGACGACGACGGTGTGTTCGGTGCGGAGCTGAAGCTGGCAGCGCACGGAGCAGCCGCCGCGTCGAGCGGTACTGCGGTCAGCTATGTCGAGGCGTTGTTCGACCAGTACGCGCCCCAGTTCGAAACAGCGCTGGTGGAACGGCTCGGCTACCGGGTGCCGGAACTGCTGGACGCGCTGGTGTCGCGCCGGATGGCGGAACTCGGCATCGAGCGGTTCAGCAAGGCGATCGACCTCGGATGCGGCACCGGGCTCATGGGCGAGCGGCTGCGGGCGCGGGTTGACCAACTCGAGGGCATCGATATCTCGGCGGCGATGATCGCCGAGACGGCACGCAAGGGGGGCTACGACCGGCTGGAGAAGGCCGAACTCGTGGCAGCGCTGAACGCGCGCCGTGCCGATGCCGACCTGATCACGGCAGCCGACGTGCTGATCTATTGCGGGGCGCTCGAGCCGGTGCTGTCGGCACTGGTGCCGGCGCTGCAGCCGGGCGGGTTGGTGGCTTTCTCGCTCGAGGCACATGAGGGGGAAGAAGCCGTGTTCCTGCGACCCTCGCTGCGCTACGCCCACGAGGCAACCGCCACGCGGGCGGCGCTGCTGGCGGCAGGTCTCGAGGTGCTCGATTTCGAAAGCGCGGTGCTGCGCTTCGATCGAGGAGCGCCCATCAGGGGCCTGCTGATCCTGGCGCGGCGGCCCCCGGTCACCGGACATGCGGCCAACGACCACGACGCCGGCGGGGATGTCGCCGCATAAGGCGCTGGCCAAAACGGTGTGGCCTTGCGACAAGCGGGCACGCTGACCGGACCCATGACCATGACTGCAAACGCCCTCCGCTTCGACTTCCGCTCCGACACCGTCACCCGCCCGAGCCAGGCCATGCGCGCCGCCATGGCCGCTGCCGAGGTGGGGGACGACGTGTTCGGTGATGATCCCACCGTCAACCGGCTGGAGCAGCGCCTGGCGGCTATGAGCGGCAAGGAGGCGGCGATCTTCGTGCCCTCCGGAACGCAATCGAACCTCCTCGCGCTGATGAGCCATTGCGGTCGGGGCGACGAGTTCATCGCGGGGCAGAACGCGCATTGCTACAAGTTCGAGGGAGGGGGCGCGGCGGTGCTGGGCTCGATCCAGCCGCAGCCGATCGAGCACCGGGCGGACGGGACCATGGACCCGGCGCAGATCGAAGCTGCGATCAAGGCCGGGGACAACCACTTTGCCACGACGCGCGTAATCGCGCTCGAGAACACCTTCGGTGGGAGGGTGCTGCCGGTTGCGTGGATGGCGGAAGTGGCCGAGGTGGCGCGCCGACACGGGCTGGGGCTGCACCTCGATGGTGCACGGGCGTTCAACGCCTGCGTGCGGCTCGGCATGGACCTCAGCGACTTCGCCTCGCCGTTCGATACGGTGTCGATCTGCCTGTCCAAGGGGCTGGGGGCGCCGGTGGGATCGGTGCTGGCCGGGCGCGCCGACCTGATCGAAACGGCGCGGCGCAACCGCAAGATGCTGGGCGGTGGCATGCGCCAGGCGGGCATTCTCGCGGCAGCGGGCCTTTATGCGCTCGAGCACAACGTGGCCCGGCTGGCGGAGGATCACCGGCGGGCGCAGGCGCTGGCGGAAGGGCTGGGGCGACATGCAGGGCTGCGGGTGACCACGCCGGACACCAATATCCTGTGGGTAGACATGGCCCGTGAGATCGGCGAGCGGCTCACGCCGTATCTGGCCGAGCATGGCGTGGGCGTCACCGGCCGCTATGGGCAGCAGCGCTGGGTGACGCATCTCGACGTGGATGACACCGCCGTGGAGGGCGCCCTCGCCGTGGTGGATTCATTCTTCCGCTACAACTAGCGGCAACTGCAACACTTTGTTGAGGCTGCTGGGCAAGCCGATGTTCAGCTTCAACGGGTAGGGTCAGCCTGGGGAACCAGGAGAAGTCGCCATGCGCGAACGCCGACAGATGAGCCTCCGCGTGCTCACCGGTACGGCCGAGATCGACGCCATCGCCGAGGACTGGCGGGCGCTCGAGGCCGCGTGCTCGGACCGGCTCACCTATTTCCAGACTTTTGACTGGTGCCGTGGCTGGATCGAGACCTTCTGCCAGCCGGGAGGGCCGCGCCCACATATCCGGACGGTGTGGATGGGGGAGCGGCTGGTGGCGCTGTGGCCACTGATGATCGTCGACGGTCCCGGAATTCGCCGGTTGGAAACCTTGGGCGAGCCGCATTCCCAATACTGCAACCTCCTGCTGGCGGATGGGGAGAACACTTCCGGGGCCATGACGCTGCTGCTGGACCGCGACCTTGGCAATGGCTGCGACGTGGCTGTGCTGAGGCCCGTGCCGGCGACCTCGCCGCTCGCGCCTCATCTCAAGCACCTGCCGCCGATTGCCGGCTACAGCAACGAGGCTTCGGTGCTGAACCTGTCGGAGTACCCGAACTCGGAGGCCTACTGGGCCGGGCTGGGCAAACTGCAAAAGCGCAACCGCAACCGCCGCCGCAACCAGCTGGCGCGGCTGGGTGACCTGAGTTTCAGCGTCGTGTGGCCGGATCAGGAAGAGTTCAGCACGCTGGTGGATACGGCTGTCGCCATGAAACGGCGCTGGCTGGTGGAGACCAACCGGCTCAGCGCCGGCTTCGGCATGGGCGGCTACGAGACTTTCCTGAAAGGCCTGGGCGGCAGCAGCGCGGCGTTGAGCGGCGCCTGCGTTTCGGTGCTCCGCGCGGGTGACCGGGTGGTGGCGGTGGAGATCGGGTTCATCCGTCACCGGCACTACTACGCCTATATCGGCGGCTTCGACTGGGAGCTGAAAGACCTCTCTCCGGGCAAGGTGCAGATGGAGATGACGGTCGGCTGGCTGATCGACAATGGCGTGGCCGCCTATGACTTGTTGCCGAATCCGGCCGACTATAAGGCAAGCTGGAGCAATCACAGCGTGCCGGCAGTGGGCTATGCGCTGCCCAAGACCTGGAAGGGCCGGTTCTATGCCGGCTCCTGGCTGCCGACGCTGCGCCCGGCGCTGAAGCGGATGTGGTCGCACGTACCGGGGATGGTCCAGGCGGCGATGGGTTTCGGACGCGGCGCCCTCTGCCTGTTGCTCTATGTCTGAGGCACGCATGGGCGCTATGGCCGCCGCGATGATGGTTTTCATTCGGGCCGCGAGTGCGGTGCTGACCTTCGGCCTGCAGGTGCTGCTGGCGCGGCTGATGCCGCTCGACGACTATGGCGGCTATGTCGCGGTCTGGACCTGGATGCTGGCCCTCGGCAGCTTCGCGGCACTCGGGTTCGCGGAATCAAGCATCCGCTTCCTGCCGCGCTATCAGGTGATGGGGCGTGGCGGGGCGATCCACGGCTACTGGGGGTTGGCGCTGCGGGCGATTGCGGTGGCGGCGGTGCCGCTGGTGCTGGGCGCGGCACTGGCGGGGTGGTGGCTCGGCCTCGATACACGCGTCGGCATGACGGTGCTGCTGATCGGGATCGGGCTGCCGCTCCTGGCGATGGAGTATTTCTTCGAAGGGGTGGGCCGCAGCTTTGGCTGGTACGGGCTCGCCACGGTGCCCGTCTATCTGGTGAGGCCACTGCTGATTGCCGGGATAAGCGTGGCGCTGTTCGCGCTGGGTGTTGAACTGACGTTCACGGTGGTCGGGGTGGTGCTGCTGGTGGCGATGGCACTGGTGGTGGCGGTGGTCGGCGTGCTGCTGATGCTGCGGTTGCGGGGGTTCCCCCGGGGGGCAGCGGTAAGCCGGCGGCAGCAGCGGGTGTGGCTGCTGGCGGCGCTGCCGATGCTGCTGGTGGCGGGCCTCGATGACCTGAGCAACCTCACCGACCTGCTGGTGCTGAGCCTGTCCATGCCGCCCGAAGCGCTGGGGCCGTATTTCGCGGCGGCGCGGACTTTGGCGCTGGCAGGGTTCGTCAGCTATGCGGCGACGCTGGTGGCGGGACGCCGGTTCGCGCTCGATCTCGCCGGCCGCGACCGCGGGGAACTGCAGCAGAGCGTGTCGCGCTCGACCGGCGCCACATTATGGGCGACGGTGGTGGCGGTGGCGATCGCCTGGGCGGCAGGGCCGCTGGTGCTGCACCTGTTCGGGCCCGAGTTCGCCGGCGCGCACGACGTGATGATACTGCTTGGGGCGGGGATGATCGCAAAATCGGCCAGTGGGCAGGCGACGGAACTGCTGGTGGTGGCAGGCCGGCAGCGCCAGGCCATGCTGCTGGGGGCCGTTGTCCTGGCGGTGCAATCCGGCCTGTGCGTGGCGCTGGTCCGGGTGTGGGGTATCACCGGCGCCGCTGCGGGCATGGCGGTCGGCATGGCGGTGCGGAGTGCCTTGCTCGGATGGCTGGTGTGGCGGCTGGAGCGGATCAGGGTGTGGTCGGTGTCCCTGCCGCGGCTACGGGCGGTATAGCGCGACGCCGCCTTGGCGATGGCGGATTTGCGGTGCAGGATGCGACCATCCAGAGGAGGCCGCCATGTGCCGCAACATCAAGCCCCTGTTCAACTTCGAGCCGCCAGCGACCGGCAACGAGATGCACGACGCGGCGCTGCAGTTCGTGCGCAAGGTGTCCGGTTTCACTGCGCCATCGAAGGCGAACGAAGCCGCCTTCCACGAGGCGGTGGAGGACATCGAACGCGTGCTGGGCAAGCTGCTGAATTCGCTCGAAACGAATGCTCCGCCGAAGGACCGGGGCGTGGTCGCGGCCAAAGCGCGCGAGAAGGCGAAGCTGCGCTACGGCACCGCCTGAGGCGGCGAACTATTCCTCGGGCTCGGTGGTGAACAGCAGCGGATAGCCGTGTTCGCGGGCGAAGTCGGTGGCGCGCTTGGACTTCTCCTCGGCTACTTCGCGCGTGAACACCGCGACGACGCAGGCGCCCTTGGTGTGGGCGGTGAGCATGATCACCTGGGCCTGCGCTTCGGGTACGCGGAACTCGGCCTTGAGCAGGCGCACGACGAATTCGCGCGGGGTGAAATCGTCGTTGACGAGAATGACCTTGTGCAGCGGCGGTCGGGCAGTGCGCGTGGTGGTGCTGGTGCGCGGCCGGGTGTGGGTGTCAGCCATGGTCCGGTTCCGGAGGTGAGGTGACCATCAGCATAGCACGATGTTTGCCGGAACGCGTGGGGGTCAGCCACGTTGAGCGGTGGGTCTTTCCTGGGAAGCGTCGATGCTCAACCTGCTTATCGTCCTGGTCATTGTTGCCGTGATCGCCGGAGCGCTCGGCTTCACCGGCTTGTCGCGCGGCGCCGCAACGGCGGCCAAGATCGTGTTCGCGATCATGCTGATCGGCATCGTGCTGATGCTGATCCTGGCAGCGATGGGGCTGGCGATCCTTTTCTGACCGATACCTGATTATTGCGGAGCGTGAATTATGGCCAATGTGCCCAATATTACCCTGAATGACGGCAACACCATCCCCCAGCTGGGCTTCGGCGTGTGGCAGGTGCCCAATGACGAGGTCACCGAGCCTGTGGTGACCGCGATCAAGACCGGCTATCGCTCGATTGACACAGCGCAGGGCTATGACAACGAGGAAGGGGTGGGCAAGGCGATCCGCGAGGCCGGAGTGCCGCGCGAGCAGTTGTTCATCACCTCCAAGCTTCGGACCAAGGACCAGGGTTACGACAACACCTTGCGGTCCCTTGATGGGACGTTGCAGCGGCTGGGGCTCGACTATCTCGACATGTTCCTCATCCACTGGCCGGTGCCCGAGCATGATCGCTACTCGGACACCTGGCGGGCATTCATCCAGGCACAGAAGGACGGCAAGATCCGCTCGATCGGTGTGTCGAACTTCCTGCCGGAGTATCTGGACCGGATCATCAACGACCACGGCGTGAAGCCGGTGGTGAACCAGATCGAACTGCACCCCTACTATCAGCAGCGCGATGTGCGCGATGTGCATAAACGGCTCGACATCAAGATCGAGTGCTACAGCCCGCTCGGCAGCGGCGCGGTGCTGGAAGACGAGACCATCGGCGAGATCGCCAAGAAATACGGCAAGGAACCCGCCCAGGTGATGCTCCGCTGGCACCTGCAGCAGGGCTTCATCGTCATTCCGAAGTCGACGCATGCGGAACGCATCCGCAGCAATTTCGACGTGTTCGGCTTCGAGCTGGATCAGGACGACATGGACAAGATCGCCACGCTCGATCGCCCGGACGGCAAGACCGGTTCGGACCCGGCGACCAACAACACGCTGTTCTAGAAGCGCAGCTTGAAGCCAACGTGCGAAGCGGTGAACCCTAGCCGCTCGTAGAAGCGGTGGGCGTCGGTGCGGACCTTGCCGGATGTCAGCTGGATGATGCTGCAGCCGGCCTCACGGGACTGCCCGATCGCCCACTGCATCATGGCGGTGCCGACACCGGCGCCGCGATGCCTGGGGCTGACGAAGACATTCTCGAACTGGGCGCGCCTGGCGCCGAAATGGCTGAGACCCGGCAGGTAGCTGATCTGTATGGTGCCGACGACCATACCCTCCTGTTCAGCGACGATCAGCCGGTGGGCCGGATCCGCGGTGATCTCGTCGAAGGCGGCGCGGTAGCGAAGATCATCGAGCGTCGCCGGGTCGAGCGGCGGCGTGTCTGGCTGCATATGACCTTCATGCATCAGTCGGACGACCGCGGGGATGTCGGACGGCATGGCATCGCGAAAGGTGAGCTGGCTCATCGGTTGTGGCGGGGGCTGAGGAAGCGAGCGAAAGCGAGGGTTAGAAGCGCCAGCATTGCCGGACCGATGGCGAGCAGGGAACCGGCGGCAGCCAGCGCGCCGGTGCCGGCCCACATGATCGAGGACAAAGCTTCGCACAGGGTTGCGGCGCGCGAGGCCACCTGACGGCGCCGGAACATGGAGCGGCGCTGGGGCATGCGGAACCACAACTGAATGGCGGTGGAGGCCGAAGCTGCGGCGGCAGCGCACAGCGCTGTGGCAAGGGCCGGCAGCCAGGCGGTGAACGCGAGCAGGGCCAGAAGCGGCGCCATGATCGCCCCCACGGCAATGAGGACGGCCTCGACCTTGGCGCGGAGGATGGTGGCGGGGGTGAGCGGCGCCGTGGTGACGAGGTCGTGCGCGTCTTCACCGGAGATGGCGAGCCAGGCGAGGCCACCGGCGAGTTGACCGGCGGCCATGACCAAAACCGGCACGATGATGATGAGGGCACTGTTGCCTTCGCCGAAGTTCAGCCAGAGCAGCAGGGCCGGCGGGATCAGGTAGAGCAACTGCATCAGCGTCTGCGACACCAGCCAGGGATCGCGCAACAGCAGGCGCCACTCCTTGCGGCGCAGCGCCTGGCGCTGTGAACCGGCGGGGAAGGGGCGTCGCGCGGGGGCGCGGCGGCTTTGCACATGGCTAAGGCCGGTGGTGGAGAGAGCAAGGCGCCCGTAGCTTGCGGCGGAGAAGCCGATGGTCGCGGCGAGTGCCATGGCGCCAACCAGGAGCAGGGTCAGCAGGGCGGCAGCCTCGCCCAAAACGGCGCGCGCAGGGAGCCAGACCCAGTGGAGTGCATCGGGAGCCGCCGTAAGGATTTCGGGAGCCTCGAACAGAGCGAAGCGGGAATAGCTGCCATAGTAGAGAATGGCGGCGCCCTGGATCAGGATGACAAAGCTGGCGCCGACGACTGCGGCGACGATCTGGGCGATCAGCCGGGTCAGGCGGGCGCCGATCAGGCGGAACAGCAGCACGGTGATCGCAACGGCGAAGGCGGTGGCCAGGGCACCCATGGCCGCGACAACGCCATAGCCGGCGAGCCAGTGCAGACCGTCGAACACCGCGAGGACGTTGATCAGCGGCATGGCGAGCAGGGCAGACAAGGCGCTGGTGGAGAGCCAGACGCCGGCGGTGCGCACGGCGAAGAGTTGTTGCGAGGACGCCGGCGATGCAAGGATCAGGTCCAGGTCGGAGCGGGCATAGTAGACGCGAGTGACCGCTTCGATGGCCTGCGAGAGCATGACCGTGAAGATGGTGAAGCCGGCGCCGCTGACGGCAAGCAGGGTAGCTTTGTCGGCAACTATTCCCTGGCGCAGCCAGGGGAGGGCCAGCCCATAGGCCAGCAGGTGCAGGACGACGACAGCAATCGCGAGCCCGATCAACAGACCAATGCGGCGGTGCCGGCGGCCACCTGTCATCATCGCCAGCCAGTCGCGCCAGGCGAGGCGCAGTTCGTGCCGGGCAAACCAGAGGGCCGTGGCGGGAGCAGTGCTCATGCAGCGGCGCCGGTGGCGACGAGTTCGAGGAAGATGTCCTCCAGGCCGGTCTCGCGTCCGGTGCGGGCGCGAAGTTCGGCGAGGGTGCCTTCGGCCAGGAGCCGACCGTGAGCGATGACGCCGATGCGCTCGGCCATGCGCTCGGCGACTTCGAGGATGTGGGTGGTCATGATGACGGTGACGCCCTGGCTGACCTTGTCGCGCAGCACGTCCTTGACCTGCCGGGCGGAGCCGGCGTCGAGTCCGGTCAGCGGTTCATCGAGGATGATGAGTTTGGGGTCGTGGACGAGGGCTCCGGCCAGCGCCACCTTCTGCAGCATGCCCTTGGAGAAGCCGCCGCATAGTTCGTCCCTGTGCGGTTCGAGGCCGAGCCAGGCGAGGAGGTCGCGAGCACGACTGGCGGCGATGGCGGGGTCCATCTGCCAGAGGCCGGAGACGAATTCGAGATATTCGAGCGGGGTAAGGCGGTCATAGACCATGGGTTCGTCGGAGACCCACGCGACCAGGCGCTTCGCAGCAACGGGGTCACGGCGCGCGTCGATGCCCAAGATGTGGATGCTGCCGGCATCGGGTGGCAGGAGGCCGGCGACCATGCGCAGGATGGTGGTCTTGCCGGCGCCGTTGGGGCCGAGCAGGGCGTAGAACTCGCCGGCGCTGACGGTCAGATCTATGCCGCTGACGACGGGGCGATCAAAGCGCTTGTGGAGACCGGCTATGGCGAGGGCAGGGGCGGACATGGAGAGCCTCCGAAGCTGCGCCAGGCTAGCGCGCTGGGGTTTCGGGGCGGTGAACGGGAGCGGTCGAATTGGCGGTGGCGGCGTTCACGGAACCGCGAGATCGGCAGGATCGTTGTTGTGGCAAGTCAACAAGGAGGCCGAAAATGGCACCGAATGATCGTGAGACCTTTATTGTCGACCGCAGCAGCGGTGGCGCCGGCGGCGTGATCGTCGGCATCATCGTGGCGCTGGCGCTGATCGGTATCGCCTACCTCGTGTTCTTCAACAATGCGGGTGGCGGCGGCGGCACGGTTGACCTCGATGTCCCCGCCGTGAGCGTCGACGTGGTGCCTGACGGGCAGTAAGCCGACACCTCCCCAATGATGAAAGGGCGCCTGTGGGGCGCCCTTTTTCGTTTCCGCGAACCGTGGCCCCCACCCTTGATCCCTCCCCACGAGTGGGAGGTAGACGATGAACAGGAGACCGAGTTCAGGAGACTACAACGCGATGCGATAGAGGCCGAAGCCGTCCGCGTTGGTTTCGCCGGTGGGTTCGATGGAGACGGCGGTAACGTCGCCGACGTGTTCGGCGGCCTTGGGTCCGGTGGCGAACAAGACCGTGGTGTCACCGATCGGGGCGAGCGACCAGTTGCTGTCGGCCTTGGGGTTGATGGTGCCGTTCTCGACGATGAAGCGCACGATCAGGTCGCGGTTGGTGTCCGGGCCGATGAACACGATCCTGTCCGGCCCGATGCCGGGGAAGGTGCCGCCGCCGCCGGCGCGATAGTTGTTGGTGGCAACGATGAACTCCTGCTCGGGGTCGATCGGCGCGCCATCGTACTGCAGGTCGACGATGCGGTTGGCGTCGGGGTTGATCTCCTCCTTGCCATCGCTCGAGTATTTCGACGGCTGGGTGACATCGATCCTGTAGGTGACGCCGTCGATGACGTCGAAGTTGTAGGACGGGAAGTCGGTGTTGATGAGCTCGGCGTCGGTGGCGCCGGGTTCGACCTGGTTGAAGATGCCGGCCGAACGCTCCAGCCAGTTCTTGACGTCGGCGCCGGTGATCTTCACCGCCTGGATGGTGTTTGGGTAGA
>JAEYXQ010000043.1 GCA_023431205.1 Pseudomonadota bacterium | reverse complement strand
CTGCCGGCGCCAAGGATGGGCTGGATGCGGTGGCAATGCTGGTCATCGGCGTCCTCCGCCTCCCGGCCGCCCGGGCTCCCCTGTTCTGCCAGACGGCCCTTTGGGCGACTGGGTCAGGGCCATGACGGAGAGCGGACAGGGATCGAGTTGTTCAAGTGGTCCGGCGGGCGTTTCTGCCACCCGCCGGAAAGCCTTGGAGAGACTACAGGGAGTCGTCCACGGCCTCCTTGATCAGCTGGGCAGCTTCCTCGGCGCTGATGGCGTTGGCAGCCAGGTCCGCCGAAACGTCATTGACGACGCCGCCGACATTGGGGCCCAAGGCCTGGTCGAAGAACAGGGCGTGCCAGTGCGCACCGCTGATGTTCTGGCCGATCTGCACCTTGAACGGGTTGGTCATGACATCCGCAGCGCCCTTGGCGATCGGGATGTAGTAGGCCGCTTCGGCGTATTTGCGCTGCTGTTCCGGCGAGTTGAAGAACTCGACCCACTTCACCGCCGCATCCGAAGCGTTCTTGGAGAACAGGATGCCGCCGATGCCGCCGAGCGTATCGGTGGGGTCACCCTTGCCACCCTCGATGGTGGGGAATGGCAGGATGCCCAGCTGGTCGTCCGGAATACCTTCCTTGGTCGCGGAGTTGTCCTTCATGGCACCGTAGTCCCAGTCGCCCATCAGGTGCATCGCCGCCTTGCCGTCGCCGAACAGGCCCGAAGCGTCGCTATAGCTGGCGGCGAGGAAGCCGTCCTGCCAGGGCTCCATTTCAGCCAGCTGCAGGAAGTACTCGCCGGCCTTGACGAAATCTTCTCCGGCAAAGCCGTCGCCGTCGCCGCGCGCAGCAGCCTCGAAGCCTTCCTGGCCCGCGAGGCGAACCACCAGCTTGGACCACCAGAAGTGGGCCGGCCACTTGTCCTTGGCGCCAACCGCGATCGGGGTGATGCCGGCGTCCTTGAACGTCTGCACGCCCTCAAGGAACCCTTCCCAGGTCTGCATGCTGGCCGGATCGACACCAGCCTGCTCGAACAGGTCCTTGTTGTACCACAGGACGACTTCGCTGACGTCGCGGGCGACGCCATAGATCTCGCCATCGGGGCCGGTGAAGGCGGAAACGCCGGCGGTCCCCTGGTTGTCCAGCGCTTCCTGGCTCAGCACGTCCCCGACGGGGCGCAGGAATCCGGCCTTGGCCTGTTCATAGAACACGCCGCCGCCCCAGGAATGGAACACGTCCGGCGCGTCCGCCGACTGCAGTTGCGTGGTCAGCTTGGCCTTGAATGCCTCGTTCTCGAGAAAGGGCAGTTCCACCTTGATATCGGGGTTCTGGGCCATGAACTCGTCGGCGATGGAGTTCATCAACTCCACTTCCGCCGGAATCGAGGTGATGTGCAGATGTTTGACAACTGTCTGGGCCTGGACCGGCATGATGACGGCCAAGCCGAGCATTGCGGCAAGCGCAATACGCTTCATGGTATCCTCCTGTTTTGGCGGCCGACAACCAAACTGGTCTCCTCCCGGGCCGCAGTGGTCCGCAGCGTGCTGCAATTACCACTTGCCACTTTGTAGACGCGCCTTGTGAACAGAGGCAAGAGGAACGTACCTCACAAGACTGATCATCAAGGAAAAAGTTGCACTTTACTGACGCACCGTTTCAGAGGACCATCGCCCCACCAGGCATATTCATAAAGCCGGTACGAACTACTAAGAGCTTCAGAAATCCTGATAGACAATACTTGTATGGTAGAGACGCTACCATACTCTGGCGTAATCCGCTTCCAGGCGGCAAAGCGCCGGAACCATCGGCAAGGAGGAAACGGTGGCCGAACTCAAACTGCGGGGCATCAACAAGAGCTTCGGCTCGGTAAAGGTCATCCACGACATCGATCTCGACGTCGCGGACGGCGAGTTCGTGGTGTTCGTCGGCCCCTCCGGCTGCGGCAAGTCCACCCTGCTCCGCACCATTTCCGGGCTTGAGGAGCCCAGTTCGGGCCAGGTCTTCATCGGCGGCGAGGACGTCACCGAATTCGACCCGAGCGAACGTGGCGTCGCCATGGTGTTCCAGTCCTATGCGCTCTATCCCCACATGACCGTGGCGGAGAACATGGGCTTCGGCCTGAGGATGGGTGGCGCCCCCAGGGAGCAGGTCGCACAACGCGTGGCCGACGCGGCCCGCATCCTCGAACTGGAGGATCTGCTGGACCGCAAGCCTCGCCAGCTCTCGGGTGGGCAGCGCCAGCGCGTGGCAATCGGCCGGGCCATCGTGCGTCAGCCGCGAGCGTTCCTCTTCGACGAACCGCTAAGCAACCTCGATGCCGAGCTGCGCGTGCAGATGCGGATCGAGATCGCCAACCTCCATCAGCAGCTTGGCGCCACCATGGTCTACGTCACCCATGACCAGGTAGAGGCGATGACGCTGGCCGACCGCATCGTCGTGCTGCGCGCCGGCCGCATCGAGCAGCAGGGCAGCCCGATCGAACTCTACGACAATCCGGACAACATCTTCGTTGCCGGCTTCATCGGCTCGCCGCGCATGAACTTCCTAGACGGCGTGATCCGCGCCATCGAAGGCGACACGCTGTCGGTTTCACTCCCCGCTTTCGACGGTCCGGACCTGACTGTTCGGCGGCGCGGGACAGGCGGTGCAGTCGGCGACACGATCAGCGTGGGCATCCGCCCGGAGCACTTCACCGATACCGCCGTTGCAGGAGCCAGCCTGACCGCCACGGCACAGGTGATCGAGCAGCTGGGCGGCGTGTCCTATGTCTATGCCATCGGTCGCGATGGCGACGCCAAGGTGACCATCCAGCAGAAAGGCCACTCGCGGGCCAGCAACGGCGCGCCCATCCATGTCGGCATAGAAGACGGTGCCGCTCTCGCCTTTGACGCGGCAGGGATGCGCATCTGATGGAACCCACGCCGTGACGCGACCCTGATCCGCCCGGAGCTCACACGGGTGGACTTGCAGGACCACGGTCAAGCACCGGGCTGACAGAGGTCGCGCTCCGACCCAGATCTTGCCGGGCGCGTGCCGTTCGCTGCTTTTCCCGATAGCGGTTGAACTGCTGGTCGGCGAGCACCCCGACAAGGATGACGCCGCCCATCACGGCGAAGTTGAGCGACGACGGAATACCCAAGAGATTGACCAGGTTCTGCAACTCCTGCAGCAGCACCGCGCCCAGCACCACCCCCACGATCGATCCTTCGCCGCCGCGAAGCGAGAAGCCCCCCAGCACAGCCGCCGCGATGGCATAAAGCTCGTAAAAATTGCCGTGGGAGGACGGCTGCACGGATTTGGTGAACATGGCGAAGTAGATCGCCGCCACCGCCGCAAGAACGGCGCTGATCACATAGGCGGCGGTGATGACACGCCCGGTGCGAACGCCGGAATAACGGGCCGCGTCTTCGTTCTTGCCGACGGCATAGAGGTGGCGCCCGAACACGGACCGGTGCAGCACCACCCAGGCGATCGCTGCGACCAGCAGCATGGCAAAGAAGGAATGCGGCACGCCGAAGGAGCGGCCGAGGGTCAACCACTCCAGTTCCGGATAGCTGGCGCCGAACGGAAATCCGGCCGTAGCCTCGCCGGTATAGCCACGCGCCAGGCCGCGATAGATCAGCAGTCCGCATAGGGTGACCACGAAAGGCTGCATCTTCAGGCGGGTGATCAGGATGCCATGCGCGAGGCCCATAAGTGCCCCTAAGCCCAGCGTGATCAGGATGGCCAGTGGCCAGGGCACGCCGAACTTGCCGACCATGTCGACGAACAACACCCCCAGCAGGGCGATCATCGACCCCACGGCGAGATCGATGCCCCCGGTCATGATCACGAAGCCCTGCCCGATGGCAAACAGCCCGAACAGCCCGACCAGGTTGGCGGTGTTGCCGAGGTTGATCGGGGAGAGGAAGAGCGGATTGCGCAGGTAGACGACGGCGCCCACCACGATGATCAGGACAGCGAGCCCCATATCCTTCTTGTGCATGAGCACGGTCCTTCAGTTGGCGCCGACGGCGAGTTTGAGCACGTTGTGTTCGGAAAAATCGCTGCGCTGCAGACACCCGGCGACTTCACCTTCGCGCAGCACCACGATGCGGTCGGAGACGCCGATAACCTCCTCCATGTCGCTGGAGATCATCACCACGGCGACGCCATTGTCGGCGAGCCCCCTCATCATGCCGTAGATTTCGGACTTGGCACCGACATCGATGCCGCGGGTCGGCTCATCGAAGATGATCACGCGCGGCCGCATGGAGAGCCACTTCGCCAGCACCACCTTCTGCTGATTGCCCCCGGACAGGTTAGCGGCCAGCTGCCGCACATTGAGCGCTCGAATGCCGAGCTGGCGACGCTGCTCATCGGCGCGCGCCAGGACGGCGGGTCCCGAGACCAGCCCTGCCCGGCTGACGGATCCGAGGTCGGGGAGACAGACATTCTCGGCAATCGTGCTCTCCAGCACGAGCCCGGTGCGTTTGCGATCCTCCGGCACGAGGTAGAGCCCGGCCTCGATTGCGTCTCGCGGGGAAAGAACCCGGTAGTGCTCACCGGCAAGCTGCATGTCCCCGGCCAACACCGGCGCGGCACCGAAGATGGCTTCGGCGATTTCTGTCCTTCCGGCCCCCACCAGCCCGGCTATGCCCAGGATTTCCCCGTCCCTAATATCGAGGTCGACGCGCGCGCCGGGATTGGCGGCGATCTCGACCTGCCGGAGGGACAGGACCACCTCACCCGCCGGGCGCGCGGGCGGGATGTAGAGGGATTTGAGGTCGCGCCCGATCATCAGGCGGATCATGTTGTCGTGGCTGATCTCGTCGCGGTCGAGATGCCCGGCGACGCGGCCGTCCCGCAGGCCGACGACGCGGTCGGCACACGCCTCGACCTCCGAGAGGCGATGGGAGATGTAGATGACCGCAATGCCCTCGGCCTTGAGATCGGCGATGACCTTCATCAGCGTACGGGTTTCCGACAGGGTCAGCGATGATGTCGGCTCGTCCATGATGACCACACGGGCATCGATGGACAGCGCCTTGGCGATTTCGAGCAGTTGACGCTGGGCCAGCGACAGGTCGGCCACCGGCGTGTGCGGTGAAAAATGCGCGCCGACACGGGCCAGCAACGGCTCGGCAGCCCGGTGCATGGCCGCCAGGTCGAGCAGACCAAGCCCGGCCCGCAGTTCGCGCCCCAGAAACATGTTGGCCGCCGCGTCGAGATTGTCGAAGACGTTCAGTTCCTGATGGACGAAGGCGATGCCTGCCGCCTGCGACTGGGACACCGACAGCCCGTCATAGCCTACTCCGCCCACGAGGATTCGACCCGAATCCGGTTCGATCACGCCACCGAGAATCTTCATCAAGGTGGACTTGCCGGCGCCGTTCTCGCCGATCAGAGCGAGGACCTCGCCTTCCATGAGGGACAGCGAGACGTTGGAGAGCGCCACCACGCCAGGATAGGCCTTGGAGATGTTCTGAAGGCTGAGAAGCGGCGTGGACTGAGATTGCGACATCCGGGCCCTGCTATGTTGACCCCGTAAGAGCACCGCACCGGGCATGAGGTCGTCTGCCCGGTGCGGCCGCACTGGCCTGGGAGGATCACCCGCCGATGCGCTCTTTCAGTTCCGCCTCGAAGGCATCGACATTGGCCTGGTCGATGACCTTGGTGGGAACAATGATCAGCTCATTTTCGGGGATCTCGGAAGTGTCCCCCTCGAGATATTTCGCCATCAGGTGCATGCCCTGGTATCCCCACTGGTAGGGGTCCTGCACCACCGTCCCGGCAAAGCTGCCTTCGCGGACGGCGCCGAGCGTGATCGGGTCCTCGTCAAAGGCAATGACCGTGATCTCGCCCAGCTTGCCGGCAGCCTGCAGGGCTTCGTAGATCTTGGGCGGGTTGTAGGAGTAGAAGCCGACCATGCAGTTGATGTCGGGATTTGCCGCCAGCACGTCGTCCACGTTTGACCGGGCGCGGGCGAAGTCGACGTCGTCGCCGCGAACATCGACCAGTTCGATCC
>JAEYXQ010000027.1 GCA_023431205.1 Pseudomonadota bacterium | reverse complement strand
GAACACCACATAGAGCAGGTCGTGCCCCTTGGCGTCCGTGATCTCGATCGAGCGGGGCAGGCGAGGGTCTTCCCCCTGGCTCAGCGCCCGGTCGACAATGGCCCGGCCGATCTCGGCGGCATTGTGCTCGGCCGCATCCAGATCATCGAACTCCTGCCCCTCGGGGTCGCGGATCAATTCGTCATCGGTGCGGTAGTGGAAAAAGAATCGGGGCATGGAGACTCTCCCTTGCGGGAAGAATGCCGGGGGTGACGCTGGGTTGCGCCGGCACGCCGCATGACCTTGGCACCTTGTGCCGGTTCAGTCGAGCCCACCCAGCCGATGGTAGTGATGCCGCTGCCACAACAGCGGGGATCGGCTGGTCGTGGTTTCCGCCTCGATCACCGTGCCCGCAAACAGCACATGGGTGCCGGTCTCGATCGATCCCGTGACCTCGCAGTCGAGCGCCGCCGCCGCACCGAGCAGCATCGGGTGGCCCGACGGCCAGTCTGACCACGAGCCGACGTCGAACCGGCCCTCCGGATCGATGCCGCCCGCAAAGGCGTCGGCAATCTCGCGCTGGTCATCAGCCAGCAGCGCCAGCGAAAACCCGCCGCTCTTGGCGATCATGTCCGCCAGCCGGCTGACGATGTCGATGGACACCAGAATGGTGGGCGGAGCGATCGACAGCGACAGCATCGAGGTCACTGTGCGGCCCACGCGCTCGTCGCCGCGCCGCGCCGTCACCACGCTCACCGTCGATCCCATAGCGGACATCGCTGCCCGGAATTCGGCACTTCCCACCGGTGGCCGCCGGGCTGGCGCAAGGCGCATGGTATCCGGCAGCTCGAAATCGGCCATGTCGGTCACAAGTCCTCTCCGTTCCACGGAGCTCGAGGGCGGCGGAAGGCCGCCACCCCCGGGGCAACGTCCTCAGCCCAGATTGGCTTCAGCGAATTCGTAGTTCGCCAGCTTGTCGAGGAAGTTGGTCACATAGTCCGGGCGACGGTTGCGGAAGTCGACATAGTAGCTGTGCTCCCACACATCGAGGCCCAGCAGCACCTTGCCCTCGCCGGTGGCGATCGGGTTCGAGCCGTTCGGGGACTTGGTGGTCTTCAGCTTGCCGTCATTGCCGAGCACCAGCCAGGCCCAGCCGGAACCGAACTGGGTGGTCGCAGCCGTCTTGAACTGCTCCTTGAAGGCGTCGACCGAACCGAAGTCCTCGACGATCTTCTGCTCCAGCTTGCCGGGGATGCGGCCGCCGTTCGGCGCCAGCGCGTTCCAGAAGTGGATGTGGTTCCAGTGCTGGCCGGCATTGTTGAACACCGGTGCGAGGTCCGCCTTGCCATTGGCGAAGGCGATGATTTCTTCGAGGCTCTTGCCCTGCAGGTCCGGGTTCTTCTCCACGAACCCGTTCAGCGCCGTCACATAAGCCTGGTGGTGCTTGTCGTGGTGCAGTTCCAGCGTTTCCTGGCTCATGCCGCGCTCGGCGAGGGCGGAGTGGGCATAGGGGAGGGCGGGCAGTTCAAAGGCCATTTCTGTTCTCCTCGGATGGACTGGCGCTTGCATCCGGCACGGTGACCGGGTAATTTCCAAGCCATGCCTTTGAAAACCTCCGCCGTGGACAAGTCAAGCTCCAATCTGGCAACCGCGACCTGGTCGCCGCGCGGCGCCTCGGAGCGCATCCTGATGGCGTTGAAGATGCACGGCTCGCTCACCGCCGCGGCCCTGGGCGAACGCCTCGGCACCACCGGCGAGGCCGCACGTCAGCAATTGCTGCGCCTGGCGGGGGAGGGGCTGGTCGCCGCCTCCAGCACCCCCGGCACCGTCGGTCGACCCACCCAGCGCTGGAGCCTCACCCCCGCGGCCCAGGCCCGCTTCCCCGATACCCACGCCGCGCTGACCGTGCATCTGCTGGACATCGTCCGCTCGGCCCTCGGCGACGGCGCCCTCGACACCATCATCGCCACCCGCGAGACCGAGACCCGCGCCACCTACGCCGCCGCCCTCGATCCGGCCCCGACGCTGCGCGACAAGGTCGCTGCGCTGGTCGCCCTGCGCAGCGCCGAAGGCTACATGGCCGGCTGGCACGAGGAGGACGACGGCACCCTGATGCTGGTGGAAAACCACTGTCCCATCTGCGCCGCCGCCACCGCCTGCCAGAACTTCTGCCGCGCCGAGCTCGACGTCTTCCGCGCCGTGCTCGGTCCCGGTGCCGAGGTCAACCGCGAGGAACACATCGTCTCCGGCGGTCGCCGCTGCACCTATTCCATCCGTCCGGTATCCCCATGACCACGCCCGGTACCCGCCTCCACCGCATCGGCTGGGAAACCCCCGAAGGCCTCACGGAGGAACTGATCCGCAGGGTCGTGGATCATTTCTATGCCGCCGCCCGCCGCGATCCGGTGATCGGCCCAGTGTTCAACCGGGTCATTCCCGATGACCAGTGGCCGCGCCACCTTGCCCTGATTGCCGACTTCTGGAGCTCCATGCTGCTCGGCAGCGGCCGCTACACCGGCCGTCCCATGCCCAAGCACCTCGCCATCCCCGAACTCGAAGACGCTCATTTCCAGCGCTGGCTCTCCCTCTTCCGCCTCACGGTGGAACGGCTCTGCCCGCCCGAGATTGCGGCCGTCTTCATCGAGCGTTCCGAGCGCATCGGCAACAGCTTCCGCATGAACATCGCCATGCGCCGGGGCAGGGACATCACCACCATGGGCCCCCTCGAGCCCGAAGCCCCGCCGGTCTGGACGCCGCCGGCCGAATAGCTGCGGCGGCCGCGCCTCTTGCGGGGGAGGGCAGGAGGGGGGTAGCTCTCCTCACCCACTGGACTCCTGATCATGACCAATCCGCTCCTCACCGCCCGCCTCGCCAACCTGCGCGCCCGCATGGCCCAGACCGGCACCGATCTTGTCGCCCTCGGCCCCTCGAGCCACATGCTCTGGCTAGCCGACCTGTCTCCTCATGGTGACGAACGCCCGGTGATGCTGCTGGTCAGCCAGGCTTTCGCCGGCTTCCTGATGCCCGCGCTCAACGTCGACAGCGCCCGACAGCACACCGAGCTGCCGTTCTTCCCCTGGACCGATGCCGATGGGCCCGACCGCACCCTGGCCGAGCTGCTGGCCGCAACCGGCATTCCTGCCAACCCCTCCGTCGTGCTCGACGAAACCATGCGTGCCGATTTCGCGCTGCTGCTGCTCGATGCGCTTCCGGGCGCCAGCCGCCGCTTCACCGGCGACACCGTCGGCTGGCTCCGCGCCCGCAAGGACGATGGCGAGTACGCCCGCCTCAAGCAGTCGGCGCTGCTCAACGATCGGGCCATGGAGGCAGGCTTTGCCGCCCTCCGCGAAGGCATCACCGAGCTCGAGGTCGCCACCGCCATCCGCGAGTTCTACCGCGACAATGGCGCCACCACCGAGTTCTGCAGCGTCTGCTTCGGGCCCAACGGCGCCTTCCCCCACCATCACACCGGCAGCACTCGCCTCAAGCGCGGCGATGCCGTGCTGATCGACACCGGCGGACGCATTGACGGCTATCCTTCCGACATGACCCGCGTTGGCTGGTTCGGCAGCGAGCCCGAGGGCTTCGCCGAAATCCACGCCATCCTGGACCGCGCCGTCGAGGCTGCCATCGCTGCCGCCCGGCCGGGGGTGCTCGCCCGCGAGGTGGATCGTGCCGCCCGCGAGGTGATCACTGCCGCCGGCTATGGTCCCAACTTCCTCCACCGCACCGGCCACGGGCTGGGACTAGATATCCACGAGCCACCCTACATCACCGCCACCAGCGACACCGTTCTAGGCGAGGGCATGGTGTTCTCCATCGAGCCGGGCATCTACCTGGCCGGGCGTTTCGGTCTGCGCCTCGAGGAGATCGTCATCATTCGGGGCGGCCGTGCTGAAATCCTCTCCGCCATGCCACGCTCCGCGGTTGTCGTGGCCTGACGGAACGGAGGCCCGTACCGATATCCCCAGGGCCCCCGAATAAAGGTCGGTCGGGGTTGACCGCCCCGCTCCCCGGAGCGGTGCCCCGCCTGTTCGGCGCGCTCGATTTCGGTGCGCCGGGCACCCCCGGGAAGGTTATCCACGGCTGTGGACGATGGTTAAAATTGTCCGCGTTTGCTGCGTCGACTTCCGGCAGGGGCAGTCCTATCTGGTGTGCATGAGCACCAGCAGTGCCGAACGCCGCACCCACCCGCGCCACCCCGTCCACCTCGCCGCCACTCTGGTCGATGACGATGGACTTGCACGCTATGACGTCATTGTACGCAACGTCTCCGCTGCTGGCGCCATGCTGGAGTTCGGCGCGGCAGCGCCCCTGTCGCGCGAGTTCTATCTTTTGATGCCCGGCCACGCCATCCAGCCCTGCCGCCTGTGCTGGCAAAGCGGCACCCTGGCGGGCGTCTCCTACGTGGATGGGTAAGGGTTTCCGCCGAATTGCCTGTCAGCGAGCTGTAATGTGAACGGCTCCTTCCGAACCATCGAAGCGTTCGCTGCGTTTGATCAAGGTTAAAGCGGAGCGGAAAAATGCAGAGCCGAAACATCCTTGGGGGAAAGCGTGTTCTCGTCCTTGAGGACGACTACCTGATCGTCGCCGATCTGGTGGAGACCCTTCAGAGCCTGGGTGCTGACGTCATCGGGCCGTGCGGCACCATCGATCAGGCCCGCAAGCACCTGCAGTCGGGCAGGGGCATCGACTTCGCCATTCTCGACGTCAACCTTTCCGGCCGCCCGGTGTTTCCGTTTGCCGAGGAACTGCGTTCGCGCGGCATTCCCTACGTGTTTGCCACGGCCTACGACGCCACCATGATCCCGCTGAACCACAGGGATGTCGAACGCTTCGGTAAACCCTACGATATCGGCAGCATCACCAAGGCAGTGAGCCGGCCCGAAGTCGCCCTCGCTTGAGGCCAACGGGAGCGCACGATGAATCACTACGCCCCGGTCGATAGCCTTCACGGAAAGCGCATCCTGGTGGTTGAGGATGATTACCTGCTTGCGTCCGATATCTGCCGCCACTTGCGTGATCTCGGTGCAACCGTTCTCGGCCCCGCCCCCACGCCGTTCTATGCTCAGAGCCTCCTTGGACGACGCGGCGTAGATGTCGCGATCCTCGACGTAAGGCTGCACGGCACCACGGTCTATTCCCTGGCGGACGAACTCGCCCGTCGAACCACGCCCATCATCTTTGCGACCGGCCAGGATCCGCAGGACGCACCCAGCCGCTTTCAATCCGCGTCCTGGATCAGCAAGCCGATCGACCTGCGCCAGCTGATCGGCTTGGTCCACGACGCCGCCCATGATCGGCGCCGGGAGCCGGTAGCCTGTGCCACGCCCCCGGCGACAAGCGATACGCCCGAGGGTGTTCAGGACCGCCTGAACAGGGTCATCACCGGACTGATCCGCTCCAGCGCGAACTAGGCGCTCGCATCAGTCTCCGCGGCCGGTCCTGCGGACCGCCAGCCGGCTCATCTTCTCGGTGAGGGTGCGCCGCGGCACCTGCAGCACTTCCGCCGCCGCCGCTACCGAACCATTGTTGCGGGCAAGCTCGGCTTCGATGATGTGGCGCTCATAGGCCGCCACCCTGTCCGAGAGGCTCTGCCCCGCCGCCGCGACCGGCGGCTGCTGCGGGTTAAGCATGCCCGCCAGCGACCGCCCTGCCGCCTCGATGCCCAGTGCGAACCGGTCCGCCGCCGCGCGCAGCTCGCGCACATTGCCCGGCCAGGCATGCGTCATCACGGCGTTCACATCGGCAGGATGCAATTGCGGCACCGCCCGTCCGAACCGCTGCGCCGCCTGTTCGGCGAAATGGTGGAACAGCAGCAGGCAATCCTCGCCGCGCTCGCGCAATGGCGCCAGCCGGAGCGTTGCCATGTTGAGCCGGTAGAACAGGTCCGCCCGGAAGCGTCCCGCCTGCGCCTCGGCCCCGAGGTCGACCTTGGATGCAGCAACGATCCTGAGGTCGAGCGGGATTTCGCGGTTGGAGCCGAGCCGCTCCACCGTCCGCTCCTGGATCACGCGCAACACCTTGGCCTGGGCCAGCAACGGCATGGATTCGATCTCGTCCAGCAGCAGCGTGCCGCCATTGGCAAACTCGAACTTGCCCAGCCGCTGCGCCCGCGCGCCGGTGAACGCCCCCGCTTCGTGTCCGAACAGTTCCGACTCGATCAGCTCGGCCGGAATGGCAGCGCAGTTGACCGCCACGAACGGGCCCGAGGCGCGTGGCGAGAAGTCGTGCAGGCACCGTGCCACCACCTCCTTGCCGGTCCCGGTCTCGCCCAGGATGATCACATCCGTCGGGATCGGCGCCAGCTCTCGGATCGCCCGCCGCAAGTCCTCCATCGCCGGCGAGGAGCCGATTAGCCGCGCCGCTAGTTCGTTCTCGCCGCCGTCGAGCCGTCGCCTGAGGTCGGCCACCTCCCGCTTCAGCGCAGCCTGGCTAGCCGCTCGCCGCAGGCTCGCCACCAGCTGGTCCGGTACATAGGGCTTCTGCAGGAAGTCGAAAGCACCCGCCCGCATCGCTTCCACCGCCATCGGCACGTCGCCATGCCCGGTGATCAGGATCACCTCCGAGGGCAGGGCCCGGTCCCGCACCGTCCGCAGCAGG
This sequence comes from Pseudomonadota bacterium, assembly GCA_023431205.1. GTDB lineage: Bacteria > Pseudomonadota > Alphaproteobacteria > Rhizobiales > Devosiaceae > Devosia. The sequence goes on along the minus strand of JAEYXQ010000027.1, from coordinate 5,940 downwards.
TCGAGCCCCGACATTCCCGGCATGCGGACATCGGTCAGCACCACGTCCGGTCGCACGTCGTCCAGCACGGCAAGCGCCTCGGCACTGTTGCTCGCCGCTTCCGTCCGGAAGCCGGAGAGCCGGAGCCACTGCGTCAGTGCGGTGCGCACCATCTCCTCGTCATCGACAATCAGCACGACGGGTTCGCTCATGCGGGAATGGTCTCGCTGTGTGCGTCCGCCATCAGCGGCAGGCGCACGGTGAAGGTCGCGCCATGCCCCGGCCGGCTGGCGACGGAAATCGTTCCGCCGAGATCCCGCACCAGGCCATAGGCAATGGACAATCCGAGGCCGAGACCCCGCCCGGCCTCCTTGGTGGAATAGAACGGATCGAACAGGTTCGGCAGGTCGCTCGGCGCCACGCCCGTTCCGGTATCGGAGACGGTGATCTCCACGCGCCCGTCCGCCTCGGCCACCCCAATCGACAGCACCCGAACCGCGGCCTGCTCCATGGCATCGGCCGCATTGGTGATCAGGTTGATGACCACCTGTTCCAGATGCACCGGATTGCCACGCACCCGCATGGCCCGGTTCGGCCGGCCGTACTCCGTATCCACCCCGCAGGCCCGCAGCCTGTGGTCGACCAGTTCCAGCGCATTGTTGATCACGGCCGAAACCTCCGCCTCCATCGGCGCCCCGCTCTGCTTGCGGGCGAAGGTCTTGAGGTGACCGGTCAAGGCCGCCAGCCGGTCCACGACCCTGTCCATGGTCGCCAGGATCCCGCCGATCTCGGTATCCTGCCGCTGCGCCGCCAGCAGCTTGGCACTTGCAAGGTGGGTGGTCAGCGCCGCCACCGGCTGGCTCACCTCGTGCGCCACCCCCGCCAGCGCCTGGCCGAGACTTGCGAGCTTTGCCGCCTGCACCAGGCTCGCCTGGGTTTCGGCCTGCGCCTGTTCCGCCGCAAGACGCTCGGCGATCTCGGCTCGCAGCGCCTCGTTGGCGATGTGCAGGTCCTCCGTCCGCTCCGCCACCCGCTGCTCGAGCCGCTGATGGTCCGCCAGCCGCTGCTCCAGCTGCCTGCGCCGCTGCACCAGCAGCACCGCCAGCAGCAACGACGCCGCCGTTCCCAATGCCGCAGCACCCGACGTCGTCAGCGCCGTGGCATGCAGCGGCGCCAGCGGCGTGAACGACACCAGCCGCCATCCATGCTTGGGCAGCCGCAACTCGCGAAGCAGGAAATAGCCCGAGGTCTCCGTATCGCTGCCGGCGATATGCGCAAACTCCACGCCGCGGGAGGGCCAGCGGTCGCTGATGATGCCCAGGTTCTCGATCCCGGCCTCGCCATAGCGCTGCTGGGCTGCCAGGGACTCGATCTGGTTTGGGGGAATGGTCTTGAGCGGCCGGTAGCGCCAGTCTGGCCGCGTCGACAGGATGGCAACGTCATTGACGTCGAGGATGGCGATCAACTCGCCCGACCGCCACCACGTCGCCTCGATCTCCCCGAGGTTGATCTTGGTGACAGCGACGCCGAGCGGCCCGTCCGGCCCGTCCACGCGCTGCGACAGGAAATGCCCCGGCACGTTCGTCGAGATGCCGAACGCATAGTATTCGGCGCTGCCATCCTCCATCGCCTCGGCAAAATACGGCCGGAACGCGTAGTTGGTGCCCACCAGGCTGGTCAGGGTCCACCAGTTGCTGGCCGCCACCACCGCGCCACTGCGGTCCATCAGGAATAGCTCGCTCGCCCCTGCGGTCTCGTTCAGCTTGCTGAGAAAGCCGTTGGCCGCCTCGACCGCCGCCGCCTCTGACGGCTGCTCGAGCGCGGCACGCGTTTCGCGCGCCTGCGATATGGCCACCGGCAGGTAGTGGAAGCGCTCGATGATCGCCTCGAGCGTGCGGTCGAACAGCGCCAGTCGCCGCTGTGCGCCGCCGCCGGCTTCGTTGATCGCCTGCGACAGCGTCGTCTCGTAGCTTGCCCAGCCCACCAGCAGCATGGCGGCCAGCCCGCCGCCCAGCAGCAGCAGGTGGCGGCGTTCGAGGCGCGGACTCTGTGCTCCCGACCACCGCACCGTGGGTCCTCCTGGGCAAAAACTTGCCGGTACTCTGCCCACAATTGAGCAACTTTCCGCCGAGGACGCTACCACTATTCGTTCAAATACGCATGGCTGCCTTGCACCCGCCGCGTGGCACGTGGCTTGCTACCTGTTCTGCAGGCCCGTGGAGGAAATCGGGCCGGCCCAAAAAACTCGGGAGGACAAACCAATGAAGATCATCTCCAGCATGCTGGCCGCCGCTCTGGTCGCCGGAACCGCACTGGCAGCGCCAGCCGTCATGGCGCAGGACTATCCGACGCAGCCGATCACCATCGTTGTGCCCTTCTCCGCCGGCGGCCCCACCGACACCGTGACCCGTCTCGTCGCCGCTGCCATGAGCGAGGATCTCGGCCAGCAGGTGGTGGTGCAGAATGTCGGCGGTGCCGGCGGTACCCTGGGTGCCGGTCAGGTCGCGGCCGCCGGCAATGACGGCTACACCCTGCTGCTGCACCACATCGGCATGTCCACGGCCCCGGCGCTCTACGCCAGCCTGCCCTACGATCCGACCACCGATTTCGAGCCCATCGGCCTCGTCACCGAAGTGCCGATGACCATCGTTGCCCGCAAGGATTTCGAGCCGCAGACGCTCGAGGACCTGATCGCCTACGTCAAGGAGAACGGCGAGAACGTCACCTACGCCAATGCCGGCATCGGCGCCGCCAGCCAGCTCTGCGGCCTGCTGTTCATGGATGCGCTCGATACCAAGATGACCGAAGTGCCCTACCAGGGGACCGGCCCGGCCATGACCGACCTGCTCGGCGGCCAGATCGACATGATGTGCGATCAGACCACCAACACCACCTCCCAGATCCAGGCCGGCGAGATCAAGGCCTACGCCGTGACCACGCCCGAGCGCATCGACGTACTTCCCGACGTGCCGACCATGGCCGAGGGCGGCATCGAGGACTTCGAACTCGCCATCTGGCACGGCCTCTACGCCCCCGCCGGTACCGATCCCGCCATCATCGAGCGCCTGACCCAGTCCCTGCAGACGGCCCTCGCCAACGACACCGTCGCCACCAGCTTCGCCGATCTCGGCACCGCACCGGTCAGCGCCGAGGACGCAACGCCGGAAGCCCTCGCCCAGCGTCTCGAGGAGCAGATCGCGCTCTGGGGTGAAGTGATCGCCGCCGCCGGCGTCGCCGCGCAGTAACGGCCGAACGACCAGGGTCTCCGGCCTCCGGCCGGGGACCTGCTGCATCAGGGGGACAATGGTGCTCAACGCTTCCCGAAACGATCTGGCCTCGGCGGCCATGTTCATCGCCTTCGGCTCGTATTTCGCGCTCGAGGCGCTGCGCTACGATTTCGGCACGCCCTTCCGCATGGGCCCCGGCTTCATGCCCATCGTCCTCGGCGGCATTCTGATCCTGCTCGGCGTCGCCGTCGCCATCAAGGGCCTCAACAATCCCGATGAGGAAGCGGCTCCCCCCTGGCCCTGGCGCGGCATCGCGCTGGTGCTCGGCACCATCATCTTCTTTGCCGCCACCATTCGCGGCCTCGGCTTCATCCCCGTGGTGCTGATCGCCAGCTTCGCCACCGCCATGTCCAGCCGCCGCAACACCATCCTCTCCTCGCTGGTGATCAGCGTCGGTCTCTGCGTGCTCTGCATGCTGATCTTCGTCGTCGGCCTCGGCCTCCTGGTGCCGTGGTTCGGCCCCTGGCTGCGGTTCTAGGAGACGCGTGATGGACCTGCTCTCTTCCCTCGCGCTCGGCTTCACCGTTGCGCTCGACCCGGTCAACATCCTCTACTGCTTTCTCGGCGTGCTGCTCGGCACCCTGGTCGGCGTCCTGCCCGGCATCGGTCCCACGGCGACCATCGCCATGCTGTTGCCGATCACCTTCACCCTCAATGCCGAGACCGCGCTGATCATGCTGGCCGGCATCTACTACGGCGCCCAGTATGGCGGCTCCACCACCGCCATCCTGATCAACCTGCCCGGCGAATCCTCGGCCGCAGTCACGGCAATCGACGGCTACCAGATGGCGCGGCAGGGCAGGGCGGGCCCGGCTTTGGCCTCGGCCGCCATCGGCTCCTTCTTCGCCGGCTCGGTGGCAACGCTGCTGCTGGCCTTCTTCGCGCCACCCCTGGCGCGCGCCGCCCTCAATTTCGGCGCACCCGAATACTTCTCGCTGATCGTGCTTGGTCTCCTGGTCTCGATCGCCCTGGCGCACGGCTCCATCCTCAAGGCGCTCGGCATGATCGTGCTCGGCCTGCTGCTCGGCATGGTCGGCCAGGACATCTATACCGGCACACCGCGCTTCACCTTCGGGGTGCGCGAACTGTTCGGCGGCCTCAACTTCGTGGCCGTAGCCGTCGGCGTCTTCGGCGTGGCCGAAATCCTGCGCAACCTCGAGCGCGAGAACGAGCGCGAGGTCGGCGTCGGCAAGGTCACCAACCTGTGGCTGACCCGCGAGGACATGCGCCGCATCATCATGCCCGTCCTCCGCGGCACCGGTCTCGGCTCACTGCTGGGCGTGCTGCCGGGCGGCGGGCATATCCTGTCGTCCTTTGCCTCCTATTCGGCCGAAAAGCGCCTCAGCAAGACGCCGGGCGAGTTCGGCAAAGGGGCCATCGAAGGCGTCGCCGGGCCGGAATCGGCCAACAACGCCGCCGCGCAGACCTCCTTCATCCCGCTGATGACCCTGGGTATCCCGGCGCACCCGGTGATGGCGCTGATGGTCGGCGCCTTCATCCTCCAGGGCATCACCCCCGGCCCCAACGTCATCAACGACCAGCCGGCGCTGTTCTGGGGCATCATCGCCTCGATGTGGGTCGGCAATCTGCTGCTCGTCATCCTCAACCTGCCCCTGGTCGGGTTGTGGGTGAAGATGCTGTCCATCCCCTATCGCGTGCTGTTCCCGGCCATCGTGCTGTTTGCCTGTATCGGCACCTTCTCGATCAACCAGAACATCTACGACGTCTACGCCATCGCCTTCTTCGGCATCGTCGGCTATCTCCTGATCCGCTTCGGCTGCGAGCCGGCACCACTCCTGCTCGGCTTCGTGCTCGGCCCGCTGCTCGAAGAACACCTGCGCCGCGCCATGATCATCTCGCGCGGCGACCCCTCCATCTTCATCACCCGCCCGATCTCCGCCGCCCTGCTGCTCCTCGCCGTCGCCGCCGTGGTGATCGCCGTCCTCCCCAGCATCCGCAGGAAGCGCGAAGAGGTGTTCGTCGAAGACGACTGAGGCTCGCCACCGGCGCCTCCCCACCCCCGATGTCACCCCGGCCTTGAGCCGGGGCCCATCCCGAGATGCCCCCACGGCCGCCAGATGGTGGTGGTGAGGCGTCCACGTCAATGACACCGAGCTTTTCGTGGAGCCCGAACCCCCACCCAACCTCCCCCGCAAGCGGGGGAGGGGCGCATCGGCGCCTGCCGCAGCCCCACCACACCCACCGGCCAGTCCCTCCGCCGCCCGCCGCGGCTTCGAGCCGGCGCAGGCGAAATCGCGCCGGTGGAGCGATTTCAGGTGCGAAGGCCATGAGGGCTGTGCCCGAATGGCAAAGGTGGGAGGGCGCCGTTGCGGTTCTTACACCCCACTTGCCCCACCCCCGATGTCACCCCGGCCCTGAGCCGGGGCCCACCCCGAGATGCCTCCACGGCCGCCAGGTGGCGGTGGTGAAGCGTCCACGTCAATGACACGGAGCTTTTCGTGGAGCCGGAACCCCCACCCAGCCTCCCCCTCAAGCGGTGGAGGAGCGCGTCGGCGCCTGCCGCAGTTCCTCCGCACCCACCGGCCAGTCCCTCCCCCGCCTGCGGGGGAGGCTAGCTGTGGTTTCCAAGAAGGTCCGTCAGTCGTTGGAAGGGTGTTCTCCCTCCGATGCCTGAGTGGGGTCTTTGCTGATTGTAGGCATCGGTCCATGGGCC
>JAEYXQ010000021.1 GCA_023431205.1 Pseudomonadota bacterium | reverse complement strand
GCACTGCGGGCAGAGCGCGGACTTCACCTCTCCCCTGAGGGGAGAGGTCGCCGCGCAGCGGCGGGTGAGGGGTTCAGCGCTGGGGTTCTGCCGAGAGTGTGAACCCCTCACCCCAACCCTCTCCCCTTAGGGGAGAGGGGGCGAAGGAGCCGATCCGCAGACCTCAATTCGTCCGGTGCCAAGCCCCCGCCATGCCGCTTTCCACGCCATACTGATACAGCGCCGCCAGCCACTCCTGCCCGCCGAACAACTGGTCCTTGGGCGGTGGGAAGTCGGCTGGTATTGCGGTCAGCCGGTAGCTGACGCCGCTTCTTTCCACGGCATTGGCGAGGATGGTGATGTCGCTGCGCCCGCGATACTTCAGCAGCGTCGGAATGGCCCGCTCGAGGATGGACAGGCTGGTGACGTTGACCGGCTTTGCGGTCGGCTCAATGGCGCCGTTGTAAACCACGTAGAGGTCCGCGTTGCGCGGCAGCGACTGCAAGCCATCGGGCAACAGCACGATCTGCTGGGTCACGCCGCCATCCACATGCAGCTCGTCGAACTCGAGCCCAGCCGCCCGCACGTCGATCAGCACTGGCGGGTAAACGCCCGGCACAGCCGTCGAGGCGAGAATGATCTTGTGCACCAACTCCAGCCGGTCCGGGATCTGGCTCGCTGCGATGGCGCCGATATCCCAGATCACCGGGCGCTCGGCGTCGAGATTGGTGGTACCGATCAGCAGGCGACGACCCTTGGCGTGCTCCCGCCCGATGGCGGTCAGCGTCTGCGGGGTGATAATGCTGCGGATGGCACCCAGCACCTGCGAGTTGCTGGCGATGGAACTGCTGCCCAGCAACGCGGCGACGAAATTGAGGTTCGGCGACTTGCTTCCCGCCAGGGTGCCGAACACCTCCTGCAGCTGTCCATCATACGCGGGCCCGAGGAACGCCAGCGGCGCGATCATGGCGCCGACGCTGATCCCGGTCACCACCTCGAACTCCGGCCGGTTGCCGCTCTGGCTCCAGCCGACCAGGAACCCGGCGCCGTAAGCGCCATTGATGCCGCCGCCCGACAGGCTGAGATAGTCCAGTGAACCGTCCGCGCCGGGCGTGAAGCCGAAAGTCTGGCCGTCTTCCAGCGGCTGGTCGCCCCAGTACCGGATCGGCATCGCTTCGGCAGCACCGATGGCGGCACGGTTGGCTCCCGGCACCGAGGCAATCTCGGCAATCGGCTCAGGCACCGCCGAGGTCCGGGTCTCACCGGTGGTGGTGCATCCGGCCAGGGCGACGATCACGGGCAACAGAACAGCAAGAGAGCGAAAGGTGGGGAGCATTGACCGGTCACTATGAGGGAGCTTCATCCGTGAAGCAGCGCCGACACGACTTGGTTCCGCCCTCACAGGCCCATGTCGGAAATCGCCGCTCTGCCGTGGCTTTCGGGTGACGGCTGCGCTAAACCGCCGGCATGCAGTCCTTTCTCCTCGTTGGCCTCGGCGGTGCACTCGGCGCCATGTCGCGCTACGCCATGGCGCTCCTGGTCGGGCGCTGGTGGTCCGGCGGCTTCCCGCTGGCAACACTGTTGGTCAATGTCCTCGGCTCCCTGCTGATGGGGCTGCTTGTTGGTACGCTGGCCCGGCTCCTGCCGCCGCATCAGGAGGAACTGCGCCTGTTTCTTGCCGTCGGCGTCCTCGGCGGCTTGACCACCTTCTCGAGCTTCTCGCTCGATACGGTGGTGCTGATCCAGCGCGGCGCCTGGATCGAGGCGGGGACCTATGTGTTCTTGTCGGTTGTGGTTTGCCTGATTGGCCTCTATCTCGGCCTTCTGGTGACACGAGGCGGTCTATGAGTGGTGTGCAGCACAAGGTGGTGGATCGGGACGAGGACGGCATGCGCCTCGACCGGTGGTTCGCCCGCAATTTTCCCCAGCTCGGTTTCGGCCGCCTGCAGAAGCTGATCCGCAATGGCGAGGTGCGTCTCGACAAGGCGCGCGTCGAGACCAGCACCCGGGTCGCTGCCGGACAGACCGTCCGCATCCCGCCGATTGACGATGCCGACGCACCCAAGCCGCAGCGCATCAGCAGCACCGACGCCGACTTCCTGCGCTCGCTGATCCTCTATGAGGACGACGAGCTCTACGTCTTCAACAAGCCGGCTGGTTTGGCCGTCCAGGGCGGCAGCGGCACCAAGCGCCATATCGATGGCATGCTGAAGAGCCTGCCGAACAAGAAGGGCGAGGCCCCGCGCCTGGTTCATCGCCTCGATCGCGATACCGCCGGCGTGCTCGTGGTCGCCAAGACCGGCCCGGCAGCAACCCATTTCGGCACCGTGTTCCGCTCGCGCTCGGCGCGCAAGATCTACTGGGCGGTGGTTGCGGGTAACCCGAGCCCGCGTCAGGGCGAGATCAGCTGCTTCCTCGCCAAGCGTGCAACCACCGATGGCGAGCAGATGGTGGTGGTGCCCAACGGCACTCCCGGCGCCGTCCACTCGATGAGCTATTATTCCACCACCGATACAGCCAGCCGCCGCTTCGCCTGGGTGACGCTGAAGCCGGTCACCGGCCGCACCCACCAATTGCGCGTCCACATGGCCCAGCTTGGCACGCCCATTCTCGACGACCCGCGCTACTTCAACATCGAGAACTACCAGGCCGCCGAGGGGTTGGGAGAGGGGCTGCACCTGCATGCCCGGCGCATTGCCCTGCCGCTGCGCGATGGCCGCCGCCTCGACGTGTCCGCCCCGCTGCCGCCGCATATGCAGCAGAGTTTTGAGGCGCTCGGCTTCGACGCCGACCGCTTCGACGTCAGCCGCGACCCAGAGGACGGCGCGTGACTTCACCGGAGAATACCCATGCGTGACCAGCTCGAAGAAGCCCATCGCCATCGCGACGACGGCTACGGCCGCGCCCAGCACCTCAACCAGGTCGAACTGCCCAAGCGGTTCTACAAGGAGGTCGGCGTGGCCCCGGTTGAGGGCGGCTTCGCCGTCACCCTTGACGGTCGCCAGGTGCGGACTCCGGGCAAGAAGATTCCGATTGCTGTTCCTGCGGTGCCGGTAGCCCAGGCAATGGCCAGCGAGTGGTCGGCGCAAGGCACCCATATCGACCCTGCCACCATGCCGATGGTGCGCCTCATCAACGCCGCGGTGGAATCCGGTGAAGAACTGGTGCCCGAGCTCCGCGCCGAGGTCATGAAGTTCGCCGCCGGTGATCTGTTGCTCTATCGAGCCGAGAGCCCGCAGGAACTGGTCAGCCAGCAGGAAGTCACCTGGGACAATGCGCTGGTCAAGCTGGCTCGCCATTTCGGCGTCAGCTTCCAGCCCACCGTGGGTATCCTTCACCAGCCACAGCCGCAGGCAACGCTGGACCGCCTTGCTCAGGCGATCGAGCAGGAAAATCTGCTGACCCTCACGGCACTTGTGTCCATCACCGGAATCACTGGCTCAGGACTTCTCGCTATCGGATTCCTGCACCAGCTGTTTTCCGCCGAGGAAGTCTGGACCGCCGCGCATCTCGACGAGGATTACCAGATCGCCCAATGGGGCGCCGACGAGGAAGCGATGGAGCGCCGGGCCAGGCGCCGCGAGGAGTTAGACGTTGCGGTAGCCGTGATCGAGGCGCTGCGGGCCTAGCCGCGCTTGCCCATCTCGATCACCCAGCCCCGCACGTCGGGTGCAATCTCGGCCAGCGGCTCCAGCACGAAGGCGCGCTCATGAGCGAACGGGTGCGGCAGCGTGAGCTTTGCTGTGTTCAGCACCAGCCGGTCATAGGCGATGACGTCGATGTCGATGACGCGCGGGCCCCATTTCTCGATACGCTGGCGGCCCATCTCTGCCTCGATGCCGAGCAGCGCGTCCAGCAGCGGCAGCGGCTGCAACTCCGTCTCGACCGCCACCGCCATGTTGCAGAAGTCGGGTTGATCGGTCTTGCCCCAGGCGGTGGTCATCACCAGCTGTGACTGCGCCGTCACCCGAATCTGGGGATGCGCCTCGATCCGCCGCACCGCCTCGCGCAGCTGCGCCGGTGGATCCTCGAGGTTGGCGCCGAGGCTGAGCCAGGCCTGGTGCGTCACTTCGGGTCTCGCACGCGGTGCAGTTCCACCGCGGCATAGCCACGGACCATGGCAATGGGCGCCTCCGGCTTGCGCACCCGCACCTTGATCCAGCGGATCGGCGGGAACGCCTGGAACAGCGCCGTGACGATGTTGTGCCCCACCGCCTCGATCAGCTTCATCCTCGGCTCGGTGAACGCCGCCTCCACCACCTCGTAGATCTTGCCATAGTTGACGCTGGCGTCGAGATCATCGCGGGCAGCCGCTTCGGCGAGGTCGATCCCCAGTTCCAGGTCGACATAGAAGCGCTGGCCCAGCCGCTCCTCCTCTGGGAACACACCGTGGTATCCAAAAAAGCCGAGGTCGTTGAGGATGATGCGGTCGCCGGTGAAAGCATCGCTCATGATTGCAGCTCCTCTTGCACCGGTGGCCCGTAAAGCGCCGCTTGCGCCACGGTGAGCGCCTCGCGATGGGCCCGGACATCATGCACCCGGAAGATGTGGCCGCCCTTCATGTAGCCGAGCACATTGGTCGCCACGGTTCCCGCCATCCGCTCCTCAGCCGGAACGTTCAGCAGCCGCCCGATCATCGACTTGCGCGATGTTCCCACCAGCAGCGGCCGATCGGCAAAGGCGTCGAGTCCGTTCAGTAACGTGTAGTTCTCGTTCATGTTCTTGGCAAAACCAAAGCCGGGATCGAGGATCAGCCGGTCCGAAGCCACTCCCGCGGCCGCTGCAATCTTACAGCTTCGCTCTAGCCAGGCCCGCACCGCCGCGACGATCGGTGCGCTCCGGTCCCGCGTCTTGTCCCAGTGCATCGCCACCACCGGAACCTCGTAAAGCGCTGCAATTGCTGCCATTTCCGGTGCCCCCTGCAGACCGGTAACGTCGTTGATGATCGTCGCCCCAGCCTGGATCGCCTGATCCGCCACCAGCGGCTTCATCGTGTCGATGGAGATCGGCACGCCGATCCCCTCCGCGACCAGCGCATCGATCACCGGCATCACCCGGTCGAGTTCCTCCTGCACTGGCACCGGCTCGGCACCGGGCCGAGTGCTCTCCCCGCCGATGTCGATCATGTCCGCACCTTCGGCGACCATCAGCCGGGCATGCGCCACCGCCTCTTCCACGGCAACATGCCGTCCACCGTCGGAGAAACTGTCCGGCGTGACGTTGAGGATCCCCATGATCAGTGCCCGCTCGCCGAGGATCAGGGGCGCGCGGCCGGGCAGGGGAATGGTGTGTCCTGTGTGCATCCTAGAACGGCCAGACCAGCATCAGCATCGGCACCCCTACGAGCACCACCAGCAGCGACAGCGGTGCGCCAAGCCGCCAGTAATCGCCGAAACGGTAGCCGCCCGGTCCCATCACCAGCGTGTTGCACTGGTGTCCGATGGGGGTGAGGAAATCGCAGCCCGCACCGACCGCCACCGCCAGCAGAAATGCCTCCGGAGCGTAGCCGAGCGAAGTCGCGAACGCTGCAGCGATCGGCGCCATCACCAGCACTGTGGCGGCGTTGTTCAGGAACGGGGTCACGGCCATGGCGGCAACCATGATCAGTGCCAGGGCGCCCCAGCCGGGCATCGTCGACGCCACCTGCGACAGCAGGCCGGCGATAACGTCGGTTCCGCCCGTTGTCCGTAGCGTGTCGGACACAGGGATAAGACACGCCAGCATGATCAGGATCGGCGCGTCGATCTGCGCATACACATCCCGCAGCGGCACGGCCCGGGAGAGCACCATCGCCACGGCAGCCGCGAAGAACGCCGCAGCAACCGGCACAATGCCCAGGGCAGTCGCGCCCATGGCCACCAGCAGAATAGCGAGCGGCACCAGTCCGTTGCGGACGCTGCCGAGGCGCAGTCCACGTTCCACCAGCGGCAGGCAGTCCCACTCCCGCAGCAGTTCCGGCAGGCGCTTGAGGTGCCCCTGCAGCAGGATGACGTCCCCATTCTGGAAGCGAATCTGGCCGAGCCGCTCGGTCAGCCGCTCGCCCCGCCGGCTGATCGCCAAGAGGTTCAGTCCGGTGCGGTCGAACAGCGTCAGTTCCTGGGCGCTTGCACCGATCAGGCCGGAGCTCTCACCCACCACTGCCTCGATGATGCCGATATCGGCGGCATCGCGCGTTGCGGCCCCGCGGCGTTCCGAGAACACCAGGCCGGACTGCGACACCATCTTGTCGAGGGCATCGGGTTCACCCTGGATCAGCAGGATATCGCCGGCCCTGAGCGTTGCATCCGGCAGCGGCGTGCGGGTGTTGCCGTTGGCGCTCATGATCCGGGTGACCATCGCCGCTCCGTCACCAGCCGCCTGGACTTCGCCCACCGACTTGCCGATCGCAGTCGAGTCCGAACCGACCCGAGCCTCGGTGGTGTAGTTCTTGATCTCGATGGCCTTGTCCATGCCGGTCTCTTCACGGCGGCGCTCCGGCAGCAGCCAGTAGAACAGGGCGAGGAAGACGATACCCACGACCGCCAGCGCCGCGCCCACCGGCGTGTAGTCGAACATTCCGAAAGGCTGCCCCACCATCTCCTCCCGCACGCGGGACACGATGATGTTCGGCGACGTTCCGATCTGGGTCATCAATCCACCCAGGAGGGAGCCGAACGCCATCGGCATCAAAAACATCGAGGGCGAAACGCCGGACTTGCGGGCCATCTGGAAGGCGATCGGCATCATGATGGCCAGTGCGCCGATGTTCTTCACGAACGCACTCAGCACCGTCACCACCGCAACCAGCAGGATCAACTGTGCCCGCGGCGTGGTGATTCCAGGTGCAAAGCGGCGAACAGCGATTCCCATGATGCCGGAGCGCGAGACTGCGGCGCTCACCACCAGGGCGCTGCCGACGATGATGACGATATCATCGGCAAAACCCGTGAAGGCTTCCTCGGGCGGCACCAGCCCCAGCGCCAGCGCCGCAAGCAGCGCGCACACCGCGACGACGTCATAGCGCCAGCGCCCCCAGATGAAGGCGATCATCATGCCGCCGATCACGCTAAAAGCCAGAATTTGTTGCAGTGTCATGGTCAAGGTTGGTCCCGTGCTGCGGGAGGCAACTCAACGCATCCACACGACAGCGGCAAGAGCAATTCTCACGGTGTCACAGGGTTCCGCGCGCGATCCATACGGCTCAGCCGTGCCGGCCCGACTCTAGGGCTGCTTTGACCACCAGCGTGATAACCGCGATCAACGCCAGCGTCGACGCCGCCGCGAAGGCACCAGCGATGTTGAAGTCGTTGAACAACTGCGTGATCTGCAGCGGCAGCGTGTTGGTCTGCCCGCGGATGGCGCCTGACACCACGGAGACGGCGCCGAACTCGCCCATCACCCGCGCATTGGTGAGCACAGCGCCGTAGACCAGCGCCCAGCGAATGTTCGGCAGGGTCACGAACCAGAACATCTGCAAGCCATTGGCGCCGAGCGACAGCGCTGCCTCCTCGTCCTCGGTTCCCTGCTGCTGCATCAGCGGAATCAGCTCGCGCGCCACGAAGGGAGCGGTGACGAACAGGCTGACCAGGATGATGGCCAGCGGCGTGAACATGATCTGGATGCCGGCCGACTGCAGGGCGGGGCCGAGCAGTCCCTGTCCGCCATAGAGGAACAGGTAGACCACGCCGGCAACGATCGGGCTCATGGAGGCGGGGAGTTCGATGAGGGTGATCAGCGTCTCCCGGCCGGGAAAGCGGAACCGCGTCACCAGCCAGGCAAGACACATCCCGACAGCCATGTTGATGGGCACCACCACCAGCGCCGTGACCACCGTCAGCATGATTGCGTGCAGCGTCGTCGGCTGCAGGATGTTGGCTAAGTAGGCGCCAATCCCCTCCCGCAGGGCGAAACTGAAGATCACCGCCAGCGGCACGGCTAGCGTGAGTACCGCCAGCACGAACGCGGCGGCGATCAGCGCGACCTCGCCCGCCGAACGGGGCACCCGTTCAGCGGCGTGCTGCATAGCGCACCTGCCAGGCTGCAAGGGCATTGGTCGCCAGCAGCGTCAGGAACGCCACCAGCAACAGCACGAAGGCCAGGGCTGCAGCGCCCTGGTAGCTGTATTCCTCAAGCCGGATGTAGATCAGCAGCGACACGATTTCGGTCATGCCGGGCAAGTTGCCGGCGATGAACACGACGGCGCCGAACTCCCCCAGCGAGCGCGAGAACGACAATACGCAGCCGCCCAGAAAGGCCGGGAGGATCGTTGGCCAGATCACCCGCGAGAACACCTGCCAGCGCGAAGCGCCGAGCGTGCGGGCGGCATTCTCGAGGTCGACCTCCACCTCTTCCAGCACCGGCTGCACCGCCCGCACCACGAACGGAATGGAGGTGAAGGTCATGGCCGCGACGATGCCGAGCTGCGTGTAGTTGACGGTCACTCCCAGCGGCGTCAGCACCGTGCCATACCAGCCGCCGTCGTCGAACAGTGTCACCAGCACCAGTCCGGCGACCGCAGTCGGCAGCGCGAACGGCAGATCCACCAATGCGTCGAGCAGCCGACGGCCGGGGAACCGGTAACGCGTCAGCACCCATGCCAGCAGCAACCCGATGACGCCGTTGAGTACCGTGGCGACGAGGGCCGACGTGAAGGTCACCCGGTACGCGGCCAGGGCCCGGTTCGAACTGACGATCCGCCAGAACTCGTCCCAGCCCATGCCGCCGACCTTCAGCAGCATGGCCAGGAGCGGCAGCACCACGATAAGTCCGAGATAGAACAGCGACACGCCCATGGTCATGCCGAAGCCGGGCAGGAGGTGTCGGCTGCGCGGCCGCCTTGCCCGGTTCGAGACGTGCGGCGCCGCCTGGGCAGCGCCGATAGGCCGTGTCACTGCAGGGCTCGTCACTGGTTGAGGAAGACCTTGTCCAGCAGTCCGCCCTCGGCAAAGTGTTCGCTGTTGACGGCGTCCCAGCCGCCGAACTCCTCGTCCACGTTCACCAGCCGGACCTCGGGGAAGCTTTCGGCGTGGCCGGCAGCGACGGTCTCATCGATCGGACGATGGAAGCGCTGGGCGGCAATCTCCTGGCCTTCCGGGGTGAACAGGAAGTCGAGATAGGCCTTGGCGAGCTCACGGCTGCCGCGGGCATCGGCGATCTTGTCGATGATCGCTACCGGGAACTCCGACAGCAGGCTCACCGACGGCACCACCGCTTCGTACTTGTCTGCACCAAGCTGCTCCACCACGCTCAGCACTTCCGCCTCGAAGGTGACCAGCACGTCGCCGAGCTGGCGTTCGGTGAAGGCGGTGGTGGCGGCGCGGCCGCCCGTCTCGAACACCGGCACGTTGGCGAAGAGCTTGGCGAGGAAAGCTTCGATCTGTGCTTCGTCGGCGGCATATTCCTCATTCGCCCAGGCGCGGGCGGCGAGATAGGTGTAGCGGCCATTGCCCGAAGTCTTCGGGTTCGGGAAAATCACCTGCACGCCGTCTTCGGCGAGATCACCCCAGTCCTCGATGCCCTTCGGGTTGCCGGCGCGCACCAGGAAGGCGGGGAGCGAATAGAAGGGGGAAGCGTTGTTCGGGAACTGCTCGGCCCAGTTCTCGGCCACGAAGCCACCCTCGACCAGCTTTTCGACATCGAGCACCTGGTTGAACGTCACCACGTCCGCCTGCAGCCCCTCGAGGATCGCGCGCGCCTGGGCCGAAGAGCCGGCATGCGACTGGTTGATCGTCACCGTGGTGCCGCTGCTGGCGGAATAGGCCGGCACAAAGGCGGCGTTCTCGGCTTCGAACAGTTCACGGGCGATGTCGTAGGAGGCATTCAGCAGATCGGTTGGCTGCGCCAGGGCAGGGGTGCTGCCCAGAGCGACGGCGGCAAAGGCAGTAGCGAGGAACTTGTTCATGTTGGACCCGGTCAGAATGACGCTGCCCAGCCTCATGCGGCGCTGGCGAGCCAGCGGTAAAGCGTCAAATCACCGTTCCGGATGAGTAATTTCCAGCGCACGCCGCGGCGGCAAAGCCGTTGCTTCCGGCCGTAGTTCAGCGCGATATCGTTTCGCGGTTTGCGAGCCGGCCTTGCCGCGCCTTGAGGAGGAACACGTGAAGCAACTGATGACCACCCTGGGGCCACTTGGAAAGGACCAACTGGGCCTCATACTACCTCATGAGCACGTGTTTGTTGACCTGAGGACGCCGGACCAGCCCGGCTATGCCGAAGCGAACTCCGCCGACGTGGTGGCACTGATGGCGCCGGAGATCGAGGCCATCAAGGCGCAAGGGGTAACGGCACTGGTGGAATGCTCCACCGGCGGCGTCGGTCGCCGCGCTGATCTGGACCTCGCCGTATCACGGGCGACCGGGTTCCCGATCGTCGTGCCCACTGGCAACTATCGCGAGCCGTGGATACCGGACTGGGTCCGTGAGGCGAGCGAAACCGAACTCGAACGCTGGATGCTGCGCGAACTCACCGAAGGTATCGAC
>JAEYXQ010000124.1 GCA_023431205.1 Pseudomonadota bacterium | reverse complement strand
TGCCGTCGGCCGACCTGCCGATCGCCGACAAGCTGCCGACCGATGTCGGCTCGCTGCTCAAGACCTCCGGTGGCCCGGCTCTGCCGGGCATCGGCGGCGCTACCCGTTTCCCTGGCCTGCCTGGCCTGGGCAAGAAAAAGTAACCCCTCAACAGACCTCAGGAAGACTCAAATGGCCCTCAAGCTCCGTCTCGCCCGCGCCGGCACCAAGAAGCGCCCGTTCTACCACATCGTCGTTGCCGACGCCCGTTCGCCCCGCGACGGCCGCTTCATCGAAAAGCTCGGCACCTACAACCCGCTGCTCGGCAAGGACGCCGAGAACCGTGTCGTGCTGAACACCGAGCGCGCCCAGCACTGGGTTTCGGTCGGCGCCGTCCCCACCGACCGCGTCCTGCGCTTCCTGGACGCGGCCGGCCTCGTCAAGCGCGAAGCCCGCAACAACCCCAACAGCGGTGTCCCCGGCGACAAGGCCAAGCAGCGCGCTGAAGAAAAGGCCGCAAAGGCAGCCGCCCCCGCCGAAGAAGCCGCCGCCGAGTAAGCGGCTCCGGCTCTCTGGAACGACAAAGCCCCGGTGTCACCACCGGGGCTTTTTCCATGAGCTCTCGGTAGACCTCATCCTGGCCTGTCGAAGGACGAGGTCTTACGCGCTGAGGGTATGGCGGCCGCAGCCCCCTGATTCGACCCTCACCCTGACCCTCTCCCCAAAGGGGCGAGGGACGATGTTGCGCGGGCCGTACACCTCAAAAAAGCAGCAGGCTTTTGCAATTCCTGCGTCCCCTCGCCCCTCTGGGGAGAGGGCTAGGGTGAGGGGTCACCCCCGGCTGCTAGGCCTTGAGCTTCGCCAAAATCGCCGCGCCCATCTCCTCGGTCCCCACCGTCTTGCGGTTGTCCTGGGCGATGTCGCCGGTGCGCAGCCCATCGCTGAGCACGGCCGAGATGGCGTTCTCGATCCGGGTGGCGAGTTCGATCATGCCGAACGAGTAGCGCAGCGCCATTGCCACCGAGGCGATCATGGCGATCGGGTTGGCAATGCCCTTGCCGGCAATGTCGGGGGCGGAGCCGTGAACGGGCTCGTAGAAGGCCTTGCGCTTGCCGGTGACCGGATCGGGTGCTCCAAGCGACGCCGAAGGCAGCATGCCGAGCGAACCGGTCAGCATCGCCGCCACGTCCGAGAGGATGTCGCCGAACAGGTTGTCGGTGACCATCACGTCAAACTGCTTGGGCGTGCGCACCAGCTGCATCGCGGCGTTGTCGGCGAGGATGTGGTGGAGCTCGACGTCCGGATAGTCCTTGGCGACGCCCTTGACCACTTCGTCCCAGAGCACGCCCGACTTCATCACGTTCTTCTTGTCGGCCGAGTGCACCTTGCCCGAGCGCGTCCGCGCCAGGTCGAAGGCAACGCGGGCAATGCGGTCGATCTCGTAGGTTTCGTAGACCTGGGTGTCGATGGCGCGCTTTTGCCCGTCGCCGAGGTCGGTGATCTCCTTCGGCTCACCGAAATAGACGCCGCCGGTCAGCTCGCGCACGATCAGGATGTCGAGCCCTTCCACCAGCTCCTTCTTGAGCGATGAGGCTTCGGCCAGCGCCGGGTAGCAGATGGCGGGGCGCAGGTTGGCGAACACCGCCAGCTCCTTGCGCAGGCGCAGCAGCGCCGCTTCCGGCCGGTGCTCATAGGGCACGTTGTCCCACTTCGGCCCGCCCACCGCGCCGAAGATCACCGCGTCGGCCCCCTTGGCCTTCGCCACGTCCTCTTCGGTGATCGCCACCTGGTGCTGGTCATAGGCCGCACCGCCGGCGAGCCCGCGGTCGAGCGAGAAATCGGTCAGCCCCTCGCTGTTGGTCCAGCCGATGAGCTTTTCCACCTCGGCCATGATCTCGGTGCCGATCCCGTCGCCGGGGATGAGGAAGAGGGAATGGGTGGCCATGATGGGAAAAAGCTCCTGCCGTACTGGTGGGTACACCTGCGGGCACATAGCGGCTTTTTGCCCCCGCGTGCAAGCGGATCAGTGGTAGGGCGAGACAAAACCGTTCTGGTTGAACAGCACCCACAGCGCCAAAGTGTTGGTCAGCGCATGCGCGATCGCAACGTAGAACACCGACCCGGTTCGCCAGGCGATCCAGCTCCAGAACAGCCCCAGCGCCGCGCCGCCGCCGACAAGGCCGACCCAGCCGTAGGCGAAGACGATGCCCTGGCTCAGCCCCACGGGTACGTGCGACAGCGTGAACAGCGCCCAGCCGAGCCAGAAGCCAAGCCGCGGCCGGTCGGCGAAGCGGCGGAGGAAAGCGCCGCGCCAGGCAATCTCCCCGAGCGGCCCGTTCACCACCCCCACTGCCGCTGCCAGCATTGCGCCCTGCGTCGTCAGCACCACCGTATGCGGCACCACCGCAACGGCGGTGACCGCCGTCACCTGCACCAGCAGCAGCACCGGCACGAACCAGTCGCGCCATCTGAGCCGTTCGGAAAACAGCCGCCGGTCGGGCAGCGGCCGCACATGCCACCAGATCACCGGCAGGCAGAAGCCGAGCCAGTAACTCAGCAGCACCAGCAGAAAGCCCAGTTGCGGGTTCCACCCCGTCAGCACCGGCACAACGAAAAACAGCGCCCCGATCAGGAGCGCGGCGTGCAGGACCAGAGCAAACTGGGAACGGGACATGCTGTCAGCGAAGGCGCTTCTGGAAGAAGATGCGGCGCGATCCCACCGGATGGTCTTCGATGGTGCCGAATTCGGTGAACCCCAGCTTGCGGTAGAACTCCGGCGCCTGGAAGGCGAATGTGTCGAGCCACATGCCGGCGAGACCCTGTTCGCGCGCCCAGCTCTCCGCCCGCGCCATCAGCTTTTCGCCAAGCCCCTGCCCGCGCAACGCTTCGGACACCGAGATG
This sequence comes from Pseudomonadota bacterium, assembly GCA_023431205.1. Taxonomy (GTDB): domain Bacteria; phylum Pseudomonadota; class Alphaproteobacteria; order Rhizobiales; family Devosiaceae; genus Devosia. The sequence goes on along the minus strand of JAEYXQ010000124.1, from coordinate 11,655 downwards.
AACTGCACGAACATCCAGTCATAGAGCAGGTAGCCGGTCAGCCCGCCGACGATCTCGCCGGCCTCGTCCTTGAGCAGAAAACCGTAGTCGCGGTAGTTGCCGCCGGGATGCTGCTGCTCGGCGGCCGCACCGAGGATGCCGACCACGGCCTCGATCTGTTCTGGGGCCGGCTCGTCGATGAACTCGATGCGCGGCCCGCCGGTCACGAGGTCGCCGCTCCGATCCGGGCCGTCACCTCGATCTCGATCTTCATGCCTTCTTCGATCATCGAGACGATCAGCATCGAGGCCGCCGGCCGGATGTCCTTGAACACCGGGCCCACGGCCGCCACCACCTCGTCGACATAGGAGCGGTCGCCCACATAATAAACCACCCGCACCGTGTCGGCGATCGACGACCCCGCCTCGCGCAGCGCCTTGTCGATGGTGTTGAGCGCGTTGCGCGCCTGCTCGCCGACGCTCTCCGGCATGGTCATCGTGGCATAGTCATAGCCCGTCGTGCCCGAGACATAGACCGTGTCCTCGTGCCGGACGGCACGGGAATAGCCGAAGGTCGCTTCAAAGGGCGAACCGGTGGAAACGCGCTGCACCATGATTGCCCCTTACAGCCAGGGTCGCTCGGCGGCGATCTTGGTCTCGAAGCTCGAGATCGCCGGGTCCGCCTTGAGCGTACCGGCAATGTCGTCGAGCCCCTCGAGCAGGATCTGCTTGCGGGTCGGGTCGATGTCGAAATGCAGCGTGCCGCCGTCCGGGCCCTTGATGGTCTGCGCCTCGAGGTCCACCGTCAGCGTCGCATTGGCGCCGCGCTCGGCATCGTCCAGCAGGAGCTTGAGCTGCTCGGGGCTGACCACCAGCGGCAGGATGCCGTTCTTGAAGCAATTGTTGTAGAAGATGTCGGCAAAGCTGGTGGAGATCACGCAGCGGATGCCGAAATCCAGCAGCGCCCACGGCGCATGCTCGCGCGACGAACCGCAGCCGAAATTGTCGCCGGCAATGATGATCTGCGCGTTGCGATAGGACGGCTTGTTGAGCACGAAGTCGGGGTTCTCCGAGCCGTCCTCGTTGTAGCGCATCTCGCTGAACAGCGCCGTACCGAGCCCGGTGCGCTTGATCGTCTTCAGGTACTGCTTGGGGATGATCATGTCGGTGTCGATGTTGATGATCGGCATGGGCGCCGCGACACCGGTCAGGGTGGTGAACTTTTCCATTTTCGCCTGGAAACCTCGCTGTTGGCCGAGGTGATGCGGCAAAACCGGCCTGTGGGTCAAGTCACGGGCGGGCGAAACCGTTCGGCAGCGATGCCGACGGTGGACAGATGCGCGCATGATCCGTGGCTGTTGAGCCGGGAGAACAGCTCAACCGCCTCGGTGTTCGACCTCTCCAGCCCCGTGCGACCTTCTAGGCCGCAAGGCTCTCCCGCGCACCGACGCCAAGCATCAGGTTGAGGTTCTGCACCGCCGCGCCCGAGGCGCCCTTGCCCAGATTGTCGTAGACGGCCGCGATCACGGCCTGGTGGCGGTCGTCATTGCCGAACACGTGCAGGGTCAGCGTGTTGGTGCCGTTGTGAACCTGGGGGTCGAGGGCGGCGGTCTTGCCCGTGGCCGGATCAAAGGGCGCCACCTGCACGAAGCTGTCGGGAATACCGGCATAATGGTCAGCCAGCGCCGAATGCAGGTCCCGGCCTCTCGTAATCTCGGCCATCAGGTCGAGATGCAGCGGCACCGAAGTGGCCATCCCTTGAGCGAAATTGCCCACCACCGGCTCGAACAGCGGGTTGCGGTTGAGCTTGGCGTAGAGCGCCATTTCCGGCAGGTGCTTGTGCACGAAGGTCAGGGCATAGGGCATGTACTGGCTGGGCGTCGCCGCGCCTTCATACTCGGCGATCATCTGCTTGCCGCCGCCCGAATAACCCGAGATGCCGTGGTAGCTGACCGGGTAGTCGCCGGGAAACAGCCCCGCCTCCACCAGCGGCCGCAGCGCTGCGATCAGCCCCTGCGGCCAGCAGCCGGGATTGGCGACGAACCGGGCAGTGGCGATGGCTCCGGTCTGAGCCTTGCTCATCTCGGCAAAGCCATAGGTCCAGTTCGGATCGACCCGGAACGCGGTCGAGGCGTCGATTACCCGGGTCGTGTCGTTCTCGATCAGGCTGACGCTTTCGCGCGCCGCATCGTCGGGCAGGCAGAGGATGGCGACATCGGCCGCATTCAGCAGCCGCTTGCGCTCATCGAGGTCCTTGCGCTTGTCGGCATCGATCGAGATCACCTCGAGGTCGCGCCGGTCGGCAAGGCGCTCGCGAATCTGCAGGCCCGTGGTTCCGGCTTCCCCGTCAATGAAGATCTTCGCAACCATGGCCTGCTCCTTGCTGTTCCGGCTAGATGGCCCCCGTTTGGTCCGCCGTCAAGCGGCGGGACCCTCCGCCCGCAGCACCGCGTCGATGGCGCTTAGCATGGCCAGCCACGCCCGCTCGGTCTGCTCCCGGTAGTCCGACCATTCCGCACCCATCGGATTGTAGAGCGTCGCCACCGATCCGGTTCCGCCCGGTTCCGGCTCGATGATCACCGTCACCACCGACGGATCATCCTCTTCCGCCGGGTCGACGATCCAGGTGAATTCCACCAGATTGGGCCGCTCGAGCCGCCGGTACCTGCCCCAGCTATGCGCCTCGACCCCATCGTCTCCAAGGCCGGCGAACCGGAAGCGTCCGCCCACCACCGGATCGATCTCGCTGGTGATGACCGTTCCCGGGCTGCCGGTCTGCGCCATCCAGCCCTGCTGCCACAGCCGCGCCCTTTCAGGATCGAGCAGTGCCTCATAAACGCGCTCGGCAGGGGCGGCAAAACGGTGGGTCACCTTGACTTCGATCGTGTCGGTCACGGGCAGGCTCCTTTCGCCCATCAAGTTCCCGCGCTGCCCAATCGTTCCGCCGCGGGCGTTGTCATACCCGGCTCACGATGGCAAGGATGGCCGCCAGACCGCATCAAAGGGAGCCGCCCATGTCCACCCCGCACAACCACGCCAAGCCCGGTGACTATGCCGAGGCCGTGCTGCTGCCGGGCGATCCTCTGCGCGCCAAGTGGATCGCCGAAAACTTCTTCGAAGCGCCCCGCCAGGTCAATTCGGTTCGCAACTGCCTTGGCTTCACCGGCACCTGGAAGGGCAAGCCGGTCTCGGTGCAGGCCACCGGCATGGGCCAGCCGTCGCTCGGCATCTATGTGCACGAACTGATCAACGTTTATGGTGCCACGACCCTTATTCGTGTCGGCACCTGCGGCGGCCTCAACGCCAGGGTGAAGGTGCGCGATCTCGTCCTCGCCCAGGCCGCCACCACCGACAGCGGCATCGTCAAGGACCGGTTCGGACCCTACAACTTCGCGCCCATTGCCGATTTCGGCCTGCTGCGCGCGGCTGCCGACAAGGCCGAGGCCCGCGGCTTCCGCTACCATGCCGGCAACATGCTTTCCTCCGACGTCTTCTACCATCGCGAGCCCGGCCTCGAAGGATATGGCGCGCTGCTCGACCACGGCGTCATCGGCGTCGAGATGGAGGCTGCCGCCCTCTACATGCTGGCCGCCCGCTTCGGGGTTAAGGCGCTGACCGTGTGCACCATGACCGACTGCCTGATCACCCATCAGGAAATCAGCGCCGACGAGCGGCAGAGTTCGCTCAAGGAGATGGTGGAACTGGCGCTCGACGTCGCCGTCGGCGTGTGACCATGAGCGAGCGCGGCGTGATACGCTAACTCAACGGCTGATCAACACCTTGCGCATCGGATAGGCCGAGATGAACCGGCCCTGGGCCGCCGGCCCAGCGTCGCTCCAGCCGATCGCCCTGTAGAAATCGTGAGCGGTTTCGGTGCTCTTGAGCCGGGCCACGCCGACGCCCCGGTCCCTCAGAACCGCTTCCAGCCCCGCCATGAGCGCCCGGCTCACCCCCGCCCGCCGATGCTGCGGGTCGACATAGTTGAGCCCGACCATGTCGCCCTGGATGGCGCCCACGGCCAGGACCGCGCCGTCGCGGTCCGCCACGTAAAGCTCGCTGTCAACCGTAGCCAGCAGCGCCCGAACCCCTTCGACGCTCTTGTTGGCGGTCCAGGCGGCGATCACCGTGGGATCACGGTGATGATCGGCCGCACAGAGTTCGGTGATAGACGCAATCAGTATCCGGCTCATTTCCGGCGCATCCGCCTCGCGGGCGCGCCGGACCGTGACCATCACCCGATCACCACCAGTTGCGGATCGAGCACGCGCAGCACCTGCCCCAGTTCGTGGCCGCGCCTGAGAATGCGGCCCTGCTGATTGGTCACTGAATACTGGCCTTGCTTGTTCCTCAGCTTGGGGTGCTTCTCGATCAGATAGAGCGGCCGCTCCGATACTCGGGCATAGACCGAAAACACCGCCCGCTCGCGCAGGAAATCCATGGCGTAGTCGCGCCACTCGCCCTGGCTGACCTTGCGGCCATAGACCGAAAGGATCAGCGCCAACTCGCGGCGATCGAAGGCCACCACGGTGGCTGCGCGGCCATGCGACGGCGCTGCAGGCGAGGGCTCGGCGGAGTGCACGAGGGTCAGTGTGTTCGGCTGGTGTGGGCGGATCGGCACTGGTCCGATGCTCTCCTTGTCAACGCGCCGTCATGATCGCGGCATTCCCGGGCGGGTGCAAGCGCAATGCGCCGTTCAGGGCCACAACGCCAAATACCCGATTTCGGTCACATTTTGTCCCTGACTACGCCCGAAACGCCGGTCAGGTTACAACCATTGCCTCCAGTGGAGGGCACCGGGGCTGACCGAGCCCCCAACCTGACGCCCCGGTGCCGTCCGCCCAAGTTGACCAGTCAGTCCCTTGCTCCCGTTCCCCCCCGAACGGGAGTTTTCTTTTGCCGGTCAGGGTTCGTAGGCCGCCGCCCCCAGGATCGGGCCAGGCAGGCTGGAATGTTCCTGCTGCACCAGGATGGCAATGCCGTCCTCGCCGTTGCTGAGCAGTTCCGCCAGCGGCAGCTTGTGCTCGGCGCCTGTGGCGGCTTCCCACATGCCCAGCAACTGCCGCTCGGCCACAACCTGGGTGTAGACCATCGACTTGCCGGCATTCTCACCGGTATCGATGCTGACTTCCGCCCGGTCGCGATAGGTCACCAGCCACACCATGGCGTCTTCGAGCGCCGGATTGGGCGGAATGGTGACCTTGAGCATGTTCCCCTCTCCCACCAGCGCCAGGCCGAGCGCCAGCGGCAAGTTGGCGCCGTCGACTGCGCCATGGACCTCGCTGCGGCGCGATCCGACCACGCCTTTGGCGCCGTTGATCACCATCTGCGGGGTGAAGATGCGGGACGAGTTCCAGCTCTTGGCATAGGCGCGCTGCCGGTCGGAAAATTCTGGGCTGCCGAAGGTGTCCGTCCAGCCGACATAGTCCCAGTAATCCACATGGTAGGCGAGCGCCACCACGTCGTCCTCCTCGGCCAGGCTGGTCAGCAGCGCATCGGCCGGCGGGCACTGCGCGCAGCCCTGGCTGGTGAACAGCTCCACCACGGCCTTGGGCCGCACCCGCAGTTCCTCTGCCGCAGCAGGCAGGCACAGGGCCAGGACGGCCGAAGCCGCCACCGCGGCCGCAAGGGGAAGTCGCATAGTCATGGGCACGGTTGTAAGCCTGTCCCATCGCGTGCTGCTAGTCAAAAGCGGGTGAGACGATGCGGATGTCCCGGTCCCTGCGGCGGCGGATGCCAAGGCGGCAATAAAAAATGGCGGCCCCGGGGGACCGCCATCGATGTTCGGCATGTAAGCGCTGCTTACGCAGCGACGAGGCTGCGCAGCACGTAATGGAGGATGCCGCCATTCTTGAAGTAGTCGAGTTCGTTGGCGGTATCGATGCGGCAGCGGGTCTCGATGGTGATCGAGGAGCCGTCGGCGCGGGTGATCTTGACCGGCACGATGGCGCGCGGGGCGATGGTTTCCACCCCGACGATGTCGATCGTCTCCGAGCCGTCGAGGCCCAGCGTCTGCCAGCTCTCGCCGTCCTTGAACTGCAGCGGGATCACACCCATGCCGACCAGGTTCGAGCGGTGGATACGCTCGAAGCTCTGCGCGATCACGGCCTTGACGCCCAGGAGGTTCGTCCCCTTGGCCGCCCAGTCGCGCGACGAGCCGGTGCCGTATTCCTTGCCGGCGAAGATCACCAGCGGCGTGCCCTGGCCCTGATAGGCCATGGCGGCGTCGTAGATCGGCATCTGCGAGCCGTCCGGACCCTTGGTGAAGCCGCCTTCCACCCCCTGCAGCATCTGGTTCTTGATGCGGATATTGGCAAAGGTGCCGCGCATCATCACCTCGTGGTTGCCGCGGCGGGCGCCATAGGAGTTGAAGTCCTTCGGCGCCACCTGCCGTTCGGTCAGGTACTGGCCGGCCGGGGTGTTCGACTTGAACGAGCCGGCGGGCGAGATGTGGTCGGTGGTGATCGAGTCGAGGAACAGCGCCAGCACGCGTGCACCGTTGATGTCGGTGACGGGCTTGGGCTCCATCGTCAGCTCTTCGAAATAGGGCGGGTTCTGCACATAGGTCGAGCTCGAGTTCCAGCCATAGGTCTCCCCGCCTTCGACGGCGATGCCCTGCCAGTGCTCGTCGCCCTTGAACACGTCCGAGTAGCGCTTGCGGAACATCTCGGCGGTCACGAACTCGCGCACGATCTCGGCGATCTCGAGATTGGTCGGCCACACGTCCTTGAGGTAGACCGGCTGCCCGTTGGAGCCGATGCCGAGCGGCTCCGTGGTGATGTCGATCTTCATCGAGCCCGCCAGCGCGTAGGCCACGACCAGCGGCGGCGAGGCGAGGAAGTTCGCCTTGACGTCCGGGTTCACGCGGCCCTCGAAGTTGCGGTTGCCCGACAGCACCGAGGCGGCAACGAGGTCACCGGCCTGCACGGCCTTGCTGATCGGCGCCGGCAGCGGGCCGGAATTGCCGATGCAGGTGGTGCAGCCATAGCCGACGAGGTTGAAGCCCAGCGCGTCGAGGTCGGCCTGCAGGCCAGCGGCGGTCAGGTAGTCGGTCACCACCTGCGAGCCCGGTGCCAGCGAGGTCTTCACCCAGGACTTGCTGTTGAGGCCCAGGGCCCGTGCCTTGCGGGCGACGAGACCGGCGGCAACCAGCACCGACGGGTTCGAGGTGTTGGTGCACGAGGTGATGGCGGCAATCACCACGTCGCCATGGCCGATCTCGTAGTCTTCACCTTCCACGGCAACCTTCGGGTCGTCGGTCTTGCCGAATTCCTTGGGCAGGGCCTCGGCGAACTTCGACTTCGCCTGCGCCAGCACGATCCGGTCCTGCGGGCGCTTGGGCCCCGAGATCGACGGCACCACGGTGGAGAGGTCGAGTTCGAGCGTGTCGGTGAACACCGGATCCGGCGACGAGGTCTCGCGGAACATGCCCTGCGCCTTGGAATAGGCTTCCACCAGCGCCACCCGCTCCGGGTCGCGGCCGGTGGTGGCAAGATACTTCAGCGTATCGGCGTCGACCGGGAAATAGCCGCAGGTGGCGCCGTATTCGGGCGCCATGTTGCCGATGGTCGCCTGGTCTTCCAGCGACAGGTAGTCGAGGCCGGGGCCGTAGAATTCCACGAACTTGCCGACCACGCCCTTCTTGCGCAGCATCTCGGTGACGGTCAGCACCAGGTCGGTGGCGGTGATGCCTTCGTTGATCTTGCCGGTCAGCTTGAAGCCGACGACTTCGGGGATCAGCATGGTGATCGGCTGGCCGAGCATGGCCGCCTCGGCCTCGATGCCGCCAACACCCCAGCCCAGCACGGCCATGCCGTTGACCATGGTGGTGTGCGAGTCGGTACCGACCAGCGTATCGGGATAGGCGACCGTCTCGCCGTTCTCGTCCTTGGTCCAGACCGTCTGGGCGAGGTATTCGAGGTTCACCTGGTGGCAGATGCCGGTGCCCGGCGGCACCACGCGGAAATTGTCGAACGCCGACTGGCCCCAGCGCAGGAATTCGTAGCGCTCGCCATTGCGCTCATATTCGAGCTCGACGTTCTGCTGGAACGCGACCGGGGTGCCGAATGAATCCACCATCACCGAGTGGTCGATCACGAGGTCGACCGGCACCAGCGGGTTGATCTTCTGCGGGTTGGCGCCGAGCTTGGCGGTGGCGTCGCGCATGGCGGCAAGGTCCACCACTGCCGGCACGCCGGTGAAGTCCTGCATCAGCACGCGCGCCGGCCGGTAGGAAATCTCGTGTTCCGAGGTCCGCCTCTTGAGCCACTCGGCGACCGCCAGAATGTCGGCCTTGGTGACCGTGCGGTTGTCCTCGAAGCGGAGCAGGTTCTCGAGCACGACCTTCATCGAGTGCGGCAGCTTCGACACACCCTCGAGCCCGTTCTTCTCGGCCTCGGCGATGGAATAATAGGTGTAGGTCTTGCCGCCGACGGTGAGCGTCGACTTGGCATTGAAGCTGTTTACTGAGGTCACGGTGCTCCGCCCTTTTTTCTGTGGGCGGCGCCGAAGATCCTGCGGCCCGAAAACCGCTGCTGGCGCCGCCTATCCTGGAATGAGTCCAATCTAGACGGCTTATAGTGAAACAAGATTGGTCTTGCCAGTCTCGCCACAGCTTCAATACGAGAAGGGGTCATGACCCAAGGGCAAGTCCGGCCATATCTGCGCACCACGGCGCTCGCCTGCGGGCGCGGCGGCATCCCCCTCGTTGCCGGGCTCGACCTCGCGGTCGAATCCGGACGGTGCCTCGTCCTGCGTGGGCCAAACGGCGCCGGCAAGTCCACCCTGCTCATGACCCTTGCCGGTCTCGTCGCCCCGCTAGCCGGCACTGTGGACATCGAAGCCGAGGACGGCGTCCATCTCGTCAGCCACCGCAACGCCGTCAAGCCGCGGCTAACCGTACGGGAAAACCTCGACTTCTGGGCCGCCGTCAGCGCGCCGAGAGGGCTTTCTACCCTCGCTGCCCTCGAGCGGGTCGGGCTCGGCCCGATCAGCCATCTCGATGCGGGCTATCTCTCCGCCGGCCAGACCCGCCGCCTCGCCCTGGCCCGCCTGCTGGTCAGCCGCCGCCCGGTCTGGCTGCTCGACGAGCCCACCGCCGCCCTCGACACCGAGGGGCACGCCCTGGTGGCCGCCCTGATCGGGGAACACCTTGCCGGCGGCGGCCTCGCTGTTGCCGCCACCCATGATCCGCTCGCCCTCGATCCGGCCACGGTCGACCACCTGACCATTGAGCCGGCCCGATGAGCGCCTTTGTCACCCTCATCCGCCACGAACTGCGCCAGGTCACGCGTGGCGGCGGCGACGTGCTGACGCTGGTGCTGTTTTTCGTCATCACCGGCGCCATCGTGCCCTTCGCCGTCGGCCCCGATCAGGACCTGCTCGCCCGCATCGCCCCCGGCATCGTCTGGATCGCCGCCTTTCTCGCCATGCTGCTCGGCCTCGACCGGCTGTTCCGCCCCGACCACGAGGACGGCACCCTGGCCCTGCTTCGGCTCTCGGGCCTGCCCATGCCCGCCGTCGTCGCCGCCAAGATGCTGGTGCACTGGCTTGTCGCCGCCCTGCCGCTCCTCGTGGCCTCCCCCTTTGTTGCCGTGCTGCTGGCCATGGACGGCTCCATGCTGGTCGGCACCATGCTGTCGCTGCTGCTCGGCACCCCGGCCCTGGCTGCCTTCGGCGCCGTCGGCGCTGCCGTAACGGTTGGCCTCAGGCGTGGCGGATTGGTCGCGCCGATCCTGGTGGCGCCCCTCTCCGTGCCCGTGCTGATCTTCGGCACCGGCAGCATCGGCGGCCAGCAATCCGGCTCGGCGCTGCTCTTGCTTGCGGCATTGAGCCTCACGTCTGTGGCATTCGCTCCCTTTGCCGCAGCGCTTGCGATAAGTTCCGCCGAGGACTAGAGCCCGCGCATGACGATCGACACCACACAAAAGCAGAGCTGGTGGCAGCGTTTCGCCCACCCCGGCGAGTTCACCCGCATCACCCGCCCGTGGATCCTGCCGCTGGCCGCGCTGACGGCGCTGCTATTCATCGCCGGGCTGTGGTTCGCCTTCTTCAACTCCCCAGCCGACTACCAGATGGGCGACACCGTCCGCATCATGTACGTCCACGTGCCGAACGCCTGGCTGTCGCAATTCGTCTATGTGGTGATGTCCGCTTCCGCCATCGGCACACTGGTCTGGCGCCACCCCATGGCCGATGTGTCGATGAAGGTCGCAGCGCCGCTCGGCGCCAGCTTCACGGCCCTGGCGCTGTTCACCGGCTCGCTTTGGGGCCGGCCGACCTGGGGCACCTATTGGGAGTGGGACGGGCGCATGACCTCGACGCTCGTGCTCCTTTTCATCTATCTCGGCATCATCGCCCTCTGGCGCGCCTTCGACGACCAGTTGCGCGCCGCCCGCGTTGTCGCCGTCTTTACTCTGGTCGGGGCCATCAACATTCCCATCATCAAGTTCTCGGTGGATTGGTGGAACACCCTCCACCAGCCTGCCAGCGTGTTCCGTCCCGACGGCCCGACCATGCCGCCCTCGATCCTGGTGCCGCTGTTCGTGATGTTCTTCGCCTTCACCGTCCTGTTCGGGGTGCTGCAGCTCAAGGGCATCCATACCGAGATCAAGCGCCGCCGCATCACCACCATCGAACGCCAGCTCGTGCTCGGCGCCGGCAAGGCAGTCGCCTCATGATCGACCTCGGTCAGCACGCCGCCTTCATCGTCTGGTCCTATCTCGGTGTCGCCGCCGTGGTCGGTGCCCTGATCGCCTGGACGGTGGCCTCCGCCCGACGCGCCGACCGGCGGCTGGCCGAGCTCGACCGCCTGCGTGGACGGACCCGCGGCTGATGCGCTACGTCCTGTTCGCGCTGCCGCTGATCCTGCTCGCCGGACTTGTCGCCGTCTTCGCCTTCTCGATCGATCGCGACCCGCAACTGATCCGCTCGGTGCTGATCGACAAGCCGGCGCCCCAGTTCAGCATGCCCGCGGTCGAAGGCCTCGCCACTCCCAGCTTCGACACCGCCGCACTCCGGGGCGAGCCCACCGTAGTCAATGTCTGGGCCAGCTGGTGCATTCCCTGTCGTGCCGAGCATCCGCTGCTGGTCGAGCTCAAGCAGCAGACCGGCGTACGCCTCTTCGGCATCAACCAGGCCGACGCCCCCGAGAACGCCCGGGCTTTTCTCGACGAACTCGGCAATCCCTACGACCGCATCGGCGCCGACCGCGACCGCCGCGTCTCCATCGACTGGGGCGTCTACGGCGTGCCGGAGACCTTCGTCGTCGACAGCAACGGCATCATCACCTTCAAGCATGTCGGCCCCCTCACCCCCAACGCCGTGGAGACAGAACTCCTGCCGGCTATAGAGGCCGCAAAGGGCTGAGTGCCCCTCACAACCCCCGGTAAGGGATGGGGTTTGCGAACTTTCGGCTCCTTCACCACCCTCCCCACACCCCCGGTGTCACCCCCGCGAAAGCGGGGGCCCATCCCGAGATCGCGCGACAGCAGCAAGGTGGCAGTACAAGCACCTCCGTGCCCGCGACCTCGTCCTTCGACGAGCTCAGGATGGGGTCTATGAGAGAGCGGTCGCACCGAACCCTCGTAGACCTCATGGTGAGCCTGTCGAACCACGAGGTCGGTAACACCGCGCGTGTGATCCCTCGGCTCCTTCACCACCCCTCCCCCACCCCCGGTGT
>JAEYXQ010000113.1 GCA_023431205.1 Pseudomonadota bacterium | reverse complement strand
CGGGCTTGGCGCCCTGGGCCACCTTGATCTGGATCTGATCGGAGTTGACCAGGTACTCGGTGGTGACACCGAAGCGGCCGGACGCAACCTGCTTGATGGCGGAGCGCAGCGGGTTCTGCGAGCCATCGGGCAGGGGCTTGTAGCGGTCGGGTTCCTCGCCGCCTTCACCGGTGTTGGACTTGCCGCCGATCCGGTTCATGGCAATGGCGAGGGTGGTATGGGCCTCGCGCGAGATCGAGCCGAAGCTCATGGCGCCGGTGACGAAACGACGGACGATGCTGGCAGCCGGCTCGACTTCCTCGAGCGGCACGGCTTCACCGAGCGGGCGAATGTCGAGCAGGTGGCGGATGGCGAGGTAGCCGTTCTCGCCGCTGTTCACGCGCTCGGCAAAGGTATCGTAGCGCTGCTGCGCCGTTTCCGGGGCTTCGTCGTGGGTGCGGACGGCATGCTGGAGGTCGGCAACGACGTCCGGGCTCCAGGCGTGCTTCTCGCCGCGGATGCGGTAGGCGTATTCGCCGCCGATATCGAGGGCCTTGCGCAGCACGACGTCGTCGCCAAAGGCATCGGCGTGGCGACGCACGGTCTCCTCGGCGATCTCCTTGAGGCCGACACCCTCGATGGTGGTGGCGGTGCCGAAGAAGTACTTGTTGACGAAGTCGGAGTTGAGCCCGACCGCGTCGAAGATCTGGGCGCCGCAATAGGACTGGTAGGTCGAGATGCCCATCTTGGACATGACCTTGAGCAGGCCCTTACCCACCGACTTGATGTAGCGGTAGACGACCTCGTCGGCCGAGACTTCCTCGGGATAGTTGCCCTCGGCATGCAGCGCCTGCAGCGCCTCGAAGGCGAGGTAGGGGTTGATGGCTTCAGCGCCGTAGCCGGCCAGCATCGCGAAATGGTGGATTTCGCGGGCTTCGCCGGTTTCCACCACAAGGCCGGTCGAGGTGCGGAGCCCCTTGCGGATCAGGTGGTGGTGCACGGCAGCAAGCGCCAGCAGGGTGGGAATGTCGAGCCGCTCGGCCGAGACCAGGCGATCGGACAGGATGATGATGTTGTACTCACCCCGGACAGCCTCCTCGGCCTCCTGGCAGATGGCGTCGATCGCCGCCTCCATCCCTGCCGCACCCTGTTCGGCGGGGTAGGTGATGTCGATGGTGCGGGTCTTGAACTGGTTGTCGGCGATGTCGCCGATTGCGCGGATCTTTTCGAGATCCTCGTTGGTCAGGATCGGCTGACGCACCTCGAGGCGCTTGTCGGTGTCGAGGCCCTTGAGGTCGAAGATGTTGGGGCGCGGCCCGATGAAGGAGACGAGCGACATCACCGATTCCTCGCGGATCGGGTCGATGGGCGGGTTCGTCACCTGGGCGAAGTTCTGCTTGAAGTAGGTGTAGAGGAGCTTCGCCTTGTTGGAGAGCGCCGAAATGGGCGTGTCGGTGCCCATCGAGCCTACGGCTTCCTGGCCGGTGGTGGCCATCGGCGCCATCAGGAGCTTTACGTCTTCCTGGGTGTAGCCAAAGACCTGCAGGCGATCGAGCAGTGCATCACTGGGCTCGGGCGCCTTGGGTTCGACCGGCGGCAGGTCCTCGAGCACGATCTGGGTGCGCGCCAGCCATTCCCGGTAGGGGTTCATGGTGGCGAGCGCCTGCTTGATCTCGTCGTCGGAGATGATGCGGCCTTCCTCGAGGTCGATCAGCAGCATGCGACCCGGCTGCAGGCGCCAGCGCTCGACGATGTCCTCGTCGGGTATGTCGAGCACGCCGGATTCGGACGCGAGGACGACGTGGCCTTCCTTCGTGACGAGGTAGCGGGCGGGGCGGAGGCCGTTGCGGTCGAGGGTGGCCACGACATAGCGGCCGTCGCTGAGCGACATGGCAGCGGGGCCGTCCCACGGCTCCATCAGGGCGGCGTGGTATTCATAGAAGGCGCGCCGCTCTTCATCCATCAGCGGGTTGCCGGCCCAGGCTTCGGGGATCAGCATCATTGCCGCATGGGGCAGCGAGTAGCCGCCGCGCACCAGGAATTCGAGCGCGTTGTCGAAGCAGGCGGTGTCGGACTGGCCCTCGTAGCTGATCGGCCAGATCTTGGTGATGTCGTCGCCGAACAGCGGCGAGGAGACCGATGCCTGACGCGCCGCCATCCAGTTGACGTTGCCGCGGATGGTGTTGATCTCGCCGTTATGGGTGGTCATCCGGTAGGGATGGGCCAGCTTCCAGGACGGGAAGGTGTTGGTCGAAAAGCGCTGGTGGACTAGGGCGATGGCGGATTCGAACGCCTCGTCGTGCAGGTCGCGATAGAAGGCGCCGAGCTGGTCGGCGAGGAACATGCCCTTGTAGACGATGGTGCGCGCCGACATCGACACGACGTAGAAGCCGTTGTCGGTGTTGGACTCCGGGACCTCGGCATAGACGGTGTTGCTGATCACCTTGCGGACGATGAGGAGCTTGCGCTCGAACTCATCGAGGCTGAGACCGGCCGGGCGGGCGATGACCATCTGCTCGATGATCGGCTGGGTGGCGATGACGCCCTGGCTGAGCCGGGAATTGTCGGTGGGAACGACGCGCTCGCCCAGCAGGATCAGGCCTTCGCGCACGAGGCAGCGGCGCACGGCGGCGGCGCAGCGGTCGCGGAGCTCGACGATGTTGGGATAAAAGATCATCGCCACCGCGTAGCCGTGCTTTTGCGGCAGCGGGAAAGGTAGAACCTTGTCGAAAAAGGCGTGGGGGGTCTGGACCAGAATGCCGGCGCCGTCACCCATCAGCGGGTCGGCGCCCACGGCACCTCGGTGTTCGAGGTTCTCGAGGATCTCGAGGCCCTTCTGAACCACTTCGTGGCTGGGCTTGTTCTTGATGTTGGCGATCATGCCGATGCCGCAGGCATCGTGCTCGTTTTTGGGATTGTAGAGGCCTTGAGCCGCCGGCCGTCCCGCAAACGGGCCGGCGGCGTGCTGGCGTGTTGGGGTCTGGTTCGATCCGGGCTTGATCACCATGCTACGTATCCCTTTGTCTCTAACCCCAGCGGGGGTGTGATGCAGATGGCAGCGAACCGCCAGAGGCCGGACGCGGCATTGCGCGGGTCGTACGGGGTACGGCTCGAAGAGCGCTGCCGGTCAATCTAACAGGGGAGCGGCGCTGCATCCAAATGGCCGCTCGAATTCGGGCTCCTCAAGCCCCGCCTATCCGTTTCCGCTCACGACAAGCGGGCCAGCCGGACCAGCGTGCGCGCTGACCGCGGAGAGCGGGGCGACGCCTTCAGGTAGGACAGAGATGCTGCCCTAACGCGTCGAGATTTGCATAATTCCAAACTGGGGGTCAAGCGGTTTTGCCGCCATTCCGACATAAAAATAGGAGTTCGGCTATAGGAAAGTGTAGGACTTGACGCGGCGGGGGGCCTAACGTCAGTGCTCGCGGGCAATGAATTCGAACAGGTGCCAGTGCTTTGGGGTGCCATTGAGCGTCTGGCTGTGGCGGTCTTCCTCGGTGAACTTGAGCACGGTCAGCGGCTCCAGCCGCGCCCGGGCAGCATCGGCGCCGTGGAAGGTCATTCCGGGCGTGCCGACCCAGTCGTCGTGATCACCGAACAACTGGCCGACGAGAATGCCCCCCGGCTTGAGGGCGGCCACGATGGCGTCGAAGACGCGGTCGAAATGGTCGGGGTGGATGAAGGGCAGGGCGTATTGGGCGCTCAGCACATCAAAGGTGCCGACCGGGAACGCGAAGTTCTCGAAGCTGGCGATGGCGTAGGTGAAGCGGTCCGGGGGCAGGGTATCGGCGACGTCCTGGGCGATCGGCTCGCCATCCAGCGCAGTGACCTGGGCGAAGCCCTGATCGAGGAGGAAGCGGGCGTCGTTTAGGGCGCCGGCACCGATGTCGAGGGCGGCGCCCCGGCCAGGCACATGGGCCATGGCCTCAACCAGAACGGGGCGGGGCGGACGGTGACGGGCCCGCTCGGCATATTTGTACCAACCCTCGAACGAAAAAGGCGCAGTCCTGCTGGACTGCGCCCCTTCATCGAAGACGGGAGCCGGTTAGTTGACCGACTTGTCCTCCAGGGTCGGCTGGGTCGGCGCGGCGTTGATCTGGATGGTGCGCGCCTTCTTGCTCTCGGGCAGTTCGCGCTTCAGATCGACGTGGAGCAGGCCGTTCTCGAGGCTGGCGCCCTGAACCTCGACATAGTCGGCAAGCTGGAAACGCAGCTCGAAGGCGCGCTCGGCAATGCCGCGATGGAGGAATTCACGAGACTTATCAGCCTGTTCGTTGGCCTTGGCCCCCTTCACCACGAGGCTGTTCTCCTTGCTCTCGATGGCGATGTCGCCCTGGGTGAAGCCGGCAACGGCGATGGAGATGCGGTAGGCGTCATCGCCGGTGCGCTCGATGTTGTAGGGAGGATAGGTCTTGGCCTCCTGCCCAACAAGCGTGTCGAGGCGGTTGAACAGCCGGTCGAAGCCGACGGTGGAGCGATAAAAGGGAGTGAAATCAAAGGTCTGCATTTGGCACATTCTCCTGTGAGCAACGTGAGTTCCCGCCGGCTCGCTGTGCCGGACCCCCGATATGGCGGGCCCGAAACGACTGGCAGGGTCCCCGGATAGCCGGCGGACGACACAGATATTGGCAGCCGAAAAACCGGTTTCAAGACCCCCGGATGAACGCCGATGAACCGAAAATGAACGGCGCCTTGCGGTGGGGTTCAGGTGCGCTGAACTAGAGACAACCTACGTGCAAGGGCAACCTCGCACCGTCCACGCGGCTCCTTACCCCGCCCCCCGCACGGGGCCGCGCGCGACCACTCCGGCCGGCATCCCCGCAACGGGATGCCGGCTTTTGCTTTTGCCGCCGGTGCCGCTAGAAGAGAAGCGAACCGGGACCACTCCATGACCGCCATCGTCGACCGCGAAGGACCGAGCCTTCTTGCCATCCCGTCCAACCCGGTGCCGGAGGGGGCGAAGGTGGGCTGGTTCCGCACCCAGGACCGGGTGCGGCTGCGCTATGCGGTGTTTCCGCGCAAGCCGGGGATGGTGCATCGCGGCACCATATGCCTGGTGCATGGGCGGACGGAGTTCATCGAGAAGTATTTCGAGACGATAGAGGATTTCCGCACTCGCGGCTTTGCCGTCGCCACCTTCGACTGGCGCGGGCAGGGCGGCTCGGAACGGATGATCGGCAACCCGCGGCTCGGCTATGTCGACCATTTCAGCGACTATTGGTGCGACCTGCGGAGCTTCCACACCGAGATCCTGCTGCCGGACTGCCCGCCGCCTTTCTACCTCGTGGGGCACTCGATGGGCGGCTTGGTGTCGCTGTTTGCAGCGGCGACGGAGCGGACGATGTTCGACCGGGTGTTCCTCTCGGCGCCGATGGTGGCGCTGGACCGGCAGCCGCTGAGCCTGGGCGGGATGGCGCGGGTGGCCGATGCCCTGAGCTTTATCGGGCTGGGGCAGGTGCCGATCAGGCGGCGCGAGGACAAGCCGCCATCGGAGCAGACCTTTCCGGGCAATCCGCTCACGGGCGACCGGGAGCGCTACCTGCGCATGGTGGCGCTGGGCAAGGCCCGGCCGGAGCTCGAGATCGCCTCGCCGACCATCCGCTGGGTGGGGGCGGCGATGCGGGCCATGGCGGAGGTGGCGACGGACCGGTTCCCGCCGCGCATCCAGGTGCCGCTGCTGATGCTGGCGGCAGCGCGCGATGCGGTGGTGTCGACGCCAGCGATCGAATCGCTGGGGTTGCGCCTCAGGACCGGACGACACGTGGTGATCCCCGGCGCCCAGCACGAGCTGTTCATGGAGACCGATACCATCCGCGGCCAGGTGCTGGCGGCATTCGACGCCTTCATCACCGAGCAGAGCGCCTGAGCCTCAGGCGCGGTTGATCAGGTCGAGCGCGGCGTCGAGAAGCTGCGGGGTGGCGGCGGCGACGACATTGCCGCCCGCCGTCGGCTCGCTGCCGTCCCAGCAGGAGATGGCGCCGCCCGCCTCGCGGATGATCGGCACCAGGGCGGCGATGTCATAGGTGTTGAGGAACGGCTCCACCACGAGGTCGGCGTGACCGGCGGCCAAGAGCGAATAGCCATAGCAATCGAGGCCGAAGCGCTGGAGGCGCGTCGCTCCTTCGATGGCCAGCCACTTGCCCATCAGTTCGGGGGTGGAGAAGAGGGCGGGCGTGGTGGTGAAGAGGCGTGAAGCGGCCAGTTCGGTCTGCCGGCTGGTACGGAGCGGGGTCGGCGCGCCGCCGCGGCGATAGGTGGCGCGGCCGGGCACGGCGAGAAAGGTTTCGCCGATGAAGGGCTGGCTCATCACCCCGGCAATGGCAACGCCGTCCTCGGCAAAGCCGATCAGCGTGCCCCAGACCGGGGCGCCGCTGATGAAGGCGCGGGTGCCGTCGACCGGATCGATGATCCAGCTGTGGCGGCCGGAGCCGGAACTGCCCCATTCCTCCCCGATGATGGCGTGATCCGGGAAAGCCTCGGCGATGACGGCACGGATGGCGGTTTCGGCGCCGCGATCCGCCTCGGTGACCGGATCGAAGCCCGTGGCGAGCTTGTTGTCGATGCCAAGCTCGGTGCGAAACAGCGGCAGGGTGCGCGTGGCGGCGGCCTCGGCAGCGGCGAGCAGGGTGGCTTCGATGCGGGCAAGGTCGAGCGACATGGCGGGCTCCGGTGGGGCGCGGCATGGATAAACGGTCGCGGCAGCGGAAGAAAGAGCCCTAGGCGTGCCAGAACAGCCAGTGGGGGAAGGTAACGAGGCTGAGCATCAGGCCGACGCCGACCACCAGCGGCACGGTGAAGGAGGGCTTGTTCCAGGGCTCGGGGAGCCGCTGGCGGCCGAACCAGACGAGGCCCGCGGCCAGAGCGGCATAGATCAGGGCGTCGACGGCGAAGGCAAACAGCATCATGGCCGTGAGCTTACGCCATTGGCGGAGCCAAGCTATTGGCCGAAGGTGGGGAGCTTACCCAAACCTTGCGGGGGTTCAGCCATGTTGCGCCTATTCGGCCGCTTCCCGCTCCCCCGGCAGGTGGTTGCCGACGAGGTTGACGAGATCGAGGCCGATCAGGGCCACGACCAGACGCTCGATGATGCCGCGGATGGCGTCGAAATTGGCCGATTTGGCCAGCGTCACCTCGTTCATGTAGAGGTGGCGGCTGATCTCGATCTGGAGCGCGTGCACGCCATGCTGGGGCCGGCCATAGCTGCGGGTGCAGAAGCCACCGGCATAGGGGCGGTTGCGCGCCACCCGGAGGCCGGCGGCGGTGAACACGGTTTCAACGAGGTCGACCAGCGCCGGGGCGCAGGTGGTGCCGTAGCGGTCGCCGAGGACGATGTCGGGTGCGGCGCGCTCGCTGGTGCGGGTGATGCGCGGCATGGAGTGGCAGTCGATGAGCAGGGCCACCCCGAAAGCGCCGAGGGCTTCGCTCAACAGCTTCTGCAGCGCTGCATGGTAGGGGTGGTAGATGCCCTCGATGCGCATGCGCGCATCGTCCAGCGTCAGCCGGTCGCGGTAGATCGGCTTGTTCTCGGCAACCACCCGGGCGAGGGTGCCGAGCCCGGCGGCAACCCGCGGCGAGGTGGTGTTGAACCGATCCGACAGCGGCTCGTGGAACATGGTGGGATCGAGTTCCCACGGTTCGCGGTTCACATCGAGATAGGCGCGGGGAAAATGGGCGCGCAGCAGCGGCGCGCCGAGATGGGGCGCGCGGGCGAACAATTCGTCCACATAGGCATCCTCGGACTGGCGAATCGACAGCTTGTCGAGCCGGGTCATGGCGAGGAAGCGTTCGGGGTAGACGCGGCCGGAGTGTGGTGAGTTGAACACAACCGGGGAGAGCAGCCGCCTGGGGCGGATTGTCT
>JAEYXQ010000023.1 GCA_023431205.1 Pseudomonadota bacterium | reverse complement strand
GGATAGAGGTACGGCCAGGCCAGTGCACCGGAGAAGGTGGCGTGAGCCTTGAGCCCCAGGTTCTGAGACGCCTTGGCGGCGTTCATCATCGTCTGGACGGCCCATTCCTGGCGCGCCTTGGGGTTGCCGTGCACCGATGACGGAGCAAAGCCGTCAAAGGCGGTGTCGTACGCCGGATGCACCGCGACGAGCTGGCCCTGAAGGTGCGTCGACAGTTCGGTGATCTCGAGCCCGTGGCTGTTCACGATGCCCTTGATCTCGTCGGCATAGGTCTTTGAGCTGGCCGCCTTTTCGAGGTCCATGAAGCTCGACACCCAGGTCGGGATCTGCACGCCCTTGTAGCCAAGGCCAGCAGCCCAGCGGCAGATGTTGTCGAGATTGTCGAACGGAGCGGCGTCGCCCGCAAACTGCGCGAGGAAAATCGCCGGACCCTTGATGGTGCGCATGAAGTCACTCCCTTGGTGGCGGCCCCTGCCCGCCGCACGGGTGGGGCCCTGTTCTTGCTTGACCGGCACTGCCGGAAACTGAACAGGCGGCGATCGCCCGCCGCCTGTTCAGGCATTTGTCACACTGTTGACCGGCGCCCGGGCGCTGTCAACGCGGTACGTTCCTCAGGCGCGCAGCAGAGCGCGAGCCTCTTCCGGACCGAGCGCACGCGGCCGTTCGCAGGTGGTCGACAGCGTCAGCACCTGGCCGCTCTCGCCGGCCTTGAGCAGGCTGGTCAGCACGTCCACGGCGTGGAGCGCAACGTCGATGCCGCAACGGGCCGTGGTGCCGTTCTCCACCGACAGCATCATGTCGGAGAGGCCGGCAGCGCGGTAATTGGAGCGCGGCTGGTCGGTGTCTAGGCCCTGGTTCGGCTTGCCGAAGGGGTGATCCCACGGCGTCACCGGGGTCTTCTTGCCCTCGATGTCGGCCGTCACCAGGTCACCACCGAAGAAGTTCGGATCCGGCACATAGATGGTGCCGTCGGTGCCGTAGAGCTCGATGTTATGGTGGCCGTGGCTCGCCACGTCCCAGCTGGCGCCAACGGTGATGATGGCGCCCGAATGGAACTCCAGCACACCGTGGATGGTGGTCGGGGTGCCGACCTTGATGGTGGTACCCTGGTAAGGACCCGGAGCCGTCACCACGCGCTCCGCACGCGCCATGTTGGTGAAGGCGGAGAGCCGCCGCACCGGGCCGAGGAAGTGTATCAGGTTGGTGACGTAGTACGGGCCGAGATCGAGGATAGGACCGCCGCCGACCTGGAAGAAGAAGTCGGGGTTGGGATGCCAGTGCTCCATGCCGCGGCTCATCACGTGCGTGGTGCCGCTCATGATCTTGCCGAGCTTGCCGGAGTCGATGATCTCGCGCGCCTGCTGGTGCGCACCGCCGAGGAAGGTGTCCGGGGCGGAGCCCACGGCGAGCTTGCGATCTTCGGCCGCCTTGCGCAGCGCCATCCCCTCTTCGAGGCTCAGCACGAACGGCTTCTCGGAATAGGCATGCTTGCCGGCCGAGACGATGTCCATCGACACCTGGTAGTGCGTCGCCGGGATCGTGAGATTGACGACGACGTCGATCTCGCTGTTCTTCAACAGCTCATCGGGGGTCTGCGCGGCAACACCGAACTCCTCGGCACGCTTCTGGGCGGCCTCGGGAACGATGTCCGCAACGGCGCGAACTTCGAGGTTCTTGAACAGCGGCGCGAGACGCAGATAGGCGCTCGAGATGTTGCCGGCACCCATGATGCCGACGCCATAGGTCTTCGCCATGCTTATGCTCCGTAGCCCTTGAGGGCTTCCATGGACCGGCGAGCGAAGCGGATCGCGTCGCTGGGCTTGTCGTGTTCGGCCACGAAATAGGTGGCGCGGGTCTTCGCCTTGGCGTCGGCTAGCAGCTTCTTCCAGTCGAGCGTGCCCTGGCCAACATCGGCCCAGCCGTCTTCGTCCAGCGCCTCGCCGGCGGGGGCGATATCCTTGACGTGGATGGCGGTGATGCGGCTGCCGAGCCGGTCCATCCAGGCGACCGGGTCCTCGTTGGCCTTCACCACCCAGGCGAGGTCCATTTCCCACTGCAGGTCGGGAGAGGCGTCGAGAATGATCTCGATCGGGGTCTTGCCGTTGACCTTGCCGAATTCCCAGTGGTGGTTGTGGTAGCCAAAGCCCTTGCCTGCGGCCTTGAAGGCAGAAGCGATGCGGGCGAGGCCCTCGGCGAAACCCTGCCAGTCACCGCCGCCGTTGCGGAACTCTTCGGACGGAGGGGCCGGGCAATAAACGGTCTGAATGCCGACAGCGTCGACGATCTTCAGCACCGCGTCGGTGTCCTCGAGCTGGCTGTAGCCCATATGCGCCGTCGGCATGGTGAGGCCGGCATTCTTCAGGCTCTGAACGAGGGCAGCCGGGTCGCCGAACTGGCCACCCCAGCCTTCAACCTGGCTGTAGCCGAGGGACTTGAGGGTCTTGAGGGTGTCTTCGAGCGACGCTTCGTTACGGGCGCTGTAAAGCTGGTAGGAGTAGTCCATGACTTGGCCTCTGGTCGTATGAGGGAGGCCACCGCTCATGAGCGATGGCGAACGGCGTTGAATCGCCGGTGTCCGCTAGAGCCGGTTGGTGCTCTCGGCGTCGAAGAACGAGCCGCGCGCCGGGTCGAACCCGAGCAGCACCTTCTGGCCGACATGGAGCGGAATGTCGCTGTCGGCACGGAAGGTCACCGACTTGCCCGCAAGGGTCGTCCAGGCCAGCGTGTCCGAACCCATCGGCTCGACGATTTCGATCTCGGCCTCGGTGGTGAACGGCAGGCCGGCTGCCGCGTCACCCACTGCGATGTGCTCCGGTCGCACGCCCAGCACCGCCTTGGTGGCCCCAGACGCCCTGCTGGTGAACTCGTAGGTCGCGGTCGGAACACGCGTGCCGTCTTCGGCGATGAACTCCGAACCCTCGATCCGGCCCTCGATGAAATTCATCGACGGCGACCCGATGAAGCCGGCGACGTAGAGGTTCACGGGCTTGTTGTAGATCGTGTGAGGGTCAGACAGCTGCTGGATCACGCCGTTCTTCATGATCGCGATGCGGTCGGCGAGCGTGAGCGCCTCAATTTGATCGTGGGTCACGTAGATCATGGTGTTCTTCAGGCGCTGGTGAAGGCGCTTGATCTCGACGCGCAGGTCGCTCCGCAGCTTGGCGTCGAGGTTGGACAGCGGCTCGTCGAACAGGAACACGTCCACGTCGCGCACCAGGGCGCGGCCGATGGCGACGCGCTGGCGCTGACCACCCGATAGGTTGGCCGGCTTGCGCTGCAGCAGCGGCTGGATCTGCAGGATCTCGGCCGCGCGCTGAACGCGGCGGTTGATCTCGTCCTTCGGCATCCCCGCGACGCGGAGGCCGAAGGAGAGGTTCTTCTCGACGCTCATCTGCGGATAGAGCGCGTAGGACTGGAACACCATGCCGATGCCACGGTCCTTGGGCTCGAGCCAGGTGACGTTCTTGCCGTTGATGAAGATCTGGCCGTCGGAAACGTCGAGCAGACCGGCAACGCAGTTGAGCAGGGTCGACTTGCCGCAACCCGATGGCCCGAGCAGGACGATGAACTCGCCCTGCGCGATGTCGAGGTTGAGGTGCTCGAGCACCTTCACATTGCCGAAGTTGAGCGACAGGTCGCGGATGGAAACGCTGGGTTGCATTCGATTATCCCTTCACCGCACCGGCAGCGACGCCGCGGACGAACCACTTGCCGGACACGAAGTAAACAATGAGCGGCACGAGACCGGTCAGAACGGTGGCGGCCATGTTCACGTTGTATTCGGGCGTGCCCTGGGCCGAGTTGACGATGTTGTTGAGCTGAACGGTCATCGGGTAGTTCTGCGTGCCGGCGAACACCACGCCGAACAGGAAGTCGTTCCAGATACCGGTAACCTGCAGGATCAGCGCCACCACAAAGATCGGCAGCGACATTGGCAGCATGATCTCGAAGAAGATGCGCCAGAACCCTGCCCCGTCGACGCGCGCCGCCTTGAACAGTTCCTGTGGCAACGAGGCGAAGTAGTTGCGGAACAGGAGCGTCAGGATCGGCATACCGAAGATGGTGTGGATCAGGATCACGGCCTGCAACGTCCCGAAGATACCCAGTTCGCGAGTGATGATCACCAGCGGGTAGAGCATCACCTGGTAGGGGATGAACGAGCCGAAGATCAGGATCGAGAAGAAGATCTCGGATCCCTTGAAGCGCCAATTGACCAGTGCATAGCCGTTCACCGCCGCGATGAAGATCGACACGATGGTAGACGGAATGGTGATCTTCACCGAGTTCCAGAAGCCGGGCGACAGGCCCTGGCAGGTCAGGCCGGTACAGGCGCTGCTCCATGCCTTAATCCAGGCATCGAAGTTCGGCGTCTGCGGCAGCGCGAAGATGTTGCCGAACCGGATCTCGGGCAACGTCTTCAGCGATGTCGACAGCATCACGTAGAGCGGGAACAGGTAATAGAGCGAGAAGAAGACCAGGATCGAATAGAGGATGATCTTCTTGGGGGTGAAGAACGGCTTGGGCCGGGGACCGCGCGCCTCGACGATCTCGTCGGAGGTGGCGGGCGTCGGGCCGGTCATGGTTGCAGTCTGGCTCATGTGCGGCGCCCCTTTCCGCCGAATTCGAGATAGGCCCACGGGATCATGATGATCAGCACCGTGAGAAGCATCATGGACGCACCGGCCAGGCCCTGGCCGATATTGCCGCCCGAGAACATGTAGTTGAGCACGTATTTGGCCGGCACTTCCGAGGAGATACCGGGGCCGCCATTGGTAAGCGCCACCACCAGGTCATAGAGCCGGACGATGCCGGAGCCGATGATCACAACGGCAGTGACGAGAACACCGCGCATCATGGGAATGACGATCGAGACATAAGTGCGCCAGGTGGGAATGCCGTCGACGCGCGCGGCCTTCCAGATTTCCTCGTCGACGCTGCGCAGCCCTGCCAGCATAAGCACCATACAGAAGCCGGTGCCGTGCCAGAGACCGGCGATCAGCAGCGCAAACAGCACCATGCGCGGATTGGCGATCCAGTCGAAGCTGAAGTTTTCCCAGCCGAGGTTGCGCATCGTGCCCTGCAGGCCAAGCGTGGGGTTCATGATCCACTGCCACACCAGGCCCGTCACGATGAAGGACAGAGCGAAGGGGTAGAGCATGATGGTGCGGAAGGCGCTTTCGAACCGGATCTTTTGGTCGATCAGCACCGCCAGAATGAAGCCGATGACCAGCGTGAAGACCAGCGACATGGAACCATAGGCCACGAGGTTCCAGACCGAAACGTTCCAGCGGGAGGTGGCGAACAGGCGCTCATACTGGTCGAAACCGACGAACTTGCCGGTCGGCAGGAGCTTGGAGTTCGTGAAGGAGTAGTAGATCGTCCAGATAGTACAGCCAACAAACACGACCAGCACCGTTGCCATCATGGGCAACGCAGCAATCTTGGCGGGCAGGTTGTGAAACAGGATTCTTTTCAGCAGCCCGGGACGGTGAACCGTCTCGACGCCCGCGTCCAAGGGAACGGCAGTGTCCGCCATGAATGTATCTCCAAGAGAAGGTGGCCGACCTTGTGAGCAAGGCCGACCACCATTTCCTCATTGGGAGCGAACTCCCAACCAGATAGCCGGAATGTTACTCAGCCGACTCGATGATCGAGGCATAGCGCTCGATGTAGTCGTCGACGGTGATGCTGTCATCGTCGAGGAACTCGGTGCTGAGATCCTGCAGCTGCTGCTGGGTGTCGCTCGACAGGGCAAAGTCACCCGACGGAAGCAGACCGTTGTCCAGCAGGCCGATCGCCTTCTGCATGCACGCATTCGCGCCCGACAAGTCGATGTCGGTACGGATCGGCATGGAGCCCTTCACCATGTTGAACTTCAGCTGTGCGTCCGGCGAGATCAGGATGCGAGCCAGCTGCTCCTGAGCCTCGATCACTTCCGGATCGGTGCCTTCCGGCAGGACCGGGAAGTAGAAGGAGTCACCGCCACCGGTCAGCTGGGTGCCGAGGCCGAGGGCCGGCAGACACTCGTAGTCTTCACCGGGAACGCCACCTGCGATCTGCAGGTCGCCGGCGAGCCAGTCGCCGTGGATGTTGCCGGCGGCTTCGCCAGCCAGGAGCTGGTTGCCGACGTCACCGAAGGACGGGACCATCATGTCGGGCGAGATCACCTGACGCAGCGCGTCGAGAGCCTCGGCAACCTTGCGGAACTCGGGGCCACGAACGGCTTCGGCATCCTTGTCGCGGTTGATGGCGAGGACGAGGTCCGGACCACCGATACCGTTCATCAGCACGCCCGGGACGCCCGAGATCGGCCAGCCGGTCGCCAGACCGAACGGCAGGATACCGGCTTCCTGCAGGGCAGGCCACGAGGCGACGTACTCGTTCCAGTCCTTCGGAACGGGCTGGCCGATCTTCTCGTAGGCAGCGGTGGAGAGCCACAGCCAGTCCCACGAGTGGATGTTGATCGGCAGGCAGTAGAGACCACCCTCGTAGCGGCAGGGCTCGAGCAGCGAAGCGTCCACATAGAACTCTTCGAGGTTCATGTCGCCGACGACCTCGGTGAGGTCGCGCATCAGACCAGCCTGGATGAGCTCCTCGGCGTCGCGGCCGGTGTTCATCTGGGTGGCACCCATCGGGTCGCCGCCGATGATGCGGCTGATGATCACCGGGTTGGCGCCGGTGCCCGAGCCGGACAGCGCGGAGTCGACCCAGGTGTGGCCGGTTTCTTCTTCGAAGACCTTGGCGAATTCGGCGATGGCCGCGGCTTCACCGGCCGAAGTCCACCAGTGCGTGACTTCGAGCTCGGCAGCATAAATGGCGGTGGAGCCGAGCAGAGCGGTTGCCAGACCGGCAACCACTGCAAACTTCTTCATGGAATAGTCCTCCCAACGATCACTTGGAGCGAAGCGCTCCGCGGTGCCGCCAGCCGCAAGGCCACCTTCTTTCGAGGTGTCCCGAGCTGGCTGCGTGTAATCGATTGCATTTCCGGAGCCCCGAAAGTTCTGCAATCGATTTCAGGAGTTTCATACACTGCTTGCAGACCTGTCAAGCCGCATTTAGACAGTTTGGGTAACAGGGCGCGGAGGGGGCGCCTTAGATCATGAGCCTGGTGAAAAAAGCACCAACGATTCAAGATGTTGCGCGGTTTGCACAGGTCTCGACCGCAACCGTCAGCCGCGCCTTGTCCATGCCGGAGCGGGTCAGCGACGATACCCGGCAGCGCGTTTCCGACGCTGTCGAGGCCACGGGCTATACCCTCAACCAGTCCGCCCGCTCGCTGCGCCAGAAGACGGCGCGGACCATCCTTGTGGCGCTGCCCGACATCCGCAACACCTTCTTTGCCAACATCCTCGATGCCATCGAGCGGGAAGCCTCGGCACGGGGCTACGGGGTGCTGGTGGCCAACCGATTCTCCGGCGACGATCCCGGCCGCCGCATCCGCGAGTACTTCATCTCCAACCGGGTGGATGGGCTGGTGCTGCTGGACGGGTCGGTCGACCTCGAGCAGCTGATGATTCTGCGCAAGGCCCCCTCCCCCGTGCCGCTGGTGGTCGCCTGCGAGGAGATCCCCGATTCCCCGTTCCACACGGTCAAGACCGACAACGCCTATGCCGCCGAGCAGGCGACCCGACACCTGATCGAACTCGGGCACCGCCGTATCGCCCATGTCCGAGGGCCGGACGGCAACGTGCTAACCGGCGAGCGCCAGCGGGGCTTCGAGGCAGCCATGGCGCAGGCGGGCCTGCCGATCCGTCCCGAATGGCTGCTCAAGGGTGGGTTCGACATGGAAAGCGGCCGTGCGGCAGCGGCTACATTTCTGGCCTTGCCCGAGCGGCCGACGGCGGTATTTACCGCCAATGACGAGGGCGCCATCGGCTTCCTCACCGCTCTCCGCGGCGCCGGGGTTGAGTGCCCGCGGGATATCTCCGTGGTCGGCTTCGATGATATCGCCCTGTCGCAGCACTATGTGCCCGCGCTGACCACCATGCGCCAGCCTTGCGCCGCAGTCGGACGGCTCGCGGCGCAGGCGCTGATCGACGTGATCGAGGGCGAACCGCGCAGCCGGGTGCCGCGCCGCATGGTGCTGAGCTCGGACCTGATCATCCGCGGCAGCACCGCCCCACTCCACTAAGGGCGTTCCCTTGGCGGCAAAATGCGCTAAACGTGCACCACCTCTCGCTCGGTCCCGTAGCTCAGCTGGATAGAGCAGCAGCCTTCTAAGCTGTTGGTCACAGGTTCGAATCCTGTCGGGATCGCCAGAGGGGCTTCACACAGGCGGTGGCGGCAGGTCCTCGGGCGGTTGTCCCGGCAGATCGGGGGCCGGCTCGTAGTCGGGCCGTTGGGCCGGATCGTCCCCACCCGGCAGATCCGGATCGGGAAGCTCTTCGGGCGGTTGCGGCGGAATGTCCGTCGGCAGGGTTGGCTCGAGCGGTGGAAACTGCATCGTCACGCTCCATTCAGGGCTGATGGAGCCGAACGACCGGTGGCGGCACCCGTTCCCGCTAGAAGTCGAAACCCATCTGCTCGAGCGCAGGTCTGGCCGCCGGAACTGGTGGAACCGGTTCGGCGATCCTGACCGATTCGACGGCCTTGCGTGGCGCGCTGCGCGCGGCCTTGCGGACCGCGGGCGTGGCATCCGTTTCAGGGGCGACCACCTCGACCGGAGCCGCAACCGGGGCAGCGACGGCGACGGGGTGGATGGCGTCCAGCCATTTCCGGACCGGCTCCAGGCGGCGCGGGTGGAGTACGTAGATGTTTTCGCGCCCCACCTTCTTCTCGCTGATCAGGCGCGCTCGCTTCAGCACCTTGAGGTGGCGCGAGATGGCCGGCCGCGAGATGGGAAAGGCCGAGGCGATGCGGTGCACTGGCTGAGCCTCGGCGCGGAGCATCTCGACGATGCGGCAACGGACGGGATCGGCCAGGGCGACAAGAACGGGTACGGGAGACACGGTAGCTCTCGGAAAGGAACACCCCGCTGCTACGTAACGACACCGTTACCCGTCAAGCGCCTGGAACGGGTTGTTCACCAGATGCGTTTGTCGCCACTTTACGATGCCGGTGAACCGGCGCCGGCGCGGCAAGGTTATGGTCATACCTGACCGACCAGACTGCCGCCCAACGGAGAAGATCTTGATCCTGCCTGCCCACGACATCCACTGGTGGAAACGCCGCCCCTTCACCCTCGCGGAAATGGTGGTGGACGGAGCCGTCCACGTGTTGGGCCTGGTGGTCGCCATCGCGGCCGGCGCGATTCTGATCGCCTTTGCCGTGCTGGGGACGGCGCCCGAGGCGGTTCCGGCGCTGGTGGTCTATGTGGCGACGCTCGTCGTCGTGCTGGGTGTCTCCCTCGCCTACAACATGTGGCCGATCACGCCGGTCAAGCGTTGGCTGGCACGGCTCGATCAGGCGGCCATTTTCCTGTTCATCGCCGGCTCCTACACCCCGTTCCTCGCGACTCTGGGCAGCACGACGCACGGCGTCGTGCTGACCGCCTTTGTCTGGGGCGCCTCATTGGTCGGCGTCGCGCTCAAGCTGCTGGTGCCGGAACGATTCGGCCGCATGGCCATCCTGCTCTACCTGGCGATCGGCTGGAGCGGCGTCACCGTGTTCCAGGCGCTCGCCCAGACACTGCCAACCAGCACCATGTGGCTGCTGCTGGCCGGCGGCATCACCTACTCGCTGGGCATCATCTTCCACTTGTGGGAACGGCTGAAGTTCCAGAACGCGCTCTGGCACGTGTTTGTGGTGGCCGGCGCCAGCCTGCACCTGTGGGCAGTCATAGACTGCATGGTGATCCACCGGCTCTAATCGGCCGCAGTCCCGATCAACGGGTGCTCGACCGTGTCACCCAGGTCGAGCCCGATCTCGACCGACCGCCCGCCTGGGATCTCCAGCACGAACTGCACCGGCACCTGCGACGAGATCGAGGTGAGATCGAGCGGCCGGGCATTCACATGCACGGTCTTCACCACGCCGTCGGCGCCGATGAAGATCATGTCGAGTGGAATCAGGGTGTTGCTCATCCAGAACGAGACCACCCGCTCCTCCTGGAAGTCGAACAGCATGCCGGCGTCGTCCGCGAGTTCCTCGCGATACATCAGGCCGCGCTGCCGCTCCGCCGGCTCGTCGGCGACCTCAACGGTAAATGCATGGTCGCCACTGCCGGTGTGCAGGATCAGCCGCCCCTCGTCGCTGCAGGCAGCAAGCGGCATGGTGAGCAGGATGGCCGCCACCCAAGCGGCCAGCGATGTGAGCTTGGGAATCATGATGGTCCTTAGTGCGAGGACGGAGCCTCGCCCCAACCATCGGGTCGAATTTCGGCGACCATGAGACCCTTGGGGCCGTTGCCGTAGCGAACCAGAACATGCTGGCCCGGGCGCAGTTCGGTGATGCCGAAACGGCGCAGCGTCTCCATATGCACGAACACGTCCGGAGCCCCGTCACCGGCGGACAGGAAGCCGAAACCGCGGATGCGGTTGAACCACTTCACCTCGAGCCGCACCATGGACGATGTCGGCTCCACCACTACATGGGTGCGCGGTGGAGACATCTGTGCCGGGTGGCGTGCGGTGGAATCGTCCATGGAGACGATGCGGAAAGCCTGCAGGCCACCGGGGCGGTTCAGCGCCTCGACGACGATGCGCGCGCCCTCGTAGGCAGTCTGGTAACCGTCGCGGCGAAGGCAGGTGACATGCAGCAGCACGTCCGCCATGCCGTTGTCCGGCACAATGAAGCCGAAACCCTTGCCGGCGTCGAACCACTTGATGGCGCCGGAAATCTCGATGGTATCGAGGGCGTTGGCATCGTCCGGCGAATGCCCGGCATCTGTCGTCCCGGTCCTCACCGAAGACTCCACAGACTGTCTGCCGTCGTTGCCGAACTTGGCCCCCATACCCAAACGCCCCTCAACCACCCCGCCGCCGCGGGGGTACGCCAACCGATAGCGCACTGTGGCCGATTCAGGCGGCGTTGTTAAGACTCTGTTTGGAATTGTCCCTGCCGCCCCAGCTTGATAGGCAGTCCGGACGAACTAAAGGAGGCTGAGAGCAGTGAAGTACCTTCACACCATGGTGCGTGTCACCAATGTCGAGGAGAGCCTGCGCTTTTATTGCGAAGGCCTCGGTCTCGAGGAAGTCCGCCGCACCGACAACGAAAAGGGTCGGTTCACGCTGATTTTCCTCCGCGCGCCCGGCGACGCCGGCGGCGAGGTGGAACTCACCTACAACTGGGACCCAGAGGTCTATACCGGTGGCCGCAATTTCGGCCACCTGGCCTACCGGGTGAACGACATCTACCAGCTCTGCCAGCACCTGATGGACATGGGCTTTACCATCCATCGTCCGCCCCGCGACGGTCACATGGCGTTCGTCAAATCCCCCGACGGGATCTCCGTCGAACTGATCCAGGACGGTCACCTCGACCAACAGGAGCCTTGGGCGTCCATGCCCAACACCGGCACCTGGTAAGCCGGACAGGTAACGGATCGCTAACCATCGGAGTTATCCGGCGGTTAGCGAAACCGATCGTATTTTAGCGACCTCACCAGCAGGAACATTGCCTGTTGCGCTTCCGCAACAGTCGTCCAGCGGGAAGTCGCATGTATTCTCTCTTTCGCTCCATCGTCGCCGCTGCCGTCACTGCCCTGGCGCTCTCGGCCTGCGTGCCCATGGCCATGTTTGCCAGCTCCAGCGGCGCAGCCTATGCCGGCAAACGCTCCGACTGGGGTACCATCGTGTCGAGCGGCGAGGTGAACGCCTTCTGCATCTCGCCCAAGCTGCGCTTCCTGATCTGGGAGTTCGAGGGGCACTTCGGCAAGAAGATCATCATGAGCTCGGGCTATCGCGACAGCGCCCACAATACTGCCGCTGGCGGCGCCGACAATTCCTTCCACACCAAGTGCATGGCCGCGGACTTCTACATCCCCGGCGTCGACAAGCGCGAACTGATTGCCTTCGCCATGCGCTCCAACAGCGTCGGTGGCCTGGGTTGTTATCCCGGCCGGCAGTTCATCCATGTGGACGTGCGCGACCGGCCGCGCGGCTACAATCGCCCCGTCACTTTCTCGGGCTGTTGAAAACTTTCTCGGCTAAGCGGCTTAGTGGGTTGCACAAACCGGATAAGCTGACTATACGAGCCGCAGCGTTCAGGCGCCCTTCGTCTATCGGTTAGGACGGCACCCTTTCACGGTGCAGAGAGGGGTTCGATTCCCCTAGGGCGTACCACCTCCCCTTGCTCCGGCAAACGGCAGGCGGTACACACTGAGCGTTGACTGTGCGCCCATCGTCTAGCGGTCAGGACGACGCCCTCTCACGGCGTAAACAGGGGTTCGATTCCCCTTGGGCGTACCAACTCTTCCCGTTCATGCTGAATCTGCCTGCCTTCGCCTCACCGGGCTGTTTCTGTGTGCCCTGGCACCTGGCCGGCGGGCTGCGGCTACTTCCATGTGAAGGCCCGGGTCACGGCGTAGTTGAACACCGAACTCATGATCGCACCGGCCAGGCCCGCGACGAGTGTCTGCTGGTCCCATTGGTAGATCGTGCTGGCCACGGAGACGTTGGCGAGGCCGCCCAGCGCACAGATGGCAAAGAAGCTCAGAAGTCCCCGCACCATCCGCATGCCCCGCAGCTTGCGGTCGGCGTAGGTGAGGTTGTTGTTCAGCCAGAAATTCCAGGTCATTGCAGCGAGTGTCGCGGCCACCTGGCTGGCGACGAAGCCTTGCGAGAACGCGGCCGTCAGCAGGCTCAGCACACCCAGGTGCACGGCGACGCCGGTGCCACCGACGAGACCGAACAGCAGGAAGCTTGGCGGCAAGGTGCCGCCCGTCAGCTTGGAAAACCACAGGCCGAGATACTGGATGACCACCAGCGGGCTCATCTTGCTTTCGCCCGCATGGCGCGGACGAAACACGTAGGGCACCTCGGCAACCTTGAGCGGCACGCCCATGCGGTTGGTGGTGACGATCAGGTCCATGAGAACCTTGAAGCCATCTTTGGACAGCCGGGGCGCTGCACGCAGCGCCACTTCGCGGCGGACGAGGAAGAAGCCGCTCATCGGGTCACTGACCGCGTTGCCGGTGATGAGCTGAGCCAGCCTGGTCGCCAGCCGGCTACCCGATTCGCGAGACCGGCTCAGGCCTTCGCCCACCGATCCACTCGCCGCAAAGCGGGAGCCTACGACCAGGTCCGCACCTGCCTCGGCGTGAGCGAGCATCACGGGCAGCACCGCCTCGTCGTGCTGCAGGTCGGCATCGATGATCGCAACATAGGGCGCCGCCGTCGCGGCCATGCCCTCGATGCAGGCCGAGGCCAGCCCACGCCGGCCGAACCGTTGCAGGCACCTGAGATCGGGATAGACCCGGCTCAGCTCGTTGACCAAAGCGGCGGTGCCGTCGGGGCTGTTGTCGTCGACGACGATCATCTCCCAGCGCAGGTCTCCCAAGGCCCCGGCAACCCTCAGGTAGAGCAGTTCGATATTGTCGCGCTCATTGTAGCTCGGCACCACCACCGCGAGCGTGGGCGGCACGAATGCCGGGCTGCTTCCGGCGTGAGGCAGCGTGAGGGGCTCAACCGAGGTGTCTGCCCCCTGCCCCGTTGCCGGGTCAAAGCTGAGGGACATGGTGCGCCTCCAGCCCCGGACGCTTCAGCAGGCGGATGTCGTAGCCATCGAACGGCACCACGGCGAACTCTTCGAACTCGCGAACCAACTCGGCAATCTGCGCATCCTGCTGGGCCCAAACGAACCAGTCGAAGTGCGAGGCTGCGGTAACGATGATGTCGGGCGGCTGCTGCAGCATGTCCTCGCGGAGCCGGGTGCGCTCGCCCTGCTCGACGGCCTGCAGCGCCTCCGCCCAGGCACCGGTTGGCGACCGCTCCTGTTGCAGGCGAATGGCGCTCATCGACATCAGCAGGCCCGGCGGGGAGTTGACCAGCGTGCCATCGATCACCCGGTGTAGGGGGCTGCCGGCGGTGAGGTCCGGCAGGATGCTGACGATCTTGAGCCCCGGTCCATAAGGTTCGACGGCAGCGTACAGCGGCTGGCGAACACGCCACTGGTGGATCTCGTAGAGCACGGGCACGGAGCCGATCGCCAGTGCGGCCGCGGCGGCAAGGGCTGCACCGACGTTCTTGCGGGCCCGACCCACGTTCTGGGCAAAGCTCATGAGCACGAAGACGCTCATCAGCGTGATGGCCGGCAGGATCTGGTAAAGATAGCCCCGGCTCTGCGCGAAATAGGCGACGAAGAACCCGACCGCGCAGAAGAACAGCGCGCCGAGCAGCGGCTCTTCGGTGATCTTCCGGCGGTAGGCCGCCAGCCCGAATGCGGTCAGCACCAGGAAGAACAGGACCACCGGCAGGCTGAGCAGCAGCAGCGGGTCGCGCCGGTCCGGCACATAGGCGGCGGTGGCCACCGGCATGATGTTGCTGAAGAAGTCGGGGAAAACGAACCAGATCATCGCCGTGAAGGCCAGCAGGATGCCTCCGGCGAGCCAAAGCTCGGGGGCGCCGAACAGCGGCCGCAGCGAGCGCTGCCGGGTTGCCGCGTAGAGCACGGGCAGCGCAATCGGCAGGGCGAAATGCGGCTTGATGGCGAGCATCAGTCCACCGCAGAGCCCCGCGAGAATCCAGTGCCAGGTGGCCGGCCTGCTGCCCTGCGCGCGCAGAGCTATCGCGACCAGCAGCGGCAGCGCCGCCATGGTGGCGAAATGCTCGCGCTGGGCGAAGTCCTCGCCCCAGGCGGCGCCGACCAGCAGGAACGAGATCGGCCACAGCAGTTCGGCTCGCGGCAGCAAGCGGGCACGGCGCACCAGCCATGCCGACAGGCCAGTGGTCGCGAGCCCGAACGCGGTGGTGTAGAGGATGACCAGCGGTTCGGCCGACACGCCGAGCGCTTGCGCCAGCCATGCCGGGATCATGTAGATGTATCCCGCCATCGGCGGGTTGGGCTCGAGGATGTCGACGTAAAGCGTCTGTCCCGCCAGGATGCGCTCGCTGACCGTGATCAGCCAGCTGACATCGGGACCGAGCGGCCCCAGATTGTAGAACGCGATGGTTGCCGCGGCGATCACGGCAACCCAGAACACATCGCTGGCCAGCACCCGCGGAAATGCGGGCGCGCGGGCAGTTTGGTCCACAGTGGAATCGGTCATCGCAGCCCCCGGAATACGGGGGGTCATCATGCGCAGCACTCGTTACGGTGCTGTTACCTCTGCCGTTTCAGTGCGGCGCATCGGCCTAGGATGGCTCTACCCTAGAGCGGGCGGCGGTACTGGTAGATGCCGACGTCGATCGATCCCTCGGTGAACCCGGCCTCGCAATAGCTGAGATAATAGACCCACTTGCGCTTGAAGCGCTCGTCGTAGCCCAGCGGGGCGATCACCGGCCAGCGCTCGAGGAAGCGCTCGCGCCACAGGCGCAGGGTGCGGGCATAGCTGAGGCGGAAGTTCTCGACGTTCTCCACCACGAGGCCGTAGCGGTCGCCGAATTCCTGCATCGCCGTCTTGGTCAGCAGCATGCCGCCCGGGAAGATGTAGCGCTGGATGAAGTCTGGGCCGCTGCGGTAGCCGTCGAAATCGGCCTCGTCGATGGTGATCGCCTGGATCGAGGCGGTGCCGCCCGGCTTCAGCCGATCATGCACGGCCTGGAAGTAGCTCGGCCAGTTGTCCTCGCCCACCGCCTCGATCATCTCGATCGAGCAGACATGGTCGTATTGGCCGGTGGTGTGGCGGTAGTCCTCGAAGACCAGTTCGGCGCGGTTATCGAGACCCTGGCGGCGCAGGCGCTCCTGGCCGTATTTCAGCTGTTCGGCGGAAAGCGTGATGCCGCGCAGCCTGGCGTTGTAGTCGCGCGCCACGGTCTCGGCGAAACCGCCCCAGCCGCAACCGATCTCGAGCACGGAGCTGCCGGCACGCACACCGGCCATGTCAGCGACGCGGCGATACTTGGTGAGTTGTGCTTCTTCGAGGCTCTGGTCGCCGGACAGGAAAATGGCCGACGAGTAGGTCATGGAAGGGTCGAGCCACTGGCCGTAAAAGTCGTTTCCAAGGTCGTAGTGCTCGGCGATGTTCTTCTTGGAGCCTTCGAGCGTGTTGCGGCGCGACAGATGGTAGTGCAGGTCCGAGGCGGCCTTGCGGAAGACGCCGGGATTGGCCTCTTCGAACAGGTCACGGTTCTGCAGGAAGAAGCGGAACAAGGCGGTAAGGTCATCGACCTCGATGTCGCCGTCCATATAGGCGGCGGCAAAGCCGACGGTGCCGCGGCGCATGGTCTCGCTGAGCAACCGGAAGTTCTTGAGGCGGAGAACGGCGTGTTCGCCGGTCGAGGGACTACCCAGCGTTCGCGTGCGTCCATTCGGCAGGATGACGGTCACCGCGCCATGCCTGGGATTGCCCAGCATGCGCGAGCCCACCGCATCCAGCGCCCACGACGCGAAGCGGGTCCAGAGCGTGCCTCCGGTGCGCGTATCGTCTACTGCAGTCTTGCTCATCGAACCGCCGGTTTCAGGTCTTACCGAGCCGGGCGGAGCGCCATGACGGCTGCCGCCGCGGTTAGATCGAGGGTAAACCCACGAGCACTGGAGCACACGTTCCAGTGAATGCCGCCGCACTTTACCGGCCACAAACGGATATGCAAGCAGCACTTGCAACAGCTTGGCCGGTTCAGGACGGCAGCAGCCAGTCCAGGGAGCGGCGCAGTTCGTCGGCTCCATTGGCCTCGAACCACCGCCCATGGGCGAAGACAACCCGGTCCGGCTGAAGGGCCACCAGACGCTCCGCTGCGGCGGCAGCAGGCTCTCCGCCGGCCTTGAAGGCTGCCCTGGCGTAGAATGGCGCACGGCCGTGCGGCGCCGCGGCGCCAACGAGTCGAACACCTATGCCGACGGGCAAGGGCAGCTTTTTAGGCTCCACATTGACCACGAGGTCGGTCAGCACCAGCGTTCGGCTCGGTCGATGGAGCAGGGCCGCCTCAGTGATCCCCTTGCCGCGCACGATCACTGTCTCGATCGCTTCCTGCCATTCCTGCGTAGTCCCATCCGCCAGCTCGCGGTCGATTCGGAGTCCGGCCTCGACCACCGCCTTGCGGCGGCTCAGACCCGGAGCGCCCCAGGTGATGGCAGCCGGGCAATGGGACTGCCACTCGCGCGCATAGGTCCAATGAACCGTGTTGGGAGCGACCAGGTGCTGAACCGGCCCCAGAGCGTCCAGCTTGCGCAGCAGCTCGAAGCTGAACCGTGTTGGCGAGTGGAGCAGAAGTCCGCCATCCGGCAGGCGCACCACCGACATGCGCACCGGGATAGGGATGCCGGCGAGACGCAGCGGCCCGCTGTCGACGATCCAGACATCCGGCGCAACCGGCTTCGGTTCATCAACAGGCTGGTAGGCGACGTGGGCCATGGCAATTCCCTCCACTCGCGCTCAACCCCACGGTGGCGCGGGAGTTGCAGCGCATCAAGTTCGCGGGCGAGCGACGTCGATCACGCGGAGCTGTACCTGTTCCCGCCCCTGGTAGTGGTCGAGCGAAAGGGTGCCGGCGAAATGCAGCGGTGTGTCCTGCTCGCGCAGCAGGATGTCGCCGAGTGGCGTCCCCGCCGCGCGGAAAGCGACGGCCTTGAGCCGCGCCCCATCTTCAGAGGCGAGCGAGAAGCTGACATGACCGCCCTTCCCCACCACCTGTGCAAAACGGGCGCGGTGGGCAGGGAAGGCGAAGACGGGTGCAGGGTTGCCGGCACCATAGGGACCGGCCCGCTCCAGCCCCTTCACAAGATCCACGGACGCCCCGCGCGCCGTCACCGCGGCATCGATCGCCAGGGAGGTGATCGCCCGAGCCTTGGCCACGTCCGCCGCCAGCGCCTCGGAGATGTAGCCGCGAAACGCGCCGATCTGCCCCGGCCGCAGAGTGACGCCGGCGGCCATGGCATGCCCACCGCCCTTGGGGAGGAGGCCAGCTTCCACCGCGGCAATGACGGCGCGCCCGAGGTCGACACCCGGCACGGAGCGGCCGGAGCCGGTGCCGCCACCATCGGGGCCGAGCGCAATGGCAAAGGCCGGTCGGTCAAATCGCTCGCGGAGGCGCGCCGCAATCAGGCCGACGACGCCTGGGTGCCACTCCGCTGAAGCCAACACCAGCACCGGGGGCCCCTCCCCCGAGCCAATCTCCATCTCGGCGACGGCTGTCGCCTGCTCCACAGCCTCGACCTCGATCCGCTGCCGCTCGCCATTGAGTTCATCTAGGCGCGAGGCGATGGCGAGCGCGTGATGCTCGTCCCCGACTGTCAGCAGCTCGGTCCCGAGCGCGGCATTGCCGATGCGCCCACCAGCATTGATGCGGGGGCCTATCAGGTAACCGAGATGGTACGGGTTGATCGGCCCGCCCACTCGCGCGGCCAGCGCCAATGCGGAGATGCCGGGGTTGTCGCCGCGGCGGGCAACCTCGAGGCCACGTACGACGAAGGCGCGGTTCAGCCCGACCAAGGGCACCACGTCGCAGACTGTTGCCAGCGCCACGAGGTCGAGCAGCTTCAGCAGGTCCGGCAGGCCGGTATCGCCCCGTTGGCGCAGCAGCCGATTGACCGCCACCAGCACCATGAAGGTGACCCCGGCGGCACAAAGATAGGAGAGCCCCGAGATGTCGTCGGCCCGGTTCGGGTTGACCAGCGCCGTCGCGGGCGGCAGCTCGTGGTCGGAAAGGTGGTGGTCGATCACCAGGACGTCGGCGCCGCGGCTGCGGGCGTGGGCGATCGGTTCGTCGCTCGTGGTGCCGCAGTCGAGGGTGACGATCAGCGTGGCGCCGCCGTCAATCAGGCGGTCCATGGCCCCGATATTCGGACCGTAGCCTTCGAAGATGCGATCCGGGATGTGGACCCTCGGTTCCAGCCCGAAGTGGCGGAGGTAGCGCGCCATCAAGGCCGTGGCGCAGGCCCCGTCGACGTCATAGTCACCGAACAGCGCCACTGACTCGCTGTCGGTGATCGCCTGAACCAGCCGCTCAGCCAGGGCATCCATCGCCGTCAGCGTCGATGGGTCCGGCATCAGGCTGCGGATGGTGGGCTCGAGGTAGGTTGCGGCTTCATCGAGTCCCACGCCACGGCCGGCCATCACCCGGCCAAGGATCTCGGGGATGTCGTGCCGCTGGGAGATGGCGGTGGCAAGGCGCGTGCCGCCCATGTCGAGCCGGTCGACCCAGGCGCGGCCGCCGACCGAGCGTGTGACATCGAGAAAGGGGCGCGGCGCATCCAGCATGGGCCGGAGTGGTAGGCGATTTGCTGCCCTGGGGAAAGGCTTGCGGTGTCGCGGCTAGCGGGCGTGCTGCGCCTTGATCCAGCGCGCGGTCTGGCTCCAGCTACGCATCACGATGGTGTTGGTCACCACCGCGTTGCGCTTGAGCCGCACGCCCTCGATCAGGCTGCCATCGGTGATCCCGGTGGCAGCGAACAGCACATCGCCCGAGGCGAGGTCGCCGACTTCGTAGACGCGGTTAGGGTTGTCGATGCCCATGGCACTGGCGCGCTCCCGCTTGTCGGGCGTGTCGAGGA
Organism: Pseudomonadota bacterium; assembly: GCA_023431205.1. Lineage (GTDB taxonomy): Bacteria > Pseudomonadota > Alphaproteobacteria > Rhizobiales > Devosiaceae > Devosia. Next base: position 7,750 of record JAEYXQ010000023.1, on the reverse strand, counting down.
TCAGCTTGCACTGCATTTGTCCGCCAATGCAGCGGAGCGCGGCGGCGGCCAGCACACCCTCCGGAGCGCCACCGGATCCGAGATAGATGTCGACTCCCGTATCCTCGGTGTTCACCGCGTGGATCACGCCAGCGATGTCACCGTCACTGATGAGCTTCACGGCAACACCGGCGGTCCGCAGTTCCTCGATGAGGCTCCCGTGGCGCGGCCGATCCAGGACGATGGCCGTGATTTCCGAGAGCGGCACGCCCTTGGCCTTGGCCAGCGAGGTGACGTTCTCGGTCGCCGTCCAGTCGATATGAACAGTGCCGGGCGCATAGTCGCGGCCGATGGCGATCTTGTGCATGTAGAGGTTGCGCGCGACGTTCAGCAGCCCGCCCCGCTCAGCCATGGCCAGGACCACCAGCGAATCCGGCTGGTTCTTGGCGCAAAGGGTAACGCCCTCCAGCGGGTCGACCGCGATATCGACGTCCGGGCCGCGGCCCGTGCCGACAACCTCGCCCACGAACAGGGCGTCGCACTCGTGCTGCTCGCCCTCGCCGATAACGATGCGGCCAGCAATGTCGACCTGATCGAGTTCGGCCTTCATGGCGGCAACCGAGGCGTCGTCGGCCGCCTTCTCGTTGCCCTTGCCGCGCCAGGCAGCAGCGGCAATGGCGGCGCGCTCGGTTACGCGCACCAGCTCAAGAGTCAGGCTGCGATGCAGATTGGCGGGCCCCTTGTCGCCAAGGGCCTTGCTCAGTTCCATGTCTCCCCCGCCGTTCTTCTGTAGCCCGTGAGGTCAGAGCGCCTCGATGCGGATCACTTGCGGCTCACCGACAATGAACCCGTCGGCAGCGATCTGCGCAAGCGTTTCGCGGACCGATGATTCCAAAGTCTGTTGGGTGATCATCACCACGGTTCGCGTCGCCGACCCGTCCGCAGCCACTGTCTTGGCGTTCAGATCCGACCGTTGGATAACGGAATCGATGGAGATGCTGTGCTCGCTCATGCGGGTGGCGATGGACGCAAGGGCGCCCGGCACATCCTTGGCATTGAAGCGAATGTAGTAACCGCCCTCATGGGCGCGCATGGGCGCTTCAACATAGGGCATCAACTCGGCGCTAGGCACGCCGAGCGGCGGCACCTTGGTGCCACGGGCGATGTCGAGGATGTCGGAAAGCACCGATGAGGCCGTCGGCGGTCCACCGGCGCCAGGGCCGGCCAGCAGCAGTTCATGCACATGGTCGGTTTCCAGCGCGACTGCGTTCATCACCCCGTCAACACCGGCGATAGCGCTGCCTCGCGGGACAAAGGTGGGGTGGACGCGCTGCTCGATCCCATCTTCGGTGCGCTGGGCAATGCCGAGCAGCTTGATCTTGTAGCCGAGATCGGCGGCGACGCGGATATCCTGCTGGGTGATGCGGGAGATGCCCTCCACCCGGATCTTTTCCGGCGCGATCTCGTAGCCGAAGCACAGGGTGGAAAGGATCGACAGCTTGTGGGCGGTGTCGAAACCTTCCACGTCGAAGGTCGGATCGGCCTCGGCATAGCCGAGCGCCTGCGCATCCTTGAGGCAGTCGGCGAAGCTGATGTCCTCGTTGCCCATGCGGGTGAGGATGTAGTTGCAGGTGCCGTTCATAATGCCGAAGACCTTGGCGATCCGGGCCGAGCCGAGGCCTTCGCGCAGCGTCTTGATCACCGGGATGCCACCGGCAACGGCAGCCTCGAACCCGAGTTGCGTCCCGCTTTCCTCGGCCATCCTGGCGAGGGCGACGCCATGCTTGGCCAGCAGCGCCTTGTTGGCCGTCACCACGGGGCGGCCCATCTCCAGCGCCGCCTTCACTGCCGCAAAGGCCGGGCCGTCTTCGCCACCGATCAGCTCGACGAACAGGTCAATGCCGTCGGACTTGGCCAGTGCAACCGGATCATCGAACCACTGGAGCCCGGAAATGTCGATGCCGCGGTCGCGGGATCGCGAGCGCGCGGCAACGGCGACGACCTCGAGCTGTCGACCCAGTTTTCGTTTGAGGTCGGCGCCGTCCTTCTGGAGGATTCGCACCAGCGTCGCTCCGACATTGCCGAGACCGGCAACGCCCACCCGCAGCGGCGCCAGGGCTTCGCCCTCGCCGTATTCCTGCATGGCACGCAGGATGCGCTGGCGCGTGTCCGACCGCGGCTCACGGCCCTCCCGCAGGTCGAAAACGAACAGCGGATCGCCTGCAATGGTTCGCCCGAAACGGGTCGGCGTCCACCCACGGGCGGAGATGAAGCTTTCGACGGACTGGCGGAAGGAGGCGATGTCACTCATGGTGGCGCCATCTGCATAGGAAATCGCCTAGTCGTCAATAGGAACGAACAGCAAGTGCGGCGGAGTACCGCGCTGGTATAGGGAATTGCCTATGATCGACGTTGTCAGCAGAAGGGGCGCGTTGCAACGCCCCCTCCATGCGTAGACGTCTAGGCGGTGAGCGGCACCACGTTGCCCTGCCCCGTCTTGGAGCCGAGCAGCTTCTTGATGTTCCGTGCCGCCTGGCGGATGCGCTGCTCGTTCTCGACGAAGGCCAGCCGGATATACTGGTCGCCGTACTCGCCGAACCCGACCCCGGGAGCGACGGCAACGCCAGTCTCCTGGATCATCAGCTTGGCGAACTCCAGCGAGCCGAGATGGGCAAACTGAGGCGGGATGGGCGCCCAGGCGAACATCGTCGCCTTCGGCGAAGGGATGTGCCAGCCGGAACGGCCGAAGCTCTCCACCATCACGTCGCGGCGTTGCTTGTAGACCTTTCGCACTTCCTCGATGACCTCGTCGGACCCGTTCAGGGCTGCCGTCGCGGCGACCTGGATGGGGGTGAAGGCGCCGTAGTCGAGATAGGATTTCACCCGACCGAGCGCTGCGATCAGGCGCTCGTTGCCGACGGCAAAGCCGACGCGCCAGCCCGGCATGGAATAGGTCTTGGACATGGAGGTGAACTCCACGGCGATGTCGATGGCACCCGGCACCTGCAGGATGGACGGGGGCGGCACGTCGTCGAAGTAGATTTCCGAATAGGCCAGGTCAGACAGGATGAAGATGTCGTGCGCCTTACAATATTTGACGACCTCGGCGTAGAAATCGAGGTCGGCGGTGTAGGCGGTTGGGTTGGCCGGGTAGTTGAGAACCAGCGCGATCGGCTTGGGGATCGAGTGGCGCACGCCGCGGTCGAGCGACCGCATGAAGTCCTCGTTCGGCTCGGCGGGCATGGAGCGGACGACTCCGCCGGACATGATGAAGCCGAAGGAGTGGATCGGATAGGTCGGGTTGGGCACCAGCACCACATCGCCGGGCGCGGTGATCGCCTGCGCCATGTTGGCGAAGCCTTCCTTGGAGCCGAGCGTCGCCACCACCTGGGTGTCCGGATTGAGCTTCACGCCGAAGCGGCGGCCATAATAACTGGCCTGGGCCTTGCGGAGGCCGGGAATGCCCTTGGAGGTGGAGTAGCGGTGCGTGCGCGGATCGAGCACCGTCTCCTTGAGCTTGTTGACGATGTGGTCGGGAGTCGGGAGGTCCGGATTGCCCATGCCCAAATCGATGACGTCGACGCCGTTCGCCCGGGCCTTCGCCTTGATGGGGTTGATGTGCTCGAACACGTAAGGAGGCAGGCGGCGGATGCGGTGAAAATCTTCGGTCATGGGAATCCTCGGAGTCCGGGAGCGCGACGGCAGCGCTTCGGAGCGCAGGATAGTCGCGGAATTGTGGTTCAAACGGGGTTAAACCCGACGATTTCGCCGGGTGCGGGCTTTATTCGGCTCTTCCCGGCCACGCCTGGCGTGGCCATCGGGAAGAGCTAGCGGGCGTATGCTGCGGCGGCGGCCGCTGCGAATGCGGCGACCGCGACACTGGCGGCGAGCATGGCTCCAGCCGAGAAGTCAGTGTACGCAGAAGGCATGTCTCTTGCCCTTCAAACCCGAGTTTTGTAATGAAACCGGTTATCGACGAGGCCGTTCATAATTCCTCGAAGGGGGGTTGTAAATGGCACTGGAGGCCACAACCTTCATTGCCACTCGGCCATTGTGAGGTTCGACCTTGAAGCGCATCGCCCTGGTTACGATTGGTACGCAAGGCGACGTTCAGCCCTATATCGGTTTAGGCATTGCCCTGAAGCACCACGGCTATTCCGTGGTGCTCGGCGCCACTGAGGAATTCGAGCCGCTGGTCACCAGCTACGGTCTCGAGTTCCACTCGCTGGGTCCCTCCATCCAGTCCTTCCTGCGCGACTCGCGGTTCGAGAATGCGATGAGTTCATCCATGCTCATCAACGGCCCGTCGCTACTGCGCCAGGGCCAGCAGATCTGCGATACGGCGGCGCGCAATGCCTGGACCATGTGCCAGGGCGCCAATGCCATCATCGTCAACATGAACACCAGCTTCGGTATCGACATCGCCGAGGCGCTGGATGTGCCGGCGATCATGACCGGGCTGCAGCCGATGAACTCGACGAGCGAATTCCCGCTGTCGATGTACTACGTCGCCGACGACCTTGGTCCGGCGCTCAACAAGCTCTCCTACACCGCCGCCACCGTGCAGCAGGCCTATTGGAACCTGCCGCGCAACAAGCTGCGCCGCGAACTGATGGGCCTTGATGCCCGCATCATGGGCGGTGTCTTTACCAACACCGATGGATCGCCGCTGACGACGCTCTATGCTTATTCCGCAGCGGTGTCGCCCCGTCCTCGCGACTGGCCCAAGACGGCGATCATCACCGGGTACTGGTGCACCAAGGACAACAGCGACTGGACGCCCTCGCCTGAGTTCGAGGCCTTCCTCGCTGCCGGCCCGGCTCCGATCTATATCGGCTTCGGGTCGATGCCGTTCGGTGCGGAACGCAATACCCGCATCCTCAAGGAGGCGGTGGAGTTGTGGGGTGGCCGCGCCGTGGTCGCCCGCGGCTGGGGCGGGATCGATCCGCGCGAATTGCCGGACACCGTGTTCGCCCTCGAGAAGGCCCCGCACGACCGGCTGTTCCGTTATGTCAGCGCTGTCGTCCACCATGGCGGCGCCGGCACCACGGCAGCGGGCCTGCATCTTGGCCGGCCGACCTTCGTCGTGCCGCAGGCGATGGACCAGCCCTACTGGGGACGGCGGGTCTACGAACTCGGCTGCGGACCCAAGCCCGTCCGCCTCAGGAAGATGACCGCCGAGATTCTGGCGGACGCCCTGACCGACCTCACCACCAATGAAAGCTACCGGCGCAATGCCGCCGACGTGGCCGAGCGGCTGCGGGCCGAAGATGGTGCCGAGAAGGCGATCGGCGTTATCGAACGGGTGATGGCCAACTACGTGCCGGGTGTGCGGCGCGGTCGCGGTGGCAAGGTGAAGCCCCCTCGGAAGCGCCCTGCCCTCAAGCTCGTCGGCTGAAACCACGCTCCCGGTTCGTCCGGCAGATGAACAGAGATGAACGGTCGCTAACACTTGTAGCGGCCACGATGAATGGAAAAAGGGAGGCCGGAGCCTCCCTTTTCGTTTTGCGCTGAACGGCGGCTTACTGCGCCGGCACGGCCTCGGCCTCGACGTCGAGGTGTTCGACACTCTCGCCGCGGTCATAGGTGGCCTGGTCGAGGATGCCCTGGCGCTTGGCGACAATGGTGGGCACCAGCGCCTGGCCGGCGACGTTGACGGCGGTCCGGCCCATGTCGAGGATCGGATCGACGGCAAGCAGCAGACCGACGCCTTCGAGCGGCAGGCCGAGGGTGGACAGCGTCAGCGTCAGCATGACGGTGGCGCCGGTCAGGCCGGCGGTGGCCGAGGAGCCGATCACCGACACGAAGGCGATCAGCAGGTAGTGCTGCAGCTCGAGCGGCACACCGAAGAACTGGGCGACGAAGATCGCCGAGATCGCCGGATAGATGGCGGCGCAGCCGTCCATCTTGGTGGTGGCGCCGAGTGGCACGGCAAAGGCGGCGTATTCACGCGGCACGCCCAGGTTCTTCTCGGTGATGCGCTCGGTCAGCGGCAGGGTACCGATCGAGGAGCGCGACACGAAGGCGAGCTGGATGGCCGGCCAGGCGCTCTGGAAGTAGCGGATCGGGTTGAGGCCGTTGACCGACAGGAGCACCGGGTAGACCACGAACAGCACCAGCGCGAGGCCGATATAGATGGCGATCGAGTAGGCGCCGAGCTGTGCCAGCGCATCCCAGCCGTAGACGGCGACGGCGTTGCCGAGCAGGCCGACGGTGCCGATCGGGGTCAAGCGGATCACCCACCACAGAACCTTGTGGATCACCTTGAGGAAGGAGCGGGTGAAGGCGATGAACGGATCGGCGGCGGGGCCGACGCGCAGCGCAGCCACGCCGATGACGATCGAGATCACCAGGATCTGCAGCACGTTGAAGCTGAGGCTGGTCGTCGCGCCGCTTTCAGCCACGCGGGTGGAGGCGGTGAGACCGAAGATATTGGCCGGGATCAGACCCTTGAGGAAGTCGAGCCAGGAGCCGGTGCTCGACGGCGCGCGGGCGGCCTCGGTCGTCACGGCGGTGTTGAGGCCCGGCTGCAGGATCAGGCCAAGGGCGATGCCGATGACCACGGCAATCAGGGCCGTGATCGCGAACCACAGCAGCGTCTGCCACACCAGGCGGGCAGCGTTGTTGAGTTCACGCAGGTTGGCAATGGAGGCGACGATGGCGGTGAACACCAGGACCGGCACCAGCGCGCGCAGCAGCGACACGAAGGACGAACCGATGGTGGAGAGGGTCTGGGTCAACCAGTTGGCGTTGCCGGCGGCGTCGGGCCCCATGTTGCGGGCGATCAGCCCCAGGACAAGACCGATGACCAGGCTGACCAAAACCTGGAAGCCGAAGCTGGTGTAGAACGGCTTTGGAGCACGCGCCGGACGTGTAGCGGATATGGTTGTGGGTGACATCTTATTCCCGTGGATGCCGAGGCGCTGTCAAAACAGGCACGCTGCCTCGAAATTAGCCGCGAGAATACGCCCCTCCGTCAGCCGACGCGCGGCATGGCGTTTCCTTTGCGAGAGCCGCAAGGGAATAACATGTTAGTGGAAGAAGGCGGCAGAGAGCGTGTTTGCACACCGCTCGGTGCGGGGTGAATCCGAACAAGCAGCCCCAAAGAAAAAGGGCCGGTTTCCCGGCCCCCTTTCGAATGTCGATGATCCGAAGCTTAGCGCTTGGAGAACTGGAAGGACCGGCGGGCCTTGGCCTTGCCGTACTTCTTGCGCTCCACCACGCGAGCGTCGCGGGTCAGGAAGCCACCCTTCTTGAGTACCGGGCGCAGGGCCGGCTCGAAGTAGTTCAGCGCCTTGGAGATACCGTGACGAACGGCACCGGCCTGGCCGCTGAGGCCGCCGCCAGCAACGGTTACGGTGACGTCGTACTGGTCGAGACGCTCAGTGGCGACGATCGGCTGCTTGACGATCAGCTGCAGCACGGGGCGAGCGAAATAGCGCTCGAACTCGCGGCCGTTGACAGTGACCTTGCCCTTGCCCGGCTTGATCCAGACGCGAGCAACGGCGTTCTTGCGCTTGCCGGTGGCATAGGCGCGGCCGAAGGCGTCGAGCTTCTGCTCGTGCACGGGGGCAGTGTTGGCGGCAGCGGCAGGAGAGACGGTGCCGAGGTCCTCGAGGGAGTTGATGGTGTCGGCCATGTTACTTCACCCGCGCGTTCTTGGAGTTCATCGCAGCCACGTCCAGCTTGGTCGGGTTCTGCGCTTCATGGGGATGCTCGGCACCGGCATAGACGCGGAGGTTCCGCAGCTGCGCACGGGTCAGCGGACCAC
>JAEYXQ010000007.1 GCA_023431205.1 Pseudomonadota bacterium | reverse complement strand
GAACACGGCAAGGATGAGGACGACACCGCCCTGCCCGCGGATGGCGCCACCGATGGCACTGTCGATATCCTGCAGCACGCCCAGGATCTCTTCCTTGTGCTCACGCGGCAGCAGGCTCTTCAGGCCGTTCACCATCGCCTCCCAGTCGAGCAGAAGATAGAAGCTGACGACCGGGGTGAAGACGATGAAGCTGATGGCGTTGATCACGGTCATGCCACTGGCCAGCACTTCGCCGGTCACGACACCGGCCAGCCCCACGAGGCGACCCATCATGTCGGCCACGGTGGCTTCCACCTGCGCCGCCCGCTCGGGGCCGAGCCACTCGTTGAGTTCGGGCGCCCAGCGCCGCGCGAGGGCCTGGAGGTCCGCGGCATAGCCGGGCAGTCTCTGGATCAGGCCGCCGACCTGCTGCGCCACCAGCGGCACCAGCATGTAGAACAGGCTGACGATGATGGCGATCACCACCAGCAGCACCGTTGCGGTGGCCCAACCGCGGTTGAAGCGGAGGCGCTGCAGCTGGTTGACCAGCGGGTTCAGCAGGTACGCCAGAGCGGCGCCCACCACGAAGGGCAGCAGTATGCCCCGGAAGATCCAGAGGACGACGATCAGCACGACAAAGGAGCCGAGCCAGATCAGGACTTGATTTCTCAGGGACATCGGCGCACGCGGGCCTTGCTTCGCGGGGGTGGGAAAGCTATCAGGCCCTCTAGCTTCCGGCTCCGGCGTTGGCAACTGCCCTGGCTGTCCGGTTACGGCCTTACGCACGCTTTCCCCATTCGGTACCGCGCCATGTCCGACGCCCAGAACCTGACACCAAACGGCCTTTCATACAAGCAGGCCGGGGTGGACATCGACGCCGGCAATGCGCTGGTGGAAGCCATCAAGCCGGCGGTCCGCTCGACGCGCCGTCCGGGTGCCGACGGGGAGATCGGCGGCTTCGGGGGCCTGTTCGACCTCAAGGCGGCCGGGTTCACCGATCCGGTGCTGGTGGCTGCCAATGACGGGGTGGGCACCAAGCTCAAGATCGCCATCGACACCGGCCGGCACGACACCATCGGGCAGGATCTCGTGGCGATGTGCGTCAACGACATCATCGTGCAGGGCGCCGAGCCGCTGTTCTTTCTCGACTACTTCGCCACCGGCCAGCTCGACGTCGAGCAGGGAACGGCCATTGTCAACGGCATTGCCGAAGGGTGCCGCATCGCCGGATGCGCCCTGATCGGTGGCGAAACGGCCGAGATGCCGGGCATGTATCACGGCAAGGACTACGACCTCGCCGGCTTTGCCGTCGGAGCTGCCGAGCGCGGTACCTTGCTTCCCCGCCCTGACATTGCCGCGGGTGACGTGCTGGTGGCGCTCGCTTCCTCCGGAGTTCACTCCAACGGCTACTCGCTGGTGCGCAAGATCGTTGAAGTCTCCGGCAGCGACTGGGGCATGGACGCGCCGTTCGCACCGGGCCGGACGCTTGCCGACGCGCTGCTGACGCCGACCCGCATCTATGTCAAGCCGCTGCTCTCGGCCATTCGCGCCGGCATCGGCATCAAGGCGCTGGCGCATATCACCGGTGGCGGCTTCATCGACAACATTCCCCGCGTGCTGCCGGACACGCTGGCGGCCCATGTCGACCTCGACGCCATCACGCCGCCGCCCGTGTTCGGATGGCTGAGCCGCAGCGGCGGCATCGCCCCGATGGAAATGCTGCGCACCTTCAATTGCGGTGTAGGCATGCTGGCGGCTGTCGCGGCGGACGACGCCGAACGGCTGGTAGCGCACCTCACCGAGGTCGGCGAGACCGCCACAGTCGTCGGCCGCCTGACCGAGCGCGGCGCCGACGCCGTAACGTTCCAGGGCAGCCTCAAGCTGTGACACGCAGGAAAGTCGGCATCCTCATTTCCGGGCGTGGCTCCAACATGTCCGCGCTGATCGAAGCATCGAAGGCGCCCGACTATCCCGCCGAGATCGTCGGCGTGCTCTCCAACAAGGCCGCTGCGGGCGGGCTGGCCCTCGCGCAGGGCGAGGGCCTCGCCACCGCCTCGCTGGCGCAGAGCCGGTTCCCGAGCCGCGAGATGTTCGAGGACACCATGACCCAGGTGCTCGAAAGCTGGGAGGTGGAGATCGTCTGCCTCGCTGGCTTCATGCGCATTCTGGGCGAGGATTTCGTGAGCCGCTGGGCCGGGCGGATGATCAACATCCATCCCTCCCTGCTGCCTGCCTATCGAGGCCTCGATACCCATGCCCGCGCCATCGCGGATGGAGCGACGATGCATGGCTGCAGCGTTCACTTCGTCACCCCCGGGCTGGATGAAGGTCCAGTGATCCTGCAGGCTCAGGTGCCCGTCGTGCCGGGTGATACGCCGGAGACGCTCTCGGCCCGCGTGCTGGTGGAAGAGCACCGGCTCTACCCGCAGGCGCTGGCCATGCTCTGCCGGGGCGAGGTTTCTCTCTCCGCTTAGTCGAAGTGGGTGGTTGCGGCTCGTCGGAGGCGGGAAACCACCACGCCGGAGTGCAGATGACCTTCACCGATGACGACCTGACGCAGCTTGAAACCGACGGCCTGCCGTCGCTGCCGGACGCCCGGCGCAGTGGACATGTGGAGCACGACGGTGCCCGGATCTGGTATGCGGATTTCGGCGAAGGGCCGCCGGTGGTGCTCCTGCATGGGGGGCTCGGCAATGCCGGCAATTGGGCCTACCAGATCCCTGCGCTCGTCGCCGCCGGCTATCGCGTCGTCGGCATCGACAGCCGCGGCCAGGGTCGGTCCAACCGCGACCAGCGTCCGTTCAGCTACAAACAGATGGCGGCGGACGCACGGGCGGTGCTGGATAGATTGGGCATCGAGCGCGCCGCCTTTGTCGGTTGGAGCGATGGGGCAGTCATCAGCCTTGAGGTGGCTCGTGCTGCGCCCGAGCGGGTTGCCGGCGTGTTCTTTTTTGCCTGCAACGTGGATGGGACGGGCGCCCTGCCCTTCCAACCCACCCCACGGATCGACCGCATCTATGCGTACCATGTCAGCCAGTACGCGGCCCTGTCGCCGACGCCGGACCGCTTCGAGCAGATGCGGGATGACCTCACCGTCATGCAGGGGAGCCAGCCGGACTACAGCGTGACGGACCTCGGCGCGATCGCCGTGCCGGTGTGGAGTGTGATCGGGGGGCAGGACGAGTTCATCCGGCGCGAGCATGCCGAGTATATCGCCAGGTCCGTTGCCGACGGGCGCTTCCTGCTGCTCGAGGCGGTCAGCCACTTCGCTCCGGTCCAGCGGCCGGACATGTTCAATGCGGTGCTGCTGTCATTTCTTGACGCAGTGCTGCCCCATCACGGCGATTGATCGCAGGCATCGTCAAAATCGGTTCGACGCGACTCTGCGCCGGCGCTAGAGCTTGCGCACAAAAGGAGAACACATCGTGCCGCTTCGCTATTGGTTGCTGATCATCCTGCTGGGGGCGGTGTGGGGCTGCTCGTTCCTGTTCAATGCCGTGCTGATCCGCGAGATCAGCCCGTTGTGGGTGTCGGCCGGGCGCGTGGCCATCGGGGCTGCCATCTGCTGGGTATACTTCTTTGCCATGCGCAAGCGCCTGCCTTCCGGCATCAGCGTCTATGCGCAGCTGCTGGTGCTCGGCATCCTCAACTATGCGATCCCGTTCGCGCTGTTTCCCTATGCGGAGATGACGGTGGCGAGCAGCATCGTGGGGGTCATCAACGGGCTGACGCCGATGAGCACGGTGATCGTCTCGCAGCTGTGGCCCGGCGGCGAGAAGGCCAGCTGGAACAAGGTGGCGGGCGTGGGCATCGGGTTCGTCGGCGCGGTGATCCTGGCCTCGCCATCGTTCGCTGCGGGGGCCTCGGCGCAGGTGCTGGGCCTGCTGGCGGCCGTCGGCGCGACGCTCTGTTACGCGCTGACGCTCAACTACGCCCGCCGCTTCAAGGACGTCGATTCTGCCGTGGTGGCGACCTGTTCGCTCACCGGGGCGGCGCTGGTGTCGGTTCCGGTGGCGCTGCTGTTTGCCGGCGTTCCGGTGATCACGCGGGTGGAGACATGGGGCGCGCTGATCGGCATCGGCGCCTTCTCGACCAGCTTCAGCTTCCTGCTGGTCTACTGGCTGTTGCCGCGGGTGGGCGCCACCAATGTGTCGCTGAACACCTTCATCACCCCGATCTCGGCGATCCTGCTCGGCGTGCTGGTGCTGCACGAGCGGTTCGAGGCCGCGCATCTGGCGGGGATGGCGGTGATCTTCCTCGGACTTGTGTTCATGGATGGGCGGCTGGTCCGGCGCTTGCGGGCGCCGAAGCCGGCCTAGCGGAACCGCAGGGGCACCGGCTCGTTGCTCCGAAATGAGCCAGCCCAACAGACCCGATATCGATCCGCGGCCGATCCCCGAGATCGTGCCGCAACCGAAACCCCCGCAGCCGGAGCCGGTGGAGCCGTTCCCGTCGCATCCGCAGGAGGTGCCGACGCCCGATCAGCCGGTGGAGGATCCGATGCCTTCGCCGGCGCCGGAGATTCCGCCCGATCCGGGTCACGAACCCCGTCCGAGGGAGGTCTAGATGCCGGATCCGCACAAGCACGACCCCAAGATCCCGCACAACCATGAGCGGCCGGTGCCGGCGATGCCGAAGCACCTGCCGGTGGGCGATGCCGAGCATCCGCACACCTCACCCTTGCGACACGACGAGGATACGGAACAGCCGGACCCGGCGCTGCCGCCTGAGCCCGGCCACGATATCAACCCGTGAGGGTCAGGCGGCGCCGCCGTCTTCTTCCTCTTCGAAGGTGACGGCGACGTCGGCGTTGGCCGACAGCCTCACCTTGTTTCCTTCAACTTCGGCAACGAGGCCGAGCGAGATGTAGTGGTGATGGCCCTTGTGTGCGCCTTCACCGCTGTCGCTCTTGGTGAGCTTGATGCGATCGCCCTCGACGGCGTCCACCTTGCCGACATGGACACCGTCAGCGCCGATGACCTCATAGTGTTCCTTGATGTCGTTCACGTCAGCCATGCTTCGTCTCCGCGTTGAGTTCGGCAGTCAACGCGTGAACGCGGGATTTGCTGCGTCGGGGAGGCGTCGCGCCCTCACCTGACGACCGATTGTCTTGCGCCTTCCGGTGTGCTGCACTCCCGGAGCACCGAGGGAGGGACTGCCGTGTACATCCAGACCATCGAACCGGACGCTGCCACGGGTGAACTGGCCGAGCTCTACGGCGCCGAGATCAAGGCCATGGGCCGCGTGATGGAAGCCACCCAGTGCTGGTCGGCACGCCCGGACATGATCCTCCCCATCGAGCGCCTGCTCCACCAGATGCGCGATGGCTTCTCGCTCGGGCTGCTCAACTTCCGGCTGATCACCTTTGTCGCCGCCAAGCATGTGCCGTCGAGCTACTGCTCGCACGTCTATTTCCGCAGTCTCTCCGGCATGATCGGGCGGGAACAGGCGCTCGCGGTGCAGCGCGACTACCGCAGCGCCGGGCTGACCCCGCAGCAGGTCGAGATGCTGGCCTATGCCGAGCAGATAACCCGCGATGCCTCCCGGATCGGCCCCGAGGATATCGGCCGCCTGCGCGCGGTCGGGCTGTCCGACCTCAACATCGCCGACATTGCGCTCGCTGCCTCGTTCCGCAACTTCATGAGCCGGTACTTCGATGCCGTCGGCGCCACGGTCGAGCCGGAGTTCCTCGACACCGACCCGGACGTGCGGGAAGAGATGACGGTGGGCCGGCGCTGAGGGCGCCTACTCGATCCCGAGCTTTTTCTTCATCAGCTCGTTGAGTGCCTGCGGGTTGGCCTTGCCGCCGGAGGCCTTCATGGCCTGGCCGACGAACCAGCCGATCATCGTCGGCTTGGCCTTGACCTTCTCGACCTGGTCCGGATTGGCGACGATGATCTCGTCGACGATCTTTTCGATCGCACCGAGGTCGGTCACCTGCTTAAGCCCGCGGCGCTCAACGATTTCCGCCGGTTCCCCTTCCGGCTCCTCGGCGATAACGATCTGCAAGAGATCCTTGGCGCCCTTTGACGAAATCGTCCCGGCTGCGACGAGGTCGACAATGCCGGCGATCTGGCGCGGCTGCAGGTGGGTCTCCCATACAGCCATGCCCTGCGAGTTGGCATAGGCCGCCACGTCAGCGTTCAGAAGGTTGGCGACAGCCTTGCCGTCACGCTTGGTGCCGCCATGGGCGACACAGGCCTCGTAGTAGTCCGCGGTCTCGCGATCCAAGGTCAAAACCATGGCGTCGTAAGGGGTTACGCCGTACTGCGAAATGAAGCGGGCCTGCTTTTCGTCCGGAAGTTCTGGCAGATGCTGCGCCAGTTCCGCAATGAAGGCATCGTCGAACTCGAGCGGCAGCAGGTCCGGATCGGGGAAATAGCGGTAGTCGTGCGCTTCTTCCTTGGAGCGCATCGAGCGCGTCTCGCCGGTCTTGGGATCGAACAGGCGGGTTTCCTGGTCGATGGCGCCGCCGTCCTCGAGGATGTCGATCTGACGCCGCGCCTCGTACTCGATGGCCTGGCCGGCAAAGCGTACGGAATTGACGTTCTTGATCTCGCAGCGGGTCCCGAACTCGCCACCCGGACGACGGACCGAGACGTTGACGTCGGCGCGCATGGAGCCCTGCTCCATGTTGCCGTCGCAGGTGCCGAGATAGCGGAGGATGGTGCGCAGCTTGCTGAGATACGCCTTGGCCTCTTCCGAGGAGCGGAGGTCGGGCTTCGACACGATTTCCATCAGCGCCACGCCTGACCGGTTGAGGTCGACGAAGCTCATGTTGGGGTGCTGGTCGTGGATCGACTTGCCGGCGTCCTGTTCGAGATGCAGGCGCTCGATGCCGATCTCGATCGTCTCGCCGTCCACGTCGAGCAGCACCTTGCCCTCACCGACGATCGGATCCTTGAACTGGGAGATCTGATAGCCCTGCGGCAGGTCGGGGTAGAAGTAGTTCTTGCGGTCGAACACCGAACGCTTGTTGATCTGCGCCTTGAGCCCGAGGCCGGTACGCACGGCCTGGCGCACGCATTCCTCGTTGATGGTCGGCAGCATGCCCGGCATGGCCGCATCGACAAAGCTGACATTGGAATTGGGCGGACTGCCGAACTCAGTCGACGACCCGGAGAAGAGCTTGCTCTCGGAGGTCACCTGGGCATGCACTTCCATGCCGATGATGACTTCCCAGTCACCGGTCGAGCCGGCGATCAGGCGCTTCTTGTCAGGGGTACGGGTGTCGACGATGGTCACGGATCAGTCCTGCAACAGGCGAATTGTGGTCCCTGATTAATCAGGTTGTGGGTGGGATGCAACGGAGCAACTCGGCTTCTCGCAGACCTCATGGTGAGCTTGTCGAACCAGGAGGTCGATAGCACCGTGGCCGCGACCTCGTGGTTCGACAAGCTCACCATGAGGTCTACGAGGGTAGGTCTACCAGGGTGAGGTCTGCGAGTACGCCTCGGCAGGGATCAATCGTCATCCTCGATGAAGCCCTCGTAGGGGTCGAGGCGCTTTTCGAGGTGGACGCTCATGAAGGGGGAATGGGCGTCGCGGCCGTCGGGGCGGAGCGCCAGGATGCGGTAGCCCTGCTTTTCGTAGAAGCGGACGGCCCGGACGTTGTCGGCAGGCGTCTCAAGGTGGACGCGCTCGGCGCCTTCGAGCTCCAGCACCGATTCCATGCGCCGCAGCAGCATCGAGCCGAGCCCATGCCCCTGCAGTTCCGGCATCACGAACAGGTACGGAATGTAGGCGCGGCGATGCGCCCGCGAGCACCAGCCGACGACGATATCGTCGACACTGACGACGATGGTGCGGGCAAGCTGTTCGCGAACGGCCTGGCCGAGGCGACGGCGCTCGGCGTCCCGCATGCCCGGATGCTCCTCGAGCAGCGGCAGGATGCCGCTTTCCCAGGCGCGGTAGGCGATGTCGGCAAGGCGGGGTGCTTCAGCCGGTTCGGCTTTGCGAATGCTAATCCCTGCCATGACGGCCTCCTGTCAGGTGCGGCGCCGCGCCGCGATGATGCCCTTTTCGTAATTCACGTTCCAGTCGATCAGGGTCCGCCACACAAGTTCGGCCTGATCCTCGTCAAGATCAAGGGCCAAACTGCGCTCGCGGATGCGGCCGATGACCGCCTCGATCCGCGCCGGATCACGCGCCTCGTGCGGGTCGGTCTTGATCTCGGCCATCCGCGTGACATAGCGGTGCCGCTCGGCGAACAGCGCAAGCAGCGCCTGGTCGATGCGATCGATCTCGGTGCGCACGTCTTCCTTGGTGGCGCATTCGGCGGGCGTCTTCAGCGAGGTCACGTATCGTCTTCCTGTCACGGGGTGTTGTTGCTGGTTTGCACCGGCAGGCCCGCGATTTCAACCGCGGCCTTGGTCGCGCTGGACAGCGGCGGCCAGCCGGATATGCTTGCCGCCATGTCTAGTCAGTCCGAGATTGCCTGAGCCCCGTCACCGCGCGTGACGGGCATGAATGAACCGGCGACGGCTCCGCTTGCGGTGCCGGCGTCCAAGTTTGTTCGCGGATGCGTGGCATCCGCCCAAGGCAATCTTCACCAATGGACATTTCCCGAGACGAACAGCGGGTGCTGCACGCACTCGCGCAGGGCGGTTTTATCACCCTGATCAAGGACGAGCGCGGCTCGATCGTCGAATACCAGTTCTTCAACCGCGATGGCTGGCGCGCCAGCGGCCTGACGCCGCTGCTGTTCCGCAAGCTCAAGGCCAGGAAGGCGATCAAGTCGCAGGGCGGCAGGCCCTACCGGATCACCAAACGGGGGCTGGAACTGGTGCGCAGCCAGTACGACAATCGCTGAGTTGTGGATGGCACACCACCTCAACAACGGATGCCCTCGGGCTTGACCCGAGGGCCACTACTCGGCGTGTCCTACCTAAAGATGGCGCGATGTTCGTCGCAGATGGCCCTCGGGTCGAGCCCGAGGGCGGAACCGTGTGTTGGGAGATAGCTGGTTCTCAATCAAAGCGCCTGGCACCTTACCCCGGCGCGATGTGCCACTAGAGGTCGTCCCACTCGGGGTTGGCTTCCTCGATCAAAGCAACTTTCCACGCGCGGACCCAGTGCTTCGCGTTCCGCTCCCGTTGCAGGGCTCGGTACATGTCCTGGTGCTCTTCGAAATAGACGAGCAGATGGCAACCATGGTCGCGGGTGAATCCCGGAACGACATCGTTCCTGTGCTCCCACACGCGGCGGATCAGGTCGCTCGTGGCCCCCACGTAGATGGTGCCGAACTTTCAGTTTGCCATGATGTAGACCCACGCCATGCGCCAGTGTTCGTGGGTCTGCCCTCGGGGTCAATACCGAGGGCGAAGCATTGGTGATGGACGCCCTGTCCTAGTGCCGTGTCACATCGCTCAGTGCGGCGGCGATGTGTTCCCATTCCTGGGCAACGCTCGGAGTGGCGCGGCGCTTGCCGGCGCGGCGGTACCAGTAGTCGGCATTGCCCATGTCGGCCTCGATCCAGTGCATCAGCGCGTGCACCCAGTCGAACGCCTGCACGCCTTCCATGGCCTGGACGATGTTGTGCGCCTGCTCCCATTCCGGCCCGACGCGCAGTTCGCCCTTCTTCAGCCACCACAGTGCCTGCAGCGGCTTCGACATGTCCTTGGGCGGCTCCGACCAATCGAGCGAGGAGAAGATATCTACAGCCATAGTCGAGTGCCCCTGCGGCGAGGACGTGACGACAGGGCGCGTCACCACCAGTTTGAATTTGTGCATAGGCGCCAAGTAGTGCGGAACAGCGGAACGATCAAGTCCCGCCGCACCTCGTTACCACCAGCGCTTGGGGGCGAAATCGCCGCCCGCTGCCTTCTCGATCACCCGGCCGGCCGCGAACAGCGTTTCCTCGTCGAACGGCTTGCCGATGATCTGCAGCCCCAGCGGCAGACCCTGGCCGTCCTTGCCGGCAGGGACGGCGATGCCCGGCAGGCCCGCCATGTTTACGGTGACGGTGAAGATGTCGTTGAGGTACATCTTGACCGGGTCGTTGTTCATGTCCTCGTCGCCGATGCCGAAGGCGGCCGAGGGGGTGGCGGGCGTGAGGATGGCGTCTACACCGGCGTTGAAGGCGTCCTCGAAGTCCTTCTTGATCAGGGTGCGAACCTTCTGCGCCCGGACGTAGTAGGCATCGTAGTAGCCGGCCGACAGCACATAGGTGCCGATCATGACGCGACGCTTCACCTCGCGGCCGAACCCGGCGGCGCGGGTCAGTTCGTACATGTCGGTGATGTCCTTGCCCGAGACGCGCAGGCCATACTTGACGCCGTCGTAACGGGCGAGGTTGGACGAGGCCTCGGCCGGCGCCACGATGTAGTAGGCCGGCAACGCATACTTGGTGTGGGGCAGCGAGATGTCCCTGACCGTAGCGCCCTCGGCCTTGAGCCATTCGAGGCCCTGCTGCCAGAGCTGCTCGATCTCGGCCGGCATGCCGTCCATGCGGTATTCCCGCGGCACGCCGATGGTCAGGCCCTTCACGCCGCGCTCGACGGCAGCGGCGAAGTCCGGCACCGGCAGGTCGGCGCTGGTCGAGTCCTTGGGGTCGAACCCGGACATGGACGTCATCAGGATGGCGGCGTCTTCCACCGTGCGGGCGATCGGCCCCGCCTGATCCAGCGAGGAGGCGAAGGCCACGACGCCCCAGCGCGAGCAGCGGCCATAGGTCGGCTTGATGCCGACGGTGCCGGTGAAGGCGGCCGGCTGGCGGATCGAGCCGCCGGTATCGGTGGCCGTTGCGCCGGCGCAGAGCCAGGCCGACACCGCCGCGGCGGAGCCGCCGGACGACCCACCCGGCACGAGGTTGGCATTGCTGCCCTCGGCGCGGAACGGGCTGATCACCGGACCGTAGTAGCTGGTCTCGTTGGACGAGCCCATGGCGAACTCGTCCATGTTGAGCTTGCCCAGCATGACGGCCCCGTCGCGCCAGAGATTGCTGGTGACCGTCGATTCGTATTCGGGCTTGAAGCCGTCGAGGATGTGGCTGGCGGCCTGGGTGTGGACGCCTTTGGTGCCGAACAGGTCCTTGATGCCGAGCGGAATGCCTTCGAGCGAACCGCCCTCCCCGCGCTGCAGCTTGCTGTCGCTGGCCTTGGCCATGTCGCGGGCCTGGTCGGCGGTGACGGCGACATAGGCATTCAGCTTGTCGTTGGCAGCCTCGATGGCGCCAAGATAGGCTTCCGTCAGCTCGGTGGCGGTGAAGCTCTTGGCCTTCAACCCGTTGCGGGCATCGGCGAGGGAGAGTTTGGTCAGATCAGTCAAAGGGAATCTCGCTCAGAGTGTCGCAGCCGTAGAATACGATGGAGCTGGCAGACGTGCCTTGGTTGGTCGGCTGGTAGCGACCGGCGGCTATCATGGCTTCGTCATGGGCGGAAACGACCTGCAGCGTGTTCTCGCCCAAAGGCGTCACGGCCAGGGTGTCGGGATAGACGTCCCCCGGAAGTTCGCAGATGGTCGAGACAAAGGCGGAGTCGCTGTCTGGCCGCTCCTTCACGTCGAAGACGGTGCAGCTGAGCGTCCTCGACTGGAGGCCACCTTGGTAGCTGAAGGTGACGAAGTCGAGGTCCGTCCAGGCATCGGTGCCCTTCTCCTCTAGTGCCTGGCAGGCTGCCGGATCGGTCACGTAAAGCCGCGACTTGTCGAGGGTGCTTTCCTGCGCGACCGCAGCCCCGGCGAGGCCGGCAACAAGAGAAACGGCCAGGGCTATCCTCATGCCGACTGCTCCTGCAGGATTGGCAGCTCGAAAAATGCCGACCACTCGCTGTCTGGATAATCCATGAACGGGCCGCGCGAAACGAAGCCGCTGCGGGTATAAAGCCGGTGCGCCTCGGCCATGCCCGGGCCGGTGCCCGTTTCAAGCATCAAGGACACAAGGCCGCGCTTGCGGGCAAGCTCGACGATCTGCGCCAGCAGCTGCGAGCCGACGCGCTCGCCGCGCACTTCGGGCAGGGTGAACATGCGCTTGACCTCGCCGAGTTCGGGCGAGTGCACCTTGAGCGCCCCCATGCCGACGGCGCGGCCGCTGTTGTCACGGGCAACGAACAGCGTGGTGTCGCTGCCGGCCATCTGTTCCACTGTCATCTTGAACTGGAATTCCGGCGGCGACAGCGGCAGCAGGTGGTCGTTGAGATGCCCAACGAGGGCGCGGACATCGTCCTGCAGCGGCGTCTCGATGGAGATGGTGACGGCCATGGCCTACTCCACCACCTTGGGCACCATGAAGAAATTGTCCTCGGTCAGCGGCGCGTTGCTGACCACCTTGTCGGCATAGCCGCCATCGGTGACGACATCGTCGCGGCGGCGCAGCTGCATCGGGGTCACCGAGGTCATCGGCTCGACGCCGGAGACGTCCACCTCGTCCAATTGCTCGACGAAGCCCAGGATGGCGTTGAGCTCGTTCTGGTAGCCGGCCACCTCATCCTCTTCGATGCGGATGCGCGCGAGGCGCCCGATGCGCTTGACGGTAGCGGCGTCGACGGACATGTGGCTAGGCTCCGGTGGTTGGTCGGTTGCGGCGTTATTAGCAACGGGCCCGCCCAAATGACAATGAAAATGCCGTCGCAGGCAGCCGCTACCGGCGCGCACGAAACCGGCGTATCCTGATCAGGCTGCAGCAACAGGGATGTGTTGCCAATGATCACGAACAACAACAACGCTGCCTTCGGGCATGAGGGCGACCTCGCCCGGCTGTGGAACACGCTGCGGGTGATCGGCTGGTGCGCGGTGCCGCTGCTTCTCCTGCTGCCGGCCGTGGCCATGCAGTTCACGCGCGACGTGCAGTGGACGGCGACGGACTTCGGCTTTGCCGGCGCCGTGCTGATTGGCGCGGGCCTGGTGATCGAGCTGGTGACGCGCGTGACGGCGCGGCCGGCGCTTCGCTTCGGGGCCGCGCTGGTCGTGGGCGCGCTGGTGCTGGGGATCTGGGCCTGGGCGGTCGCCTAGACCTCGACGGCGAGGCCAAGCTCCAGCGCCAGCAGGCCCGTGCCGTCGAGCCGTGGCGGCAGTTCGGCGAAGGCGCGGTCGAGCTCGGCCGGCTCGAGACCGAGCGCGACGAGGCGTGGGGCATGCCGTTCGAGCAGGGTTGCGGCGCGGCCGGTGCCGTCCCTGCCCAGCAGGACCACGACGGCGCGCTCGGCCCAGCGGCCGAGCATCGGCGAGTCGGCGGCAAGGATCACCAGCGGGGGTTCGCCGGGCGCATCGATGACAAGGGCGGAGGGGCCGATGGCCCAGCATTCCACCGGAGGCGCGTCGGCTTCATCCAGCAGCCGCCCGGCCGAGCGGGGGCGCCAGGCCTGGGGATCGACCCGTGCCTCGCCGGCCGCCAGATTGAGGAGGCGATCGGCACCGCCGGTGAGTTCGGCCGGCGAGATGCCGGCCGGCGCTGTCTCGGGGTCGAGCACGAGAATGCTGCCACCGATATGCACGCGCATGGTGGTGCCGCCGAACCAGGTGAGCTTCATCCGCTTTTCCTCGCCAATCCCGGTGTGAGCCTATAGGACACGCCGAGGCAACACGCGAGAACCCATGGCCGACGATCTGCCCATCACCGACCTGCCCGCCACCGGCAAAGTCATCGGGCTCGATCTCGGCACCAAGACCATCGGCGTCGCCATTTCCGACGCCATGCGCTACTCGGCGACACCGATCGAAACCATCAAGCGCACCAAGTTCACCCAGGACGCGGCGCGGATCGTGGAACTGGTGGACCAGAATCAGGTGGTGGCCATCGTCCTCGGCCTGCCGCTCAACATGGACGGCAGCGAAGGGCCGCGGGTGCAGTCGACGCGGGCGTTTGCGCGCAACCTCGCCCGCCTGCTGCCGCTGCCGCTGGCGTTCTGGGACGAGCGGCTCTCCAC
>JAEYXQ010000138.1 GCA_023431205.1 Pseudomonadota bacterium | reverse complement strand
CGCGTCATGGACACTGCACGCAAGAACCAGCACCCGCTGCAATGCGTGATGGAAAAGCAATAGGATCGTCCCATGCCCTCATTTTCCCGCGGCCTCGAGAAAGCCCTGCACCAGGCGATGAACCTGGCACGGGAGCGCAACCACGAGTTCGCGACCCTTGAGCATCTGCTGCTGGCGCTGACCGACGACCGCGAGACGATCGCCGTACTCAATGGCTGCGATGTCGATATCGACGCGCTCAAGAGCGACCTCGAGGACTTCATCAACGAGGAGCTCGACAGCCTCATCGTGCCCAACGGGCAGGATGCGCGCCCCACAGCCGCCTTCCAGCGCGTCATCCAGCGCGCCGTCATCCACGTGCAATCCTCGGGCCGCGAGGAGGTCACCGGCGCCAATGTGCTGGTCGCCATCTTTGCCGAGCGCGAGAGCCACGCTGCCTACTTCCTCGAACAGCAGGACATGAGCCGGCTGGACGCGGTCAACTTCATTTCCCACGGGATCACCAAGTCGGGCCCGAGCGAGGAGCGCAAGGTGCGTGGCAGCGAGGACGGCGAAGGCGGTCACGCCGAGAACGGCGAGAGCAAGAAGAGCTCGGCGCTTGCCGATTTCTGCGTCAACCTCAACGACAAGGCCCGCCAGGGCAAGATCGACCCGCTGATCGGGCGCGATCCGGAACTGCGCCGCACCATCCAGGTGCTGTGCCGCCGCTCCAAGAACAACCCGATCTATGTGGGTGATGCCGGCGTCGGCAAGACCGCCATCGCCGAAGGCCTTGCCCGCAAGATCGTCGAAGGCGAGGTGCCGGAAGTCCTACGGGATGCGGTCATCTACGCGCTCGACATTGGTTCGCTCCTGGCCGGCACCCGCTATCGCGGCGACTTCGAGGAACGCCTCAAGGCGGTCATGAAGGAACTCGAGAAGATGCCGAACGCGGTGCTCTTCATCGACGAGATCCATACCATGATCGGTGCCGGCGCCACCTCCGGCGGCGCGCTCGATGCCTCGAACCTCCTAAAGCCGGCCCTGGCTTCGGGCGCGATCCGCTGCATCGGCTCGACCACCTACAAGGAATACCGCCAGTTCTTCGAGAAGGACCGGGCCCTGGTCCGCCGCTTCCAGAAGATCGACGTCAACGAGCCGACGGTCCCGGACGCCATCGAGATCGTCAAGGGCCTGCGCCCTTACTTCGAGGAGTTCCACAAGCTCAAATATACCGACGAGGCGCTGACCGCGGCGGTGGAACTGAGCGCGCGTTACATCTCGGACCGCAAGCTCCCGGACAAGGCGATTGACGTGATCGACGAAACCGGTGCCTCGCAGATGCTGGTCCCCGAAGACCAGCGCAAGACGATCATCGACGTCGAGGACATCGAGACCACCATCGCCTCGATCGCCCGCATCCCGCCCAAATCGGTGTCGAAGTCCGATGCCGAACTGCTGTCGAGCCTCGAGCAGAGCCTCAAGACGGTGGTGTTCGGGCAGGACCAGGCCATCACAGCCCTGTCGTCGGCCATCAAGCTGGCTCGTGCCGGCCTGCGTGAACCCGAGAAGCCCATCGGCTCCTACCTGTTCACCGGTCCGACCGGCGTCGGCAAGACCGAGGTTGCCAAGCAACTCGCCGATACGCTGGGCGTCGAACTGCTGCGCTTCGACATGTCCGAGTACATGGAGCGCCACACCGTTTCGCGGCTGATCGGTGCCCCTCCGGGCTATGTCGGCTTCGACCAGGGTGGTCTTTTGACCGACGGTGTCGACCAGCACCCGCATTGCGTGGTGCTGCTGGACGAGATCGAGAAGGCCCATCCGGACCTCTACAACATCCTGTTGCAGGTCATGGACCACGGCAAGCTCACGGACCACAACGGCAAGTCGGTCGACTTCCGCAACGTGATCCTGATCATGACGTCCAATGTCGGCGCTGCCGAACTGGCCCGTTCGCCCATCGGCTTCGGCCGCAAGCGCGAGCAGGGGGACGACGAAGAGGCGATCAACCGCACCTTCTCGCCCGAGTTCCGCAACCGGCTCGACGCCATCATCTCCTTCGCGCCGCTGCCGCGCGAGGTCGTGGCCCGGGTGGTGGAGAAGTTCGTGCTGCAGCTCGAAGGCCAGCTGGCCGAGCGCGGTGTCACGATCAACCTTACCCCGGAAGCTGCCGACTGGCTCGCCGAGCATGGCTATGACGAGCGCATGGGTGCCCGTCCGCTGGGCCGGGTGATCCAGGAGTACGTCAAGAAGCCGCTGGCCGATCAGGTGCTGTTCGGTGAACTCGTCAATGGCGGCACCGTCACCGTCGCCGTGGTGGGCGAGGGGGCAGAGGCCAAGCTCGAACTGATCGCGGTGCCCCCGCGGCCAGCCAAGCCCAAGGCGCTGCCCAAGCCCAAGAAGCCCAAGGCCACCGCCGACAAGAACTGATACAAAAGAGGCCGGGAGCGATCCCGGCCTTTTCTTTGTCCCGGCTCTCGGCTCAGGGGATGACCTGAGCCGGAGGCCGGATGAGGAAGGCGAGGGTAAAGCCTGCGTAGAGCAGCGCCGGCAGGATCAGGCTCCAGATCGACCACTGCCCATAGGCAATTGCTCCCACCAGTGCTCCACCCATCAGCGAGGCCCAGACCAGCAGGTGCTGGAGCCAGCGCCACGGGGGCGCAACGCCGAGCAGTCCCCGCGCCAGATCCTGCCCGGCGGTGAACAATGTACCGGTGACGAAGGTCGTGCCCAGCCGCACCGAGCCGGTGGACACCAGGATCGCGTTCTGCGCGCCGGCTCCGGCGGCAATGATCGCCATGCCCATCTGCGCCGGACCACCCAGCGCCACCACGACAAGTGCTGCCACAAAGCTGGCGAGCACCATGGCAGTCACCGCGGCCGAGCCCCAGCGCGATCCTGCCCGCAATGCCACCATCGAGCCGGTGAAGCTTCCGGCAAAGAACAGCACCACCAGCCCCGCGGCCAGCGCTACCGTCGGCCACACGCCGGCGGCAAGTGCAGCGCCCAGCTGGGTGGTGTTGCCGCTCATGAACGACACATAGTGCCCGCCCAGCACGATGAAGCCGATGGCATCGGCGAATCCCGCTGCCGCGGTGAGCAGCAGGCCGATGCTGAGGCGAGGAACCGGGGTCATGATACCGCGACATTCAGGCGAGTCGCGGCAACGCGGCAAGCGGCAACAGCTCTGGCATGGGCCCTAAAAGTTAACGCCACGAAAGTTTCCCTAACGGTTCGCTAACTATCGCGGGCAAACAGCGGGCAATAGATCGGGGATTCTATGGACAGGAACAAACGGGAAACATACAAGAACATTACGGAAACACAGGAGCAGACAACATGTTGGCATTCATCAAAGACTTCGCCGCCTTCGTCACTCTCGTCACCTTCACCGTGGCCTCGGTCGGCTGGATGGACGTGCTCTCGGCATTGTCAGCCTGATCGGCTGTGGGCAACACGGAGGCACGGTTTGAGAAGCCGGGCAGGGGAGTGATAGAGACTCTGTCATGACCAGCGGCCCCGGCTTCATCCACCTCCATGTTCACTCCGCCTTCTCCCTGCTGGAGGGGGCGCTTCAGCTGGAGGCCATTCTCAAGCTGGCGCAGGAGGACAACCAGCCGGCAATCGGCATTGCCGACACCGGCAATCTGTTCGGCGCGCTGGAATTTTCCGAGAAGGCTGCCAAGAAGGGCATCCAGCCGCTGATCGGCGTCGAACTGCCGATCGATTTCGCTGCCGCCGAGGAACGTGTCAGCGAACGTGGCCACGTCGCCTGGGCCGGCAAGTCCAGCGTCGTGCTGATGGCCCAGACCGCCACAGGCTTTGCCAACCTGTCGCGCCTCGTCTCCCGCGCTTACCTCGAGGGCGAGAACGGCTTTGCCCGTGCTAACCTCGACTGGCTCACCCACGACTCGCTCACCGACATCGTCTGCCTCAGCGGTGGTCCGGAAGGCGCCATCGACATGCCGCTGGCCCAGGGGCAGGACGCCAACGCCATCCGCCGGCTCGACCGGCTGGCCGATCTGTTCGGCGACCGCTTCTACATCGAAATCCAGCGCCATGGCCGCCCGCTGGAAGCCTCGGTCGAACCGCGCCTGATCGACTACGCCTATCGCAAGGGCATCCCGCTGGTTGCCACCAACGAGCCCTTTTTCAAATCGCCCAAGCAGTACGAGGCGCACGACGCGCTGCTGGCCATCGCCGGCAGCAGCGTGGTGGCGCAGACCGAGCGTCGCAAGCTCAACGACCAGTACTACTTCAAGACCCGCGCCGAGATGATCGAGCTCTTCGCCGATCTGCCCGAGGCGCTGGACAACACGGTCGAGATCGCCCGCCGGATGTCGTTCCGCCCGCGCACCCGCGGGCCGATCCTGCCCAAGTTCGCTGCTGGGTCGCACGACACCGAGGACGAAGTCGTCGCCGCCGAGGCCGCGGCCCTGCGGCAGATGGCGGAGGAGGGGCTCGACCAGCGCCTTGCCACCGTCGGCATCGCGCCGGGCAAGACCGAAGCGGAATATCGCGAGCGGCTCAGCTTCGAGCTCGACATCATCCAGAAGATGAAGTTCCCGGGCTACTTCCTGATCGTGGCGGACTTCATCCAGTGGGCCAAGGCGCACGGCATCCCCGTGGGCCCGGGCCGTGGCTCCGGTGCCGGCTCGCTGGTGGCCTACGCGACCACCATCACCGATCTCGACCCGCTCCGCTACAACCTGCTGTTCGAGCGCTTCCTCAATCCCGAGCGCGTGTCGATGCCGGACTTCGACATCGACTTCTGCCAGGACCGGCGCGAGGAGGTCATCAACTACGTCCAACAGAAATACGGCTCCCAGCAGGTGGCGCAGATCATCACCTTCGGAACGCTGCAGGCGCGCGCCGTGCTGCGAGACGTCGGCCGCGTGCTGCAGATGCCGTACGGGCAGGTTGACCGTATCTGCAAGCTGGTGCCCGCCAACCCGGCCGACCCCTGGACCATCGAGCGCACCCTCAACGAGGTGCCGCAGTTCCGCATGATGGCCGAGGACGACGAGACCGTCGGCCAGCTGGTCGAGATCGCCAAGGCGCTGGAAGGGCTGTTCCGCCACGCGTCCACCCACGCTGCCGGTATCGTGATCGGCGACCGCCGGCTCGAAGAGCTGATCCCGCTCTACCGCGATCCGCGCTCGGACATGCCGGTCACCCAGTACAATCTGAAATGGGTGGAGCCGGCGGGGCTGGTGA
Source organism: Pseudomonadota bacterium (assembly GCA_023431205.1). Taxonomy (GTDB): domain Bacteria; phylum Pseudomonadota; class Alphaproteobacteria; order Rhizobiales; family Devosiaceae; genus Devosia. The sequence continues at coordinate 22,183 of JAEYXQ010000138.1, read as the reverse complement.
AGTTCGACTTCCTCGGCCTCAAGACCCTCACCACCATCCGCTATGCGGTGGACATGGTGAACGCCAGTCGCGAGGGGCCGCTGCTGGACATCGACGCCATCCCGATCGACGACGCCGACACCTACAAGCTCTACGCCCAGGGCGACACCTACGGCATTTTCCAGTTTGAATCGGCGGGCATGCGCCGGGCCCTGATGGACCTCAAGCCCGACCGCATCGAAGACCTCATTGCCATGAACGCGCTCTATCGGCCCGGTCCGATGGACAACATCCCGAGCTTCGTCAACCGCAAGCACGGCACCGAGGACGTCAGCTACCCGCATCCGGCGCTGTCGGCGGTGCTCGACGAGACCTACGGCATCATCGTCTACCAGGAGCAGGTGATGCAGATCGCCCAGCTCCTGTCCGGCTATTCGCTCGGCGAAGCCGACATGCTGCGCCGCGCCATGGGCAAGAAGATCAAGGCGGAGATGGACAACCAGCGCATCCGCTTCCGCGAGGGCGCGCTGCGCAACAACGTCTCGGAGACCCTGGCCGACGAGATTTTCGACCTCCTCGCCAAGTTCGCCAACTACGGCTTCAACAAGAGCCACGCCGCCGCCTATGCCTGGGTGTCGTACCAGACGGCCTATCTCAAGCGGCACCACCCGCACGAGTTCTACGCCGCCTCGATGACCCTCGACATGGCGCAGACCGACAAGCTCTCCGACTTCCGCCGCGAGGCGGCCAAGAAGGGGATCGAGGTCGTTGCCCCCTGCGTCAACAAATCGGGCGTCGTGTTCACGGTACGGGACGAGAAGATCTACTACGGCCTCTCCGCGGTGAAGGGTGTCGGGCGGGCGATGGCCGAGCACATCGTCGAGGTGCGCGGCGATCAGCCGTTCAAGGACCTCGGTGACTTCGCCCGCCGTGTCGACCCGCGCGTCCTCAACAAGCGGACCATGGAGACGCTGGTCAACGCCGGGGCCTTCGACACGCTGGCGCCCCGACGGGAGGTCGCCTTTGCCGCCATCGACGCGGTCATCAGCATGGCGCAGGCGCTCAGTACCGAGCGCAACGAGGGCCAGTGGAACATGTTCGACACCGGCGAACCCGAGCCGCTGCGGCTGCCCGCCGGCGTGCCGGCCTGGACCTCGACCGAAAAAGCCGACCGGGAGCTCGCCGCCATCGGCTTCCACCTCTCGGCGCATCCGCTCGACGCTTATGCCGACCTGTTCGACAAGCTGCGGGTGCAGCGCTGGGCCGACTTCGAGCGCGCCGTGCGCGACGGGGCATCGGCGGGCCGCCTTGCGGGCACCATCGCCTCCCGCAACGACCGCCGGACCCGCAAGGGGACGCCGATGATGATCCTGACCCTGTCGGACCAGTCCGGCACCTATGAGGTCGTCGCCTTCAGCGAGCAGATCGAGCAGTTCGGCGCCATGCTGCAGCCGGGCAAGTCCGTCATCCTGCAGGTCGGCGCCGACGAACGGCCCGACGGCATCAGCCTCAGGCTCTATTCCGCCCAGCCGATCGAAGGTGCGGCCGAAAAGGTCGACCGGCGCCTCACCATCTTCGCCGGCGATACGCGCCCGCTTCCGTCGATCAGCTCTCAGCTCAAGCGCGGCGGGGAGGGGGTCGTCAACATCATCGTCATCCGCGACAATGGCGCCCGAGAATACGAGATCGAGCTGCCCGGGACCTACCGCCTGACGACCGAAATCGCCGGCGGCATCAAGGCCCTGGACGGCGTTACGGATGTGCGGTTGAACTAGGAGCGCAAAAACAACGCGGGAGAGGCGAGCCCGCAGCCCATCCTCCCCCGCTCAGGGGCTTTCACCCTTGTCCCCGTGTCTCGGCACGGGTCTATGACAGGGGAACAGGCTAGCACCACTTTGGTTCCCGTCACGAGGGGGTTACTGCAGAGGGTTGACGCAGGATTAACGTCCGGGTGCAAGCAGGCCGGGGCTCCCTTGCTTTTGCCGCCTCCATCCCCTATATCGCCCACGCGTCCGGCTGCGGTCGGCGCAATTCACACACGAAGCCGGCGCCCGCGAGGGCATCCATCCGGTGGCGGGAAACCGCCGCACTGCTTCGTGGAGGTCTCAACCGGTAAAGCAAGGAGCAGCCATCATGGCTCTGCCCGATTTCTCCATGCGTCAGCTTCTCGAAGCCGGCGTCCACTTTGGTCACCAGAAGCACCGCTGGAACCCGAAGATGGAACGCTTCATCTTCGGCGTGCGCAACGACATCCACATCCTCGACCTGTCGCAGACCGTGCCGGCCCTGAGCCGGGCGCTGCAGCTCGTGTCCGACACCGTGGCCGATGGCGGCCGCGTGCTGTTCGTCGGCACCAAGCGCCAGGCCGCTCCGCTGGTGGCCGATGCCGCCAAGCAGTGCGCCCAGTACTACGTCAACTCCCGCTGGCTCGGCGGCACGCTGACCAACTGGCAGACCATTTCGAACTCGATCTCCCGCCTGCGCGAGCTCGAGTCGATGACCGACGACGAGCGTAGCCTGCGCACCAAGAAGGAGCGCCTGATGATGTCCCGCGAGCAGGAGCGTCTCGAGCGCGACCTCGGCGGCATCAAGGACATGGGCAACCTGCCGTCGCTGCTGTTCGTGATCGACACGAACAAGGAAGCGAACGCGATCAAGGAAGCCCGTCGTCTCGGCATCCCGGTCGTCGCCATCGTCGACACCAACTCCGATCCGGACGTGGTTGACTACGCCATCCCGGGCAACGACGACGCCTCGCGCGCTCTCGAGCTCTACGTCTCGCTGGTGTCCCGTGCTGCTCTTGACGGCATCAGCCGCTCTTCGAGCGCTCTGGGTCAGGATCTCGGCGCTGCCGCCGAAGCTCCGGCTGAAGACCTGCCGTCCGACGAAACCGTCAACTAAGTCCCTTTTCGGACTTCCGCATCGAATCGAATTCAGGCGGTCCCCGGGTGGGACCGCGGAAAGGTTAACCCATGGAAATCACTGCTGCAATGGTCAAGCAGCTCCGCGACTCGACCGGCGTCGGGATGATGGACTGCAAGAAGGCCCTGGCCGAAACCAATGGCGACATGGACGCTGCGGTCGATTGGCTGCGCACCCGTGGCCTGGCCAAGGCTGCCAAGAAGGCCGACCGCGTCGCGGCTGAAGGTCTGATCGGCGTTGCTACCGCCGGCAACAAGGCTGCCGTCGTCGAGGTCAACTCCGAGACCGACTTCGTTGCCCGCAACGAGCAGTTCCAGGCGATCGTCGCCAATGTCGCCAAGCTGGGCCTCGACGCCGATGGCGACGTGGTGAAGCTCGGCGAGATGCCGTTCCCCGGTTCGGGCCACTCGGTTTCCGCCGAGCTGACCGAAGCCATCGCCAAGATCGGCGAGAACATGAACCTGCGTCGCACCGCGCTGCTCGAAGTCACCGATGGTGTCGTCGAGAGCTATGTGCACAACGCGGTCAAGCCGGGCCTCGGCAAGATCGGTATCCTGGTCGCGCTTGAATCTACGGGCGACAAGGCTCAGCTGTCGGCCCTCGGCAAGCAGCTCGCTATGCACATCGCCGCGACCAATCCGCTGGCGATCACGCCCGACGAACTGGACCAGGATGTGGTGGCGCGCGAGCGCGCGATCATCCTCGAGCAGGTGAAGGAATCCGGCAAGCCGGCCGACATCGCCGAGAAGATGGTCGAAGGCCGCATCCGCAAGTACTACGAAGAGGTCACGCTGCTGGCGCAGACCTTCGTCATCGATGGCGAGACCAAGGTCGGCGACGCCCTCAAGAAGGCCGAGAATGACGTCGGCGCTCCGGTGAAGCTGACGAAGTTCGTCCGCTACGCTCTGGGAGAAGGCATCGAGAAGGCCGAGAGCGACTTCGCTGCTGAAGTCGCCGCCACCGCCGGCGTGAAGGCGTAAGTTTCAGGGGCGGGCCGAAAGGTCCGCCCCTTTCCTTTCCGGCGGGCCTTGATTTAGCCGGGATCGCCGCTAAAACCCCTCCTAACCAACCGACCGGTCTGGCACTTCCCTCCGGGAAGCCGCTCTCTTAGTGTCGTCCTGGCGCCGGTGCGGTCGGCGTTCAGCCCGAAGTGTCCATACTCGAAGAGGTCCGCCGATGGCGCCTGCCTACAAACGCATCCTGCTCAAGGTATCGGGGGAGGCGCTGGCGGGTGATAATTCCTTCGGCATCGAACCGCCGTTTCTGCAGGCCGTGGCGAAGCAGATCGCCGATGTGGCCAAGTCCGGCATGGAGATCGCCATCGTCGTCGGTGGCGGCAACATCTTCCGCGGCATGGCAGGTGCGGCAGACGGCACCGACCGGGTGACTGCCGATACCATGGGCATGCTCGGCACCATGATCAACGCGCTGGCCCTCAGCAATGCCATCTCGCGCCAGGGCGTGAAGTCCAAGCCCTTCAGCGCCGTTCCGATGCCATCGGTGGCCGACGCCTTCACCGCGCGGGAAGCCAAGGCCTCGCTCGAGGAGGGCTATGTGGTGGTTCTCGGTGGCGGTACCGGCAATCCGTTCTTCACCACGGATACGGCCTCGACCCTGCGCGCCATCGAACTCGAATGCGACGTGGTGCTCAAGGGCACCAAGGTGGACGGCGTCTATTCGGCCGACCCCTTGAAGGATCCGGCGGCCATCCGCTACGACCACGTCACCTACGACGAAGTTATCGGTCAGGACCTGCGGGTCATGGACACGGCGGCATTTGCGCTTGCCCGCGACAATGGCATGCCGATAATCGTCTATGCGCTTAACGATACGGCTGGACTTGCCGGTGTACTCTCGGGCACGGCCCGTTCTACCCGGGTAAGCAAGAACAAGCCGCTCTGACCAGAAGGACCAGAACATGGCCACTTATGATCTCGCCGATCTCAAGAACCGCATGCAGAAGTCCATTGCGTCACTGCGCGACGAACTGGCCGGGCTGCGGACCGGGCGCGCCAGCGCCAGCCTTCTCGAGCCGGTGACCGTAGAGGCCTATGGCTCCCGCATGCCGCTCAACCAGGTGGCCACGGTGACCGTGCCGGAGCCGCGTATGCTGAGCGTGCAGGTGTGGGACCGGTCCATGGCCAATGCCGTGGAGAAGGCGATCCGTGACAGCGGCCTTGGCCTCAACCCGATGGGCGAAGGCCAGGTCATCCGCGTGCCGCTGCCGGAGCTGAACGAACAGCGCCGCAAGGAACTCGTCAAGGTCGCCCACAACTACGCCGAGCAGGCGCGCGTCGCTGTGCGCCATATCCGTCGCGACGGCATGGATGCGCTGAAGAAGGCGGAGAAGGACGGCGACCTGAGCCAGGACGACGCCAAGAAGCAGAGCGAACTGGTCCAGAAGGCGACCGACGAAGCCGTGGCCGAGATCGACAAGGTGGTCGCCGGCAAGGAACAGGAGATCATGCAGGTCTAGTTACACCTGCATGGAGCGCCGGGGAGCGCAGCGCATGTCCATGGAGACCGCCATTTCCACTACGGTCGCGCAGCCCGCCCGGTTGCGCGTGCCGGTGCATCTCGGCGTTATCATGGACGGCAACGGCCGCTGGGCCAAGGCGCGCGGCAAGCGGCGCACCGAGGGCCATGTGGAGGGTGTCAAGGCGCTCCGCGGCCTGGTCGAGCACTGCATCACCTATGGCGTCGAGTACCTCACCGTGTTCAGCTTCTCCTCGGAGAACTGGACCCGGCCCACGGACGAAATCAGCTTCATCTTCGGCCTGTTGCGGCGGTTTATTGCGTCAGACCTTCAGCGGCTGATCCGCAACAATGTCCAGGTTCGTATCATCGGTAGCCGCGACAGGCTCGAGTCCTCCCTCGTCCGCCTCATCGACGACGTGGAAGCCAAGACGGCCGGCAATACCGGCCTTGTCCTGCTGGTGGCGTTCAACTACGGCGGCAAGGCCGAGATCACCGAAGCGGCGCGCCGCCTCGCTCGTCAGGTCGCGGCGGGTAAACTGGCCCCTGACGACATCACAGAGGCGCGGCTGGCGGCGGAACTCTATACCGCAGGCATCCCCGATCCCGACGTGATCATCCGCACCAGCGGGGAGCAGCGCATCTCCAATTTCCTGCTCTGGCAGGCGGCCTACTCGGAACTGATCTTCGTCGACGAGCACTGGCCCGATTTCAACGAACAGAGCTTCCGCCGCGTCCTCGAGGCCTTTGCCTCGCGTGACCGCCGCTTCGGGGGCATTGAGGCGGTCGTGCCTTGAGCGCATCCGTGGAGCCCCCCAAGCGCAATCTCTGGGCCGACCTGGGGCCGCGCCTTGCTTCCGCTGCCGTTCTGATCGCCTTAACCGCCACCGCCCTGGCGCTCGGCAGCTATATGTTCGCCGCCGTCGTGGGTGCGGTGTTCGCTGGCGCCTATCGCGAATGGGAGACCATGGTCTCGCGCGCGCCGATGACGGTGACCGCCTGGGTTCTGGTGGCGCTGCTGGCGCTGTCGGGCCTGATCTATCCGGCCACCGGCCCGCTCGGCAGCCTGGCCCTTGTGGCGGCCGCCTGTGTGGTCGCGTTGGTCAGGGGCGGAGAGGGGGCCTGGTGGCGCGTGCTCGGCCTCGCCATCTTCGGCGCCATCATCATCGCGGCACTGGCCATGCGCGGCACCACTGCCGATGGCATCTGGGCCGGGGTCTATCTCGGCACGGTCGTATGGATGACCGACTCCGCGGCGTTCTTCACCGGTCGACAGATCGGCGGGGAGAAGCTGGCGCCGGACATTTCACCCTCCAAGACCTGGTCGGGAGCCCTCGGCGGTCTCGCGCTCGGCACCGGGGCAGGGCTGCTGGTCTGGACGCTGGTCACCGATTCCCCCTGGTGGATCGGCCTTGTGCTGTCGGCCGTGATCAGCATTCTCGGGCAGTTGGGCGATCTTGGCGAAAGCGCGGTGAAGCGTCACTTCCGCATCAAGGACAGCGGCGACATCATCCCGGGGCATGGCGGCCTGATGGATCGGCTCGACAGCCTTACATTCGGCATTTTGCTCGTCTTGTTGATCGGTGCGACCCACAGCGGCATCGACTCAGTCGCCCAGGGCCTGCTCTACTGGTGAACACCGGCGCCCTGCGCGCCGCTGCCGAGTCGGGGTGACATGTTCGATTTCGTTTTCTGGCTGCTCTCCTATGTCGTGCCCTTTCTCGCCGTCCTGACAGCAATCGTGTTCGTGCACGAGATGGGCCACTACCTCGTGGCCCGCTGGAACGACGTTGCCATCGAGGCCTTCTCGATCGGCTTCGGTCGGGAACTGGTGGGTTGGACCGATCGGCACGGCACCCGCTGGAAGATCTCGGCCATCCCGCTCGGCGGCTATGTCCGCTTCGTGGGCGACATGAATGCGGCGAGCGGCGGCATCGACGAGGAGGTGGTCGCCAGGGCGGATCCGGAGCTGGCGCCGCGCCTCTTCGTCAACAAGTCCGTCTGGCAGCGGATCGCGGTGGTGATAGCCGGTCCGGTCGCCAATGTGCTGCTGACATTCCTCATTCTTTACGCGCTGCTGCTCGGCTATGGCCGCTACACCATCACGCCGGTGATCGGCGAGGTGCTGCCCGGCTCCGTTGCGGAAGCTGCGGGCCTCGAGAGCGGCGATACCATCCTCTCGGTGGATGGCTACGAGGTGCGCGGCTTCGAAGATTTCCAGCGGCTGGTGGCAACGGCGCCGGAGCGCTCCGTGCGCATCGTGCTCGACCGCGACGGTGCGGAGCAGACGCTCACTTTGGTCCCCGAGGCTGCGGTCATGGAAGACCGCTTTGGTAACGAGCAGCGAGTCGGCCGCATCGGCGTCACCCGCGATGTTTCCGAGCAGGACGTGACCCTCTATCGGCCCGGGCCGGTGGAAGCGGTCGGCATGACCATGGAGGAGATTCGCTTCATCATCCAGCGCACCGCCGAGTTCATCGGCGATTTCTTCGTCGGCCGCGGTGACGTGGAACAGCTGGGCGGCCCGGTGAAAGTGGCGCGGGTTTCGGGGGAGGTGGCCACGCTCGGCGTGGTCGCCCTGATCAACCTGACGGCGCTGCTGTCGCTTAACATTGGGATATTCAACCTGCTGCCCGTACCAATGCTCGACGGCGGTCATCTTCTGTACTATCTGGTTGAAGCGTTGCGGGGGCGACCGCTGAGCATGCGCGTGCAGGAGATGGGCTTTCGCTTCGGCTTTGCCCTTGTCATGGCGCTGATGGTCTTCACGCTCTTCAACGACACCGTGTTCGACTACTTCGGAATCCTGCGTTAAACGCTGGTTAACCTTGGTTCGCAAGGTGTTGCACGATTACAAGGGCACCAAGCTTTCGCTAACCGCGTCCGGGCTTCCGCCTTGTCCGTGGTTAAAAAGGCGGTAAAACGGTGCCATGGAGTTCGCTTGGGGGAGCGTCTGCGTGCGATTCCTCAAGCTGGTCGCGAGAAGGCAATAACAATATGATCCATCTCACCAAGCTGATGCGCGGCGCGGTTCTCGCGCTTGCCCTTCTCGGCACGGCACCCCTGGTCGGCTCTGCCGTACCGCTTGTGGGTGTGACTGCCGCCGCTGCGCAGGAACAGCTCGTGGGTTCGGTGCTGTTCGAAGGCAATCGCCGCTTCCCGGACGCCGAACTGCTGACCATGGTGGATGTGTCCGCCTCCGGCATCTTTACCCAGCAGCGACTGGCCGCCGACGTCGAGAGCATCCGTCAGGCCTATGTCCGCGAGGGCTTCCTGAACGTGTCCGTCAGTGCCCGTACCGAGGGTACCGCAGACGGTCGCGTCCGCGTGGTGTTCGAGGTCAACGAGGGCAACCGCGCTGCGGTGAAGGCCATCAATTTTACCGGCAACAACAATCTTGGCACCGGCAACCTCAAGGGTGTGCTGCTGACCAAGGAAACCGGAGTGCTCAGCTGGCTGTTCCGCGACGACAACTATGACGAGCGCAAGCTTGCCGTCGATCGCGAGCGCGTCCGCCTCTACTATGCGGACCGTGGCTATCCGGACGCGCAGGTGACCTCGGTTGCCGAGTACGACGCTGCCAGCAATTCGTACTACGTCAACTTCACCATCAACGAAGGTCAGTTCTACGACTTCGGCAACGTTGCCATCGAGACCAGCATTCCGGGCCTCAACACCGACGTGCTGCGTGGCACCGTCCAGACGGGGCAGGGCAGCCGCTACTCGGTGAGCGACCTGCAGTCGACCATCGAGGACATGGCCTATGAAGCCACCTCGCAGGGCTACTCCTTCGCCGACGTCCGTGCGCGTCTCGATCGCGACGTGGCGACGGGTGTCTTCAACGTCACCTACCTGGTGGACGAAGGTGCGCGCATCTATGTCGAGCGCATCAACATCACCGGCAACGTCAAGACCCGCGACTTCGTGATCCGGCGCGAGCTGGAGTTTGGTGAAGGCGACCCCTTCAACCGTTCGCTGGTCGTTCGTGGTCGCAACGCCATCCAGGCTCTCGACTTCTTCTCGGGTGTCGATGTCACCACCGCGCCAGGCTCGTCGCCGGACAAGGTCGTGATCAACATCAACGTCACCGAAAAGTCGACGGGTGAGTATGGGGCCACCGCTGGCTACTCCACCACCGACGGCATCCTGGGTGAAGTGTCGCTCACCGAGCGCAACTTCCTTGGTCGTGGCCAGTTCCTGCGCGCTGCCATCGGTGCCTCGCAGTCCGGCCGTACCTTCGACTTCTCCTTCACCGAGCCCCGCTTCATGGGCATGAAGGTGTCGGCTGGCGTCGATGTGTATCACCGCATCAACGACGAGACCTCGGCCAACTTCTATGGCTACGACGCCACGGGCGGTCAGCTCCGCACCGGTATCCCGATCACCGAAAGCCTGTCGGCCACGTTGTTCGCCGGTCTTGAGCGCAAGGTCGTCCGGGACGTCAATGCACCGTTCTCGACCCTGGTTGTGAATGGTCAGGAGTTCAACAAGGCCTTCGCCGGCTACACCCTCACCTGGAACGGCCTCGACGATGTGAAGTCGCCGACGGAAGGGCTCTACGCCACGTTCAGCCAGCAGTATATCGGTTGGGACCACAACCTGCTGCGGTCCGAGGCTCGTGCTCGCTACTTCATGCCTCTGCTCGAGGATAGCGGCATTGTCGCCAGCGTGCGTGGTCAGGCCGGCGTCATCAACTCGCTCGATGGCTCTGGCGTCCACAGTGTGGAAGCGTTCACCCCGGGTGCCCAGCTTGTCCGCGGCTTCCAGCGCTTCGGACCTCGCCTGACCACCGGCGAATACCTCGGCGCCACCGCATATGCCGGCCTGTCTGCCGAGATCGAGTTCGGTCTCCCGGGTATTCCCGAGAACTACGGTCTCAGTGCCGCGATCTGGGCCGATGCCGGCTGGGTGGATGGCGTGAACGTCCCGCGCCTTGGTCCGGGCAACGCCGTTGATGTCGGGTCGAACGACGTGCCGTGGCGGACTTCGGTTGGTGCCTCGCTGATCTGGGACTCGCCGTTCGGGCCGCTGCGTGGGGATTTTGCCCACGTGCTGAACAAGTCGACTGCCGACCAGACGCAGGTTTTCCAGCTGTCCCTGCAGACCTTGTTCTAGTCCGGACTGCGTGAAACATTCTGTCGGGCCGCGGGGCGGTAGCGCCGCGGCCCGATTTGTTTGAGAGGCGTCATGGTCGACACTCGCTTCCACTCCTTCGCCGGACCGACGGGCCTTGGTGACCTGTTGACGGCAGTCGGACGCGACGATCTCCTTCAAGTCGTGGCTCAGCCGGCTTTCGTCATCGAAGGCGCTGGAGAACTCGACCTCGCCGGGGCCACCGAGTTGGCCCTGGCCGCACACCAGGATTACGTCGAAGAACTGCGCTCGACCTCGGCTGGGGTCGTCATCGTGCTGCCGGCGCTGCGCGATCTTGTTCCCGCCGGCACGGTTGCGGTCAGCAGCGACAAGCCGCATGTGCTGTTCGCCGACCTGCTGGACCAGCTCTACCCCGACAACACCCGCAGCATCATCGGCGCGGCGCGTGCCGATCTTGGCCCGCCGGTGCTCGAGCGCGACGTTTCCCTTGGCAGCAATGTCGTGGTTGGTGCTGGCGTCGAAATCGGCCGCGGCACCGTCATTGGGGCCAACACCGTGATCGGCCCGGGTGTTACCATCGGCCGCAACTGCATCATTGCCGCCAACTGCACCATTGAGTGCGCCCACCTCGGCAACGGGGTCACCATTCACTCCGGCGTTCGCATCGGCAGCGAAGGCTTCGGCTGGCTGGACCACGGCCAGTCCAATCGCAAGGTCCCGCAGCTCGGTCGCGTCCTGATCCAGGATCGGGTGGAGATCGGGGCAAACACCACCGTTGATCGTGGCGCCCTCGGCGACACCTGCATCGGCGAGGGCACCAAGATCGATAATCTCTGCCAGATCGGCCACAACTGCCGCATCGGCCGCAACTGCCTTGTGGCCGCGATGACCGGCCTATCCGGTTCCACCATCGTGGGCGAGGGCGTGTTGCTGGGAGGGGGCGTGGGCACCTCCGGCCACCTCAGCATCGGTGATGGTTCGGTGGTTTACGGCCGCGCTGCGGTCACCAAGGATTGGCCGGCGGGCTCCAAGCTTGCCGGGGCTCCGGCGCAGGATATAAGAGACTTCTGGCGCGAACTGGCCGTATTGAGAAAACTGACGAAGGGAGAGAAGCGGTAATGACCGACGACCCTCAAGCCACCACTGAATTGTCGGCCATGCCGCTGGCGGAGATACTCGAGGCTCTCCCGCACCGCTATCCGTTCCTGATGATCGACAAGATCGTGCGCATCGACCGCGACGAGACTGCCGTCGGCATCAAGAACGTCACCTACAACGAGCCCATCTTTCAGGGACACTTCCCCGGTAACCCGATCTTTCCGGGTGTGCTCATCATCGAGGGAATGGCGCAGACTGCGGGCGCCATTGTCATCAAGCACGACTCCAACGGCGGCCGGAAGAACATCGTGCTGATGCTCGGTGTCGACAAGGCCAAGTTCCGTAAGCCGGCCGGCCCTGGCGACACCATCGAGTTCCACATCGCCAAGATCCACCGTCGCCGCAATGTCGGCAGATACGAGGCCAAGGCCATTGTCGATGGCACGGTCATCGCCGAGGCGGAGATCACCGCGATGATCGTCGGGGCCGACTCGTGAGCGCAGCGGTCATTCATCCGACCGCCATCGTCAGCCCCAAGGCTCGCATCGGCAACGACGTCAGCATAGGGCCCTTTTGCGTCGTCGGCGACGACGTGACGCTGCACGACGGCGTGCAACTGGTCTCGCACGTTGCCGTTGCCGGCATCACCGCGATCGGCGCCGGCACCCGCATTTTCCCCTTTAGTTCCATAGGTCATCCGCCTCAGGACCTGAAATACCGCGGCGAGCCATCGCAGCTGTTCATCGGCGAGCGCTGCACCATCCGCGAGTCGGTGACCATCAACCCGGGCACCGAAGGTGGCGGCATGGTCACTCGCATCGGCAATGACTGCCTGATCATGGCCTGCGCCCACGTGGCGCATGACTGCCAGGTCGGCAACAATGTGGTGCTGGCCAACTATGTCGGCCTCGCCGGCCATTCGATCATCGGCGACTACGTCGCTTTCGGCGGTATCTGCGCCGTTCACCAGTTTGTCCGCATCGGCAAGCACGCCTTCATCGGCGCCCAGAGCATGATCGACGGTGACGTCATCCCGTATGGCGTCGCGGTGGGCAACCGCGCTCGTCTCGGTGGCCTCAACCTCGTCGGGTTGAAGCGCCGCGGCTTTGATCGCGATTCCATCCACACGCTGCGTGCAGCCTACCGGATGGTCTTCGCCACGGAAGGCACCCTGCGCGAGCGCGTCGAGGATGCGGCGCAGATGTTTGCCGACGAGCCTCTGGTGCAGGACGTGGTGAACTTCATTTCGACCTCCAGCGATCGCCCTCTCACGCTCCCCCGGAGCACGCAGGAAGACGAGTAGGTGACAGAGCGGCTGGCGCTCATCGTGGGCGCGGGTGGGTTGGTTCCACCCCTGGTGCGGGCCGCTGCCGCTCGTGGCCCGATCAAGGTCCTGAGCCTCAACTCGAGGCGCGATCTGGCCGAGTACGACCCGGTTCCCTTCAGCCTCTCGCGGCCGGACGAAGCCGTGGACGTGATCCGCAGCTTCGGTGCCACCCATTTCGTCATGGCCGGTGGCGTCAGCCTGTCGGATATTGCGCGGGAGCAGCTGGCCGGTTTCTTTAGCGGCGCCTCCGTTGCCACCTCCATCGGCGACACCAGCCTGTCCGATCTCGTGGCGCGGCTCGAGAGCATGACGGGCGCCGCCCCGATGGGTGTTCACGAGATCGCACCTGAGTTGCTGGCCCCGGAGGGGCGCCTTGCTGGCCCCGAGCTTAGTCCGATCCAGCTCGACTCTGCCCGTTATGCCTTGCGCCTGGCGCGTGAAGCGGGCGCGCTGGACCTCGGCCAGGCCGTGGTGGTGGCGGGCCGCCGCACTGTCGCCGTGGAGGACATCGCCGGGACCGACTCGCTGATCCGCAGGGTACGCTGGCTCCGCTTCCGTCGGCTGGTTGCCGACGGCAACTCGCCGCTGGTGCTGGCCAAGTGCCGCAAGCCGCAGCAGCCGATGTTCCTCGACCTGCCGGCCATCGGGCCGCGCACCGTCGAAAACGCCGCCCGGGCCCGCATCGGTACCATTGCTGTGGAAGCCGGTTCCACCCTGGTGATCGAGCGCGACAAGGTGGCTGCGGCGGCAGATCGGCTGGGCATCAGTGTCATAGGGATGCGCCATGACTGATCCGCTGCGTCTCTACGTCCTTGCTGGCGAGCCCTCGGGCGACCGTATCGCGGCGGACCTGGTGCAACGGCTGCGCCAGCGCACGGAAGTCGCAATCTCCGGCGTCGGCGGGGAGGCTCTGGCGGGGCAGGGGCTGACAAGCCAGTTCGACATGAGCGAGCTTTCGGTGATGGGCTGGGCCGACGTGCTGCCCCGTTTGCCAAGGCTGCTCTGGCGCACCCGCCAGGTCGCGCAGGCCATTCTCCGCCAGCGCCCGGATGTCGTGGTCCTGGTCGACGCCCAGGTCTTCTCAGCCCTGGTAGCGAAGCAGGTCCATGCCGGCAATCCCGACATCCCGATCATGCTCTGCGTCGCCCCGGCCGTTTGGGCCTGGAAGCCGGAGCGTGCCGCGGCGCTGAAGCCGCACTTCCGCGAAGTGCTCTCGGTGCTGCCCTTTGAACCTGCCGTCATGCGCGAGCTCGGTGGTCCAGAAACCCACTATATCGGCCACCCGGCTCTCGAACGGCTGCCCCTGCGCGAAGCGCTGCCCGACAGTGGTCCGCTCCTGCTTCTTCCCGGCAGCCGCGAAGGGGAACTCCGCCGTCACCTGCCGTTGATGCGCTCGGTTGCCGAGTCGATGGCAGCGCACCCGCGGATCAGCGGCTTTCGCCTGCCCACGCCGCAACGGCTGGCAGCTCGCTTGCGCGACGAGGTTGGCGAATGGCGGGTACCGGTCGAGATCGTCACCGGCGAGCGCGACAAGGCCATCGCCTTCGCCGAGGCCATGGCTGCGGTGGCAGTCACCGGCACCGTCACGCTGGAACTTGCCCTTGCCGGAGTGCCGATGGTCACCACCTATGTCGCCGACAAGGGGCAGGCAAAGCGCTGGTTCAAATACCAGGTGAAATACGCCTCGCTGCCGAACGCGATCCTGGATGCCCCTCTGGTACCGGAAGTGCTGCAAATGGTCCCCGATGCAGCCGCTCTGGGTAACGAAACCCAAGCCCTTCTGGACGATTCCGCTGCACTTTCGGCGCAGCTGGATGGCTTCCGCCGTATCCGTGGGTTGATGGAGGACGGGGCCTCCGGGGAGCCGCGCGTCGACGGTGCAGAGCGCATCCTCGCTCACCGCCGCTAAACAAAAGCCCCGCCGAAGCGGGGCTTTTCAGTGTCTTAGCGGCCTTCCAGCGGCGCGTAGTCCCGATTGGGGGAGCCGTTGTAGAGCTGCCGCGGCCGGCCGATCTTCTTCTGCGGGTCGCCGATCATCTCTTTCCACTGCGAGATCCAGCCCACGGTGCGAGCAACGGCAAAGAGCACAGTAAACATAGAGGTCGGGAAGCCGATCGCATCGAGGATGACGCCCGAATAGAAGTCGACATTCGGGTAGAGCTTGCGATCAATGAAGTACTGATCTTCCAGCGCAATACGTTCGAGTTCCTGAGCCACCTGCAGCGTCGGATTGTTTTCGACACCCAGGATCGACAGAACTTCCTTGGCCGTCTGCTGCATGACCTTGGCGCGCGGGTCGAAGTTCTTGTAGACGCGGTGGCCGAAGCCCATGAGCCGGAACGGATCGTTCTTGTCCTTGGCCCGGGCAATATACTCGGGAATGCGGTCAACCGTGCCGATCTCGCGCAGCATGTTGAGCGCGGCCTCGTTGGCGCCACCATGCGCCGGACCCCAGAGACAGGCGACGCCGGCGGCGACACAGGCGAACGGGTTGGCGTCCGACGAGCCGGACAGGCGCACCGTCGAGGTCGACGCATTCTGCTCGTGGTCGGCATGCAGCGTGAAGATCAGGTCCATGGCGCGGGCAATGCGCGGATCGATCTTGTAGTCTTCGGCCGGGACCGAGAAGCACATGTGCAGGAAGTTCGACGCGTAGTCGAGGTCGTTCTTCGGATAGACGAAGGGCTGTCCCACCGAATACTTGTAGGCCATCGCAGCGATCGTCGGCATTTTGGCGATCATGCGGATCGATGCGATCTCGCGCTGCTGCGGGTCGTTGATGTCGGTGGAGTCGTGATAGAAGGCCGACAATGCACCGACCACGCCGGTCATGATCGCCATCGGGTGCGCATCGCGGCGGAAGCCGCGGTAGAAATAGTGCATCTGCTCATGCACCATCGTATGCCGCGTCACCAGCTGTTCGAACTCGGTGAATTGGGTCCTGGTCGGCAGTTCGCCGTAGAGGAGCAGGTAGCAGACCTCGAGGTAGTTGGACTTTTCGGCCAGTTGCTCGATGGGGTAGCCGCGATACAGCAGTTCGCCCTTGTCACCATCGATATAGGTAATGGCGCTGTCGCAAGCTGCGGTCGAGGTGAAGCCGGGATCGTAAGTGAACATGCCGGTCTTCGCGTAGAGCGAGCGGATGTCCAGCACGTCCGGACCAACGGTCCCGGACAGCACCGGGAACTCGTGGGTCTCGTCCCCGATGATGAGTTTGGCGACTTTTTCAGTCAATGTGGCTCTCCTCGATGGCCCCGCGTCTTCGCAGGAGACGGCGCCGAGGGCAGGGCCCAACCGGCGCATTTCTGCTGGCGGAGAGGTATCAGCTTTTGCCGTCACCACGCAAACGCATAGGTAAGAACCGCTTACCCTCCGATAGTATCAGCTTCGGCTGATCTGGTCCTCGAGGCGCGCCATGCTCTCCTCGCGCCCGATCAGGACCATGACCTCGAAAATGCCCGGGGAAACAGTGCGTCCCGTCAGTGCGGCACGCAGCGGCTGGGCCACCTTGCCGAGCTTGAGACTCTTGATTTCCGCCAATTGCCGCATGGCAGCATCGATCTCCGGTACTGTCCAATCGGCAAGACCCCTTAGCGTATCGGCAACGCTGGCGAGTAGTTGGCGGGCATCCTGGTTCAGCAGCGCCTGGGCGGCAGTGTCGATGGTGATGGGCCGGACCGCGTAGATGAACTGAGCGAGGTCGATCAGCTCCAGCACCGTCTTGGCGCGCGGCTGCAATTCGGGCAGGGCGGCGAGGACCGTATTGTGATTGGCCTCGAGCCCCTTGGCATCGTCTTCGCGGCCGATCTCGCGCGCGGTGTCGATCATCACCCGGTAAAGGTACTTCGGATCGGCCTCGCGGATGTAGTGGCCGTTGATGTTCTCCAGTTTGACGAAATCGAACCGCGCGGCCCCCTTGTTGAGCGCCTCCAGGCTGAACCACTCGACCATCTGCTCGGTCGAGAAGATCTCGTCGTCGCCGTGGCTCCAGCCGAGCCGTGCCAGGTAGTTGCGGAGCGCCGGCGGCAGATACCCCATCTGCCGGTAGGCCCCGACGCCAAGCGCACCGTGACGCTTGGAGAGCTTGGCTCCGTCCGGACCGTGGATCAGCGGGATATGCGACATCTCCGGCACGGCCCAGCCCATCGCATTGTAGATGACGATCTGGCGGGCGGCGTTCGTCAGGTGATCGTCGCCGCGAATGATGTGGGTGACGCCCATGTCGTGGTCGTCCACCACCACCGCGTGCATGTAGGTCGGCGTGCCGTCCGAGCGCAGGATGATGAAGTCGTCGAGGTTCTCGGTCTTGAACACCACGTCGCCCTGAACGTGATCCTTCACCACGATCTCCCCGCTCAGGGGGGCCTTGATACGAACCACCGGCTTGATGCCCTCAGGCGCCTCCGACGGGTCGCGGTCCCGCCAGTAGCCATTGTAGCGGGGCGGCTTGCCCGCAGCGCGAGCTTCCTCCCGCATCTGCTCCAGTTCTTCGGGTGAGCAGTAGCAGTAGTATGCATTGCCGCTTTTCACCAGTTCATGTGCCACCTCGGCATGGCGCGCGGCACGGGCGAACTGCGAGATCGGCTCTCCGTCCCAGTCCAGCCCCAGCCAGGTCAGGCCGTCGATCAGCGCCGTCACCGCCGCTTCGGTCGAACGCTCGCGATCGGTGTCTTCGATGCGCAGCAGCATCTTGCCGCCCTGGTTCTTAGCGAAGGCCCAGTTGAACAGAGCCGTGCGGGCGCCACCAATGTGCAGATAGCCGGTGGGCGAGGGGGCGAAACGGGTGACGACCTGAGGCATGAAAACCGCGGAAAACGTGGACACTTGGGGAGCCGTGTGTAGCATAGGAAGGCACGAGCGCAAGGGCAGGGGGTGGGCTGGTGCCGAGGGCGGGTTCGGCTGGTGGAGGACGGAAGGCCCGTGGTGGCGCCAGATGGACGAGGCGAGTGCTCCGGTCATTCGTCGCGTTTAGGCTGGGTCATCCACGCCAAGAAGGTACATCACGGTCGCCACGTGTGAGGATCCAATCTCGGATCTATCAGACAAACTGCAACGCAGCTGTACTGTCGACATCGTGGTCTCGCACAGCGCCCCAAAAGCCAGAATTGGATGGTGTGTCCGCCGAAGTTTACTCTCCCGGTACTTCTACCCAGAGGGTGCCAGGGCTAAAGAGACGAAAAAGGAGCGCGACCATGCGGCCAGTGAACGGCGTAAGCTCAAAAAATCGGCACCGAGAGGCCCATGGTGCCGGAAAGAACCAGCTATCTGGTGCTGATTCAAGCACGTCCCACGGCCCTGCGACGAAGTCCCTTGAGCAGCAGCCGCGCCTTCCTTGAGAGCCGGAGCTTGGCGCACCTAACGTCCTTCTGCAACAGCGTGGATATGACGGCCCTTGAGTTCGGGCTTAGACCCGGCCTCAAGGGCAGACGCACAACACTCCGGATGGCCTGCGCGAGATGCTCATCGCTCGTGTCCAATGCAAGATTGTTTACGCGCACAGTGATGGTGATTGGCTCACTGTTGGCTTTGCGCTCAAGATGGAGAAGCCTGGGATCGCCTGCTAGCCCCTACCGACACTAACACAGTGCCCGGACAGGTTACGCCGCACATTCGCAGCAGATTCCTCGGGCGTGTGCTTATGGGGGAATTCGGCTGAGTAACGGTTCTGGGCACCAGGACGCAGGAGGCTGGTGCCGAGCGTGGAGCGGAAAGCACCTGAAGTCTGCGTTTGCGACCTACAGGGTGTCCAAGTACAAGCCGCCACCACGCCCGTGCCCAATGGGCAACTTAATCAAGCACGACGCAAGGGGGTTGTCCAGAATAGTCTCACAGCTGCCCTTCGTCCCTGCTGCCACCGATGTCGAAGATCCGAATTGTTCCAGAAGATTCGCGGAAGGAGCGTGGTGGCTGACTACGGCGTCCTAATTGGGCATCACTAAAGGATGGATGTCTAATCTGATGCACTACCCTCGCTATGACCTCCGCTTGTGGATCCGATTCAGTTAGCTGGCGGGTGGAAGGCCATAGCCCCTATCTGGATCTCCGCCTGGCGCGCGCCGACGCGTGCCTTCGCTGCAGTACCACAGAGTGTGTTTGGAGCCGCCCACGCAACCCGCACTACCTGGACGTGTGGATGTTCAGCATCATCTTCTGCCTGGCGAAGCCTTGAGCCTCCGGTTCGGCAAAGCGTACTAGTAGCCGTCCCTACAGAAGGTGCAGTGTGCAAGCAGTTGAACTCCATTTACCCGGTGTATTCGAGATCACCACTCCCGCGTTCGCCGATCACCGGGGCAGCTTTTCGGAGACGTTTCGGGACCACTGGTTTCGCGAAAACGTCGCGGCGGTTACGTTCGTGCAGGAGAACCAGACGCTGACCCGTTTGCCGGGTACGCTGCGCGGGCTGCATTACCAGACGCCGCCATTTGCCCAGGGTAAGCTGGTGCGCTGCGTGGCGGGAGCGATCTTCGATGTGGTGGTAGATATCCGCCATGGCTCCCCCAGTTTCGGTAAGTGGACTGGGGTGACGCTGACGCTGGAGGCCAACAATCAGGTCTGGGTGCCGGAAGGGTTTCTGCACGGCTATTACACGTTGGAGCCTGACACAGTGGTGGCGTACAAGGTCACCAACTACTACAGCGTGGGCAACGAACGGGGCGTGGCCTGGAACGATGCCGACATCGGCATTGCCTGGCCAGACGTGGTCAATGTCGAACAGCTATCCGCCAAGGATCGTGTCCAACCCGGGCTGCGCGACCTGCCGGTGCATTTCACCTACGGGAGATGAACCCAAATGCGCGTTTTGGTTACCGGTGCCGCAGGCTTTATTGGCTCACAGGTCGTCCGGCACTTGGTACTCGACAAGGGTTACGCCGTGCTCAGCGTGGACAAGCTCACCTATGCAGGCAACCTGACCTCTCTCAAGAGCCTCGACAACCACCCCGGGCACAGCTTCTTTAAGGCTGATATATGCGATCATGCAGCGATGACCGAGGCGTTCCGCAGCTTCCGGCCGATGCGAGTGATGCATCTTGCTGCCGAAAGCCATGTGGATCGCTCGATCACCGATGCCGGCGATTTCGTCCAGACCAACGTAGTCGGTACCTTCACGCTGCTCGACGTGGCACGAGGCTATCTTGACACCGTGCAGGCGGATGAGCGCGACGGCTTTCGCTTTCTGCACGTGTCCACCGACGAGGTCTACGGTTCGCTTGGCCAGGAGGGGCTGTTCAGCGAGACAACCCCATACGATCCGAGCTCGCCCTATTCGGCCAGCAAGGCGGCATCCGACCACCTGGCCAAGGCCTGGGCGCGCACCTATGGGCTGCCGGTGGTGGTGTCCAACTGCTCAAACAATTATGGCCCCTACCATTTCCCGGAAAAGCTGATCCCGCTGACCATCCTCAATGCGCTCGAGGGCAGGCCGCTGCCGATCTATGGCAAGGGTGAGAACATCCGCGACTGGCTGTTCGTGGAAGATCATGCCCGGGCGCTGGACCTGATAGTCGAGCGCGGCCGGATCGGGGAGACCTACAATGTCGGCGGCCGCAACGAGCGACGCAACATCGACGTGGTCCGCCAGGTCTGCGACATCCTCGACCGGCTGACGCCCAAGACTTACCGGCACGAGGACCTCATCACCTTCGTCACCGACCGGCCCGGCCACGATGCTCGCTACGCCATGGACGCGAGCAAGCTCGAGACAGAACTCGGCTGGCGGGCGCAGGAGACTTTCGAGACCGGCATAGAGAAGACGGTGCGCTGGTATCTCGACAATCGCTGGTGGTGGGAGCCGCTGCAGGAGCGGTACAACCGCCAGCGCCTCGGGGTGCTGCCGGCCATCGGAACTGCGGGACGATGAGGCGGGTCGCGGTCACCGGAAAATCGGGGCAGGTGGTGACGGCACTGCTCGAGCGCGGTGCGGTTAGCGGCATCGAGGTGTTAGCGCTTGGCCGCCCGGAACTGGAGCTGAGCCAGCCGCAGACAGTGGCCCGGGCGCTCCGGTCCAGTGGGGCGGACGTCGTTGTTTCCGCAGCCGCCTATACCGCCGTTGACAAGGCTGAGAGCGAGCCGGAACTGGCGTTCGCCATCAATGAGAGCGGGGCAGGGGCGGTGGCTGCCGCCGCGGCCGGCCTCGGCGTGCCCGTGGTGCACCTGTCGACGGACTACGTCTTCGATGGCAGCAAGAGCGGGCCCTATCTCGAGACCGATCCGACCGCGCCGATCGACGTCTATGGCGCCAGCAAACTCGCCGGCGAGTGGGTGGTGGCGGCGGCAACGCCGAACCACGCCATCCTGCGAACCGCTTGGGTGTATTCGCCGTTCGGGAGCAACTTTCTCAAGACCGTGCTGCGGCTGGCGGGCGGGCGTTCGCATCTAAGCGTGGTGGGCGATCAGCGCGGTACGCCCACTTCGGCCCTCGATATTGCCGATGCGGTGCTGACCGTAGCCAAAAACCTGGTCGAGCGGCCGGATGAGGCGTCACTGCGCGGCGTGTTCCACCTCGTTGGTTCTGGCGAAGCAAGTTGGGCGGAGTTCGCGCGCGAGATCTTCCGGCAGTCGGCGTTGCTGGGCGGCCCATCGGCAGAGGTCGCGGCGATCACCACCGCTGAGTATCGGACGCCGGCAAAGCGGCCGACGAATTCAGTGCTGTCGACCGACAAGCTGGCGGCGCGCCACGGCCTGCGCCTGCCGGCCTGGCAATTGTCGACCGGCATCGTTCTGAAGCGCCTGCTGGCCAATGCCGGCGGTGCGTGATCAATCGGTTCGGGTGACGGTCCTTAGACAACCTCATTGCAGGTGGCTCCTTGCGGGGCACTCCTCTGGCAAATGAATGAAGAGCGCTGGGTCTACCGAAGGCTCCACCTTCCGCGTAGATCGGGTCGATGAGCGAGAAACGAACGAGTTTCCCCCTTAGGTGCGCAGGGTACGGGTAGTTCAGGAGAATGGTGGGGATACGTCACGCACGCTCGGCATCCGTGGTTTCGGTTTCCCAGAAGGTCGCTTTTTCGGCCATACATTGCACGAGTAGCAACGAAGGCAGAGGTCGGCACTGAGGGCCCGCGGGCGTCTCAGTGCGCTTGAGCGGGAGATCAGGGAGTTGCGGCAGGTCGACGAGATCCTACGCGGGGCCTCAGCTTATTCTCAGGCACCTGCCTGCCGCAGACTCCGCTTGCTGTTGTCGATAGATGCACAGGGGCGATTGAAGGCTCAGGCTTGGGGTCATCGGTGTTTGCCAGAACAGTTCGACTTCACCGCCTTCGCTGCGACTATGGTCGCCATGTCTGGTAC
>JAEYXQ010000131.1 GCA_023431205.1 Pseudomonadota bacterium | reverse complement strand
GGAGATCCAGCTCGGGCCTTCGATGCCGAAGAGGGCGAGGAAGTCGTTGACGAGGCCATCACGGGCAAAGATCTGCCGCCACAGGATGGCGATGGCGACCGAAGCGCCGAGCAGGCTCGGCAGGTAGAACAGGGCGCGGTAAAGCGGCAGGCCCCTCATGCCGCGGTTGAGCAGCATGGCGACGCCGAGCGCGAAGGCAAGCTTGAGCGGCACCGAGAAGATCACGAAGAACATGGTGACGCGCATCGACGCCCAAAACTTGGGGTCGTTGGTGAACATGCGGATGTAGTTCTGCGCGCCGACCCATTCGGGCGAGGTCAGCAGGTCGAAATCGGTAAAACTCAGATAGAGCGAGGTGATGATCGGGCCGATGGTCAGGCCGAAGAAGCCGATGAACCAGGGCAGGAGAAAGAGGTAGCCCGGGGCATCGTTCTGCCACAGGCGCGACCAGAAGGACGGGCGCGTGTCCGCCGATGATGGGTCGGTACGTTCCAGAGTGGTGGTGCTCATGGCCATTCGCGGCGATCCTCCTCAAGAAGCTGGGACCGCCAGGGGCGCGTGTCCCGGAGGGCAGGTCGGGGGCGCGCTCCCGCCCGGAGGCGAGAGCGCTGGGAGGAAACGTCAGCTGGCGCGATCGAGGATGGCGTTGGCTTCGGCCACGAAGTAGGCTGCGCCATCTTCAGCCGAACGGGCACCGAAGCCCACTTCCTGGCCGACCGTGCGCAGCAGCGACAGGTCGATCTCGCCGGCAGCGGCCGGGGGGGGCGGCGGAAGCGGCCCGAGCAGGTCGCCGAGATTGGACACGAAGTTGAGCGCGATCTGGTTCTGCTCGTCCAGCAGCGGAGCCACCACTTCGCGGCTGGCGGGGAGGCAGGGAATGCCACGCTCGACATCGAGGACCTTGGCGGCCTCAGGATCGGAGATGAAGAAGTTCAGGAACTCGGCGGCCTCGGCCTTCTTCTGGGACGAACCGGCGATCGAGAAGAACATCGACGGCTTGCGGTAGTGACCGCCGCCAACGCCTTCGGCGATGCGCGGGTAGCCAACCATGTCCACCGGGTCCTGCATCAGGGCCTGGAAGGCCACGAGCTGGTTGGAGTTCGCCGGGATCATGGCGGCCTTGCCGGACACGATCATGGTGGATTCCAGCGGACCGGTGTCGAGCGCCTGCTCGTCCGGAGCCACGCAGACGCCGGCTTCGCGCAGGGTGTTCCACAGGGTGAACCACTCGGTCATGTCGGCCTCGTCGAGCCCGAGCTTGCCGTCGGCGGTATAGAGTTCCTTGCCCTTCTGGCGGATCCAGTTGTTGAGCATCGGCTCGGAATAGGAGCCGTCGGCGATCAGTTTCATGCCGACGTCGGAGCTATTGAAGGCTTCGCCCATGCGCATGACGTCGTCATAGGTCCAGGCATTGGTCGGCGGCTCGACACCGGCCTTTTCGAAGGCCGCGGTGTTGACGAGCATGGCGACCGAGTTGGCGCCCAGCGAGATGCCGTAGAGCTTGCCGTCGACCTTGCCGCCTTCGAGCTGGTCCTCGTCGAACTCGGCCAGTTGCAGCTGGTTGCCGACGAACTCGTCGAGCGGCGCGATGGCGTTGCGCTTGGCGTATTCAACGATGAAGCGGTAGTCCATCTGGATGATGTCGGGGGCATTGCCGCCGGCGGTCTGGGTGGCGAGCTTGGGCCAGTAGTCGTTCCAGGCGAGGAATTCGCCCTCGACGTCGACGCCGGTGGCCTCCTTGTAGAGGTCGGTGACCTTGTAGGTCCGGTCGGCGCGGGGCTGGCCGCCCCAGAAGATCAGGCGAAGCGAGTCGGCCTGCGCCCAGGCCGGCGAGATGCCAGCGGCACCGGCAGCGACAAGGGCAGAACTGCCCAAGAGGAATTGGCGTCGATCGATACGGATTGTCATAATGGTTTTCCTCCCATGAACACCTGCCGTTCGCACGGCTGAACTGAAGCGGGACGCAGCCTCCTCGCTGCTAAGTCACCAACCAGTTACTTCGGCCGATGACACGCTGCTGAAGGCAGCATGTCCATCTCCCCGCTATTTCGTCTGGCAGCGCCCCTACCCGGTTTGCATATAACCAGCCAGTTACAGCTAGCACAGAGCTTCGCAGCCACGCAACACACTTGTATGGAAGCTGTCGAGGCACACAATCCCCGGTTGTCCGGTTGTTTTTCGTTACCGCCGACGGCCTTCGGGCAGCATCCTTGCGCACAGACGGCAAAAAGAAAAATACAAATTTTCGCTGCTATTATAGATTCCATCTATGGCGCAGGAGGTGACGTGGACAAGCTGCTGATTCAGTTCATGGCGGTGGCGGAGGCAGGCAGCCTCAGTGGCGCGGCACAGGCGCTGTTCATCACCCAGCCGACCCTGACCTTCAACATGCGCAAGCTGGAGGAAACCATGGGGGTGCCGCTGCTGGTGCGCTCGTCGCGTGGCGTCGAACTGACCCCTTACGGCGAGACGCTCTACCAGAATGCGCGGCTGATGCGACGGCTCTACGACAACACGGTCAAATCCATCGAGCACCAGAAGGGCAAGATCGAACAGGGCCTGTCGATCGGCACCGGCTATTCGTGGTGGACCCTGTTCATCCGCGACATGGTGGTGGCCTATGGCAAGCGCCACCCCAGCGCGCGGGTGCATGTGAGCCTCGGCAATCAGTTGCGCTGCATGGACCAGTTGCTGTCGGGCGACATCGCGCTGTTCGTCGCCCATGAGATCGAGGGGCTCAATCGCTCAACGGGCGCACGCTTCCTGCCGCTGGCTCGGGTGGAACAAGGCTATTTCGCGCGCGCCGGACACCCTCTGCTGGAGCGCCCGCGCAGCCTTGCCGAAATCGAGAGCTTCCCGGCCGTGACCAGCGCCCTGCCCGAAATCCGCCACCAGCGCTTCTTCGAAACCTGGAGCCGCAGCACCGGAGCGGCAGCCTTCGACCAGGGCAATTATGCCTTTGCCTCGAACTCGCTGGCCGCGTGCCTCGACTATGTGGAGCGCACGGATGCCGTGCTCGCCCATACTGGGGTAATGGAGGTCGAGTTCCGCGCCCGGGGCCTCGGGCGCATCGAGGTCACCGAGCCGACGCGGCAGAACCGCATCGGCATTTATGTGCTCAACGAACGCGCCAACGAGCCTCGCGTGGAGGAACTGGTGGAGTGGATCCGGGACGCGGCCGCCGACGCCCTGCCGGCGGCCTGAGGCTCAGAGGCGCATGCCCCGGATTTCGGAGGCCGTGTCGACCGTGTGCCGGTAGAGGTGCCAGGTGGCGTGACCAAAGATCGGCAGCACGACGGCGAGCCCGACAAACAAGGGCAACGCAGCAAGGAACAGGCCCACACCGATGATCACGCCCCAGGCCAGGATCGGCAGCGGATTGCGCATGAACACACGCACGGAGGTTTCAACCGCCACATAGGCGCCCACGTCCCGATCCAGCAACAGCGGGAAGGCGACCACCGAAAGCCCCAGCGCCGCCAAGGCAAAGAGCGCGCCAAGCATGGTGCCGACAATGATCAGGGTGGCGCCACCGGGCTCGGTCGTCACCTGGGAAACCAGGGCCGTCAGGGTGCGTGGCGTGGAACTGCCGAACAGAGATTCATAGAGAGCCTGGGCGCTGGTCACCCACAGGGTGAACAGCACGAACAGCAGCCCTCCGACGGCCAGGATGCCGGGCATGGCGGGGGAGCGCAGCACCGCGAAGGCCTCACTCCATGAGGTATCGAGACCGGCCTCGCGGCGGCGGGAGACCTCATAAAGCGGCAGGGCTGCGAGCGGTCCGAGCAGGGCGAAGCCGCCAACCAGCGGATACAGCAGCGGCCAGGTGTGGTAACCGTTCATCCATACGGTCAGCACCACGCCGGCAATGACATAGATGATGGCGACCAGAGCGTAGTGGCTGGGCTTTTCCCAGAAATCACGGGCGCCCAGCTTCAGGCAGGTGAACAGATCGGCCATGCCGATGGTGTTCACCATGGGTTTGTCGAGGCGTTCGCCATGCCCCGCGATGACGTGAAAATCGGCCATAGTGGTTCTTCCTCCATTCAGGAGGCCACGAGGCCATCAGAAGCGCCGCCCCTTGCGTTCCGCGAACCCGCGACCGCAACGAAGGCATAATATAGTCCGGGGGCGACAGCTTGTCGCCCCCCGCGTGATATGTGTGATCGCCGCCCCCTCCCTGCGTGTCATCCCCGAGGGAGTGGGTAAACCATCTTGATATCTCAGAATAGGCCCCCGCGTTTGCGGGGGTGACATCCGGTGCGGGGCGCGAGATCGGGGCCAGACGGCTCTGACCAGGTGCTAGATCTCGTAGCGATCCGACTCGTGGCGCTGGGGGCGGTAGGTGAAGTAGTCGAAATCGGCGTTGAGGGCGGTGCCGTTGAGGTCGCTGGCGGCGACGCCGACAAAGGCGCCGGTGAAGCTGCCATGGGCCTGGTGGCCGCCGCACTCGTCCGAGAGGATCGAGGCATCGAGCACCGGTCCGATCGGCTGCAGCTCCTGGCCCTCGAGGGCGTAGAAGAACTGCAGCTTTGCGCCGCGAATCTGGAGCGCCAGCTTGACCCTGCCTTCGTTGGGGATGGTCACCGGTTCGGCCGGGAAGCTGAGGTTGCCGTCGGGCCAGCTGATCTCGGAGCTCATGATCAGCAGTTCGCGCTGGCCGTCGGAATGGGCGGTGACGGTCAGGTAGAAGAAGTTGTAGCGCGAGTAGTACGCAGTGAGGCCGGCGAACTGCCGCTCGTCGGTCGGGAAGAAGTCGATCACCGTCTCGGCGTCGTAGCTGAAGTGCGTCTGGCGTCGGGCAACCAGCGCCTGCTCGAACCAGGATCCGATCGATTCACGGCCGAAGAGGCGAAGCTTGCCGCCATCGGTGGTGAAGATGCGCTCGGTCTCGGGGGTACGGAGCCACTGGAAGTCCTTGGGCAGGCCGTTCTCGAAGGTATAGCGCTGCTCGGCCCAGTACTTGCTGTCGTCGCGGGTGCCGGGCACCTCGACCTTGAGCGAGGGGACCGGCCCGTTCTTGACGTAGAGCCAGTCGTCTTCGCCCCAATAGCCTTCCTGGATCGAGGTTTCGCGACCGAGGACGCAGCGGCGTTCCTGGGTCGTCGGGCGGCCGCCGAGATGGACCAGGTAGGTCTTGCCCTCGGGGGTCTCGACGAGGTCGCCGTGGCCGGCGCGCTGGATGGCGGCGAAGGGCGCGTCCTTGGAGGTCAGGACGTGCTTGTCGGGATGGGTCTCGTACTGGCCGTCGATGGTGCGCGAACGGGCAAAGGTGCAGGCGTGGTCGTAGGCGGTGCCGCCTTCGGCGGTCAGCAGGTAGTACCAACCGTTGCGCTTATAAAGGTGCGGGCCCTCCACCAGCTTGAGATCGGTGCCCTGGTAGATGTTGGTGCGCGGGCCGACGAGCTTGCCCTGCTTCGGGTCGAACTCCTGCAGGGCGATGCCGGCAAAGCGTAGCGGCCGCACGCGATGGTCCCACATCATGTTGACGAACCACTTGCGGCCGTCGTCGTCGTGGAACAGCGAGGGGTCGAAGCCCGAGGAGTTGACGTAGATCGGGTCCGACCACGGTCCTTCGATGGAATCGGCGGTGACGATGTAGTTGTGCGCGTCCTTGAACGAGCCGTCCTTGCGCTTCACGTCTGTGTAGATGAGCCAGAACTTCTCGCCGTCATGGGAGATGTCCGGCGCCCAGACGCCGCAGGAATCCGGATCGCCGCGCATGTCGAGCTGCGACGCGCGGTTGAGCGGCCGGGAGACGAGTTCCCAGTTGGCGAGGTCCCTAGAATGGTGGATCTGCACGCCCGGGTACCACTCGAAGGTGGAGGTGGCGATGTAGTAGTCGTCGCCAACGCGGCAGATGGAGGGGTCCGGGTTGAAGCCGGGCAGAATGGGGTTGGTAATCTGGGGCATTTCGAACCTTCGCAGATGTAGTCATCACCTCCGCGCGTCACCCTCGGGCTTGACCCGAGGGGACTGCACTTGCGGTGCGTTCGTGGAGTGAAGAGCCCTCGGGTCAGCCCGAGGGTGACGATCTGTGTGTTGGGAGGGGCATCGTGTCCCTCCCACTGCCCCTTAGACGAACCGGTTGACAAGGTTCTCGAGGTATTCCTGGCGGCCGGAGCGGGGCTGCGGGTTGATGCCGTTGCTTTCCACCTTGGCTGCGAGGTCGACGAGGCTCAGCTTGCCGCCGAGGATGTCGGCACCGATGCCGCTGTTCCAGCCGGCATACCGGTCATCGAGCGTGCGGTCGAACTCGCCGTCCGCGATCAGCGCGGCAGCGCCCTTGAGACCGCGGGCCAGGGTGTCGAGGCCGAGGATGTGACCGTGCAGCAGGTCGGCCGCGTCCAGCGACTGGCGGCGCACCTTGGCGTCGAAGTTGAAGCCGCCCTTGCCGAGGCCGCCTTGCTTGAGGATGTAGTAGAAGGCCAGCGCCATTTCGCCCGGGTTGTTGGGGAAGTGGTCGGTGTCCCAGCCGGACTGCAGGTCGTTGCGGTTGGCGTCGACCGAGCCGAGCATGCCCAGCGAGGAGGCGACGGCGAGTTCGTGTTCGAACGAGTGGCCGGCGAGGAAGGCGTGTCCGACCTCGATGTTGCACTTCACCTTCTTTTCGAGGCCGTACTTCTGCAAGAACCCATACACAGTGGCGACGTCGTAGTCGTACTGGTGCTTGGACGGCTCCTGCGGCTTGGGTTCGATCAGGATCTGACCCTTGAAGCCGATCTTTTCAGCATGCTCGATGACCAGCGTCAGGAAGCGGGCCATCTGGTCCTGCTCCTGGCCGATCTTGGTGTTGAGCAGGGTCTCGTAACCTTCGCGGCCGCCCCAGAGGACGTAGTTCTCGCCGCCGAGCTCATTGGTCAGCTCGAGCACGGCCTTCACCTGGCCGGCAGCATAGGCGAACACTTCCGGATCGGGGTTGGTGGCGGCGCCGGCCATGTAGCGGCGGTTGGAGAACAGGTTTGCCGTACCCCAGAGCAGCTTCTTGCCGGTGCGCTGCATGTTTGCGGCAATGAGGTCGCCGATGACGCGCAGGTTCTTGTTGCTCTCGGCCAGCGTCTCGCCCTCGGGCGCCACGTCCACGTCGTGGAAGGCAAAGAACGGCACGTCGATCAGGTCGAAGAACTCGAACGCGACTTCGGTCTTGAGCTTGGCGCCCTCGAGGCCCTTGTCGAACCACGGACGGTCGAAGGTGCGGCCGCCGAACGGGTCGCCGCCTTCCTGGGCAAATGTGTGCCAGTAGGCGATGGCCGGACGGATATGGTCCTCCATGCGCTTGCCGGCGACGACTTCGTCCTTGTTGTAGTGGCGGTAGGCCAGCGGGTTCTTGCTGTCCGGGCCTTCATACTTGACCTTGCTCAGGCCGTTGAAAAAGTCACTCACGTACGGGTCTCCTCGATAGCGGGATAGAGAGCGCGATAGCGCGCATACTGGTCGACATAGGCGGCCGACAGCGAACGGTCGGGCGCGATGGTGGTCTTTATCGGCGGCAGGGTCATGACGGCTTCGGGCGCAACACCCTCGGCGGCGCAGAGCCCGAGCCGTGCAGCGCCCAGCGCGCCGCCGAAATCGCCGTCTGCCGGCAGGGCGATCTCCATGTCGAGATTGGTGGCGAGCATCTTCAGCCACAGGCTGGACTTCGAGCCGCCGCCAACCGCCAGCAGGCGGTTGATGGTGGTGCCGGCATCGGCCAGCACGCGCTGGCAGTCGCGCATGGCGAAGGTGACGCCTTCCATGACCGCCTGGGCCATTTGGGCGGTGTCGGTCGACTGCGACAGGCCGACAAAGGAACCGCGGGCGCCGGCATTGTTGTGCGGGGTCCGCTCGCCCGAGAGGTAAGGCAGGAAGATCGCCTCGCCCGGACCACGGAACTGCTGCTCGGCCTCGCCGGAGAGTTCGGCCTGCTTCTTGCCGGTGATGCGGCTCAGCCAGTTGAGAGAGTCGGTGGCGGAGAGGATCACGCCCATTTGGTGCCAGGTATCGGGAATGGCGTGGCAGAAGGCGTGGACGGCCCCTTCGGTGTTGGGGCTGAAGCGCTCGTTGGAGACGAACAGCACGCCGGAGGTGCCAAGGGAAACGAAGCCTTCACCGGGCCGGATGGCACCGATGCCGCAGGCGGCGGCGGCGTTGTCTCCGGCGCCGCCGGCAACGATCACCGCCCCGTCCATGCCCCATCGCTGCGCCAATTCGCGCTTGAGTTGGGCCGAGACGGCGGAGCCTTCAACCAGACGCGGCATGTGCTCGCGCCGGAGGCCGGTGACGCCAAGGAGTTCGTCGGACCAGTCGCGCCTGGCCACGTCGAGCCAGAGGGTGCCGGCAGCGTCCGACATCTCCTCGACATGCTCGCCAGTGAGCAACAGGCGGACATAGGCCTTGGGCAGCAGGACCTTGGCGATCTTGCCGAAAACCTCGGGCTCGTGCTTGCGGACCCAGGCGATCTTGGGAGCGGTGAAGCCCGGCATGGCGATGTTGCCGGCGATCTGGCGAAGGCTGGGGAGCGCCGCTTCCATCTCGAGGCATTCGGCGGCGGAGCGGCCGTCGTTCCAAAGGATGCAGGGGCGCAGGACCTCGTCGTTCCTGCCGAGCAGGGTGGCTCCGTGCATGTGGCCGGAGAGGCCGATGCCCCGGACTGCGGCGAGTTCGGCGGGGTGCGCGTCCTTGAGCTTGTCGATGGCGGCAAGGGTTGCCGTCCACCAGTCGGCCGGGTTCTGCTCGGACCAGCCGGGCTGCGGGCGAACCGGCTCGACGGCGGGCGCCGAGGCCTCGCCGAGGGCGCGGCCGCGCTCGTCGATCAGGAGCGCCTTGACCCCGGACGTGCCGATATCAACGCCGAGATAGCTCATGAGGCACGTACCTCATTCAGGTACATGAACACCATCTGAACGCTTCCTCCCTCACCCTGAACGGGTTTGCCGCCGTGTTTGATTGGCAGGCCTTCTAGCGCAGATTGTCGCGCAGGAAAATCCCGATTTCAATGGGGCCGGTCTGGACGGCGCCCCCCTGCCCCAGCGCGATGCTGCGGGCGGCGGTTATGGCTTCGCGGATTTCGCCATCCGGGTTCTGGTCGAGCACCACGTCGATGGCGCCGGTGCTGAGTCCGCGGCGGGTGGGCGCGGTGAGCTCGTGGGCGATGACGCGAAGCTGGTGGGTGCGGCCGGAGGCACCGATGGCGGCCACCAGCCCGGCATTGCCGGCGCCGAGATTGTAGATGCCGGCAAGGTCGGTATGGTCGGCGAGGAGCTGGCCGACAATGGCCTCGGTTTCGCTCCGTTCGTCATGGCCCTCGAGCGGGCCTACCAGGGTCAGCGCGGGGAACTCGGCTTCGATCACGGCGCGGAAGCCGGCGAGGCGATCGGCGTGGTCGCGCAGGTGCAGCGAACCGGCGACCACGGCGACGGTGCCGCCCTGGGGCAGGAAGCGCCCCATCAGCGAGGCGGCGGTGCGGCCGGCGGCGTGGTTGTCGATGCCGATGAAGGCGCGGCGCTGCGAGCCGGGGAGGTCGGAGACGAGGGTCAGGACCGCAATGCCGCGGCGGGTGGCGGCGTCGACGGCGGCGACCACCGACGGCTCCTGGCTGGCAACGACGATGGCGCAATCGCACTGGCGCGGGTCAAGCGCGTCGAGGGCGGCCGCGAGGGCCGCGGCATCGAGCGGCGGCAGCCGGTAGGTGTCGATATGGACGCGGTCGGCCAGGGCGATGTCGCTGCGGCGGCCGAGGGCCTCGGCGAGGCTTTCCATGAACTCGTTGGAGGAGTCGGGGATCAGGAAGGCGAGGTTGAGGTCGCGGGCGCGGGCGAGGAGCGAGGCGCCGAGATCGCGGGTGAAGCCGATGCGCTCGATGGCTTCCGCCACCTTCTCGGCGGTGGCGGGACGGACGCCGGGACGGCCGTTGAGCACGCGATCGACGGTGGCAAGGGACACACCGGCGGCGCGGGCCACGTCGTGGACCGTTGCGCGGCGCCTGACGCCGATTTCGTTCACAGGGGTCGTCCTTTTGCTGTTGCCCCGACCTTTCTCACCGGGGCGGCAAAGGTCAAGAGCCCGATTGCCCGGATGGCGAAAAGCAGGCTAGACCTCTGCCGGATTTGGAGAGGGAGGAATGTGATGGCCATCACCGTCACCACGATCGGCGAACACCGTGGCAAGCGGGTCGACCAGTTCCGGCTGACCAGCGACACCGGCCATGCCGTCGACATCCTCTCCTATGGCGTGGTGGTGCGCGACTGGCGGGTGCCGGTCGGGGGCGGCACGCGCAGCGTGGTGCTGGGGTTCGAGGAGTTCGCGCCCTATCCCGAGCATTCGCCGCATTTCGGCGCGGTGACCGGGCGCGTCGCCAACCGCATCAAGGGCGCGAGCTTCGAGCTGGGCGGCAAGACCCACAAGCTCGAGGCCAATGTGGGCGACCTGCAGCTGCATGGCGGGGTCGAGGGGCTCGGCATGCAGGTGTGGGACGGGCACGTCAACACCGCGGCCAACAGCGTGCTGTTTACGCATGTGTCGGCGGACGGGGCGATGGGCTATCCGGGCAATGTCAATTTCAGCGCCATCTACACGCTGACCGGCAACCGGCTGCGGCTGGACCTGCATGCTTCGCCGGACTGCCCGACGCCGATCAGCCTGGTGCAGCACCAGTATTTCAACCTGGGCAGCACCGAAACGGTGCTCGATCACACGGTCCAGGTGAACTCGAGCGCCTATACCGAGCTCGGCCCTGACCTGGCGCCGACCGGCTCGATCCTGCCCTCGCGCGGCACCCAATATGACCTGCGCACCCCCCGCACCATGCGCGATGCAACGGGCAACCCGATCGACTACGACATCGGAATGGCGCTCGACACCGGCCGCGACCTCGCCGATCCGATCGCCACAGTGGTGTCGCCCGACCAGGACCTGACGCTGAAGCTGTGGAGCGACCGGCCGGGGGTGCAGGTCTATAACGGGGTATGGACAGAGGTCGAGGTGCCCGGCATCGGCGGCCGCCGCTACGGCAAGCATTCCGGCTTCTGCCTCGAGGACCAGAATTTTGCCGACGCGGTGCACAACCCGCATTTCCCCAGCGTGATCAGCTCGCCCGAGCGGCCGTACCGGCACTGGAGCGTGTTCGAGATTGGGTGAGGGATTCGGTGGCCGCGACCCCGCTTCGCGGGGGCAGGCTCTGTGGTCGACGCAGACTTTCCGTAGACCTCATCCTGAGCTTGTCGAAGGACGAGGTCGCGGCCGCGATAGCTCCGGCAGCTCTTCATAGCGACCGCCGATAAGCGCTTGCTTTTTGCGGCGAGACCAACCTTTGATCTGCCGCTCGCGGTCGATCGCCTGATTGATGCTCTCGAACTCTTCGACGCAGCGCAGGACAACCGGCCGGCGGGAATGGGTGTAGCCCTCCACCACGCCGGCATTGTGCTCCCACACGCGCTCTTCTACCGGGCGGCGGGTGATGCCGGTGTAGTAGGAGCCGTCGGCGCATTCGAGAATGTAGATGGTGTAGGACATCGTGGCCGCGACCTCGTCCTTCGACAGGCTCAGGATGAGGTCTACGTGGGGTCGGTGCAAGGGGAGGCTTTGGGCGGCGCTATCGGGGCCGCGACCCCCGCTTTCGCGGGGGCAGGCTCTCGTGGTTCGACAAGCTCACCATGAGGTCTAAGAGAGGTACTGGTAGGGCTGGACATCTTCCCCCGGCACCACTCAAATCGGGGCATGACCGACGATCCGCGATTCCCCGATGTGATGTTGCTGGCCGCGGGGCTGGGGACGCGGATGCGGCCGATTACGGATGAGCTGCCCAAGCCGCTGGTGCCGGTGGCGGGCATTCCGCTGATCGAACGGATCATTGCCAATGCGCGGGCCGAAGGGGCGCGGCGGTTCGTGGCCAATGCCCATTACCGTGCCGACCAGGTGCTGGCCCATTTCGGCGGGCTTCTCAAGGTCAGCCGCGAGGAGGTGCTGCTGGGCACCGGGGGCGGGGTGAAGCGGGCGCTGCCGATGCTGGCGAGCGACCCGTTCTTCGTGATGAACACCGATGCCTTCTGGCCCCGCGGGGCGGACCAGCCGCTGGGGCGGATGGTGGCGCTGCACGAGCGTGGCGAGGCCGATATCGTGCTCTTGTGCGTGCATCCGCGCAATGCCACCGGCTTTCACCGCAGCCACGATTTTTGCCTGGCGCCGGACGGGCACATCACTCTCGATTACGGCGCACCGGTGATCTATGCCGGCGTGGCGCTGATCAGCCGGTGGCTGTTCGACGACACGCCGGACGGGCCTTTCTCGCTGAACCGGTTGTTCGAGCAGACGCTTGAACACGAGCGGCTGATGGGCGTGGTGCTGGATGCCGAGTGGTTCCATGTCGGGGACCCCGAGGCGCTGGCCGAAGCGGAGCGGCGCCTCGCATGAGGCTTTATTCGATTGCGCCGCATGCCCCGTTTATTCCGACGCTGGCGGAACGCGTGCTCGACAGCACGCTGCTCCACGGCTGGCCGCAGGAGGGGCCGTTCTGGCTCGCTGACGTCACCATCATCCTGCCGACCCGACGCGCACGGCTGGCGCTGGCGGACGAGTTCGCACGCCGTGGCCACCACCTGTTGCCGGACCTCCGCACGCTGGGCGGCGAAGTGGAGGACGAGGAGCCGTTCCTGCCGCCCTTCGACGCCCCTGCCCTGCCACAGCCGGCATCGGCGCTGGAGCGGAGGCTGGTGATGAGCCGGCTGGTGGCCGGATGGGCCGCCTCCGGCGCCGGCCAACAGGCCTTTTCGAGCCCGCCGACGCCGGCCGAGATCCTGGCGATGGCCGACTCGCTTGGCGAACTGATCGACGATCTGATCACCGAGGAGCGCACCGCAACCGACATCCGCGCCGTCGCGGCGGAACGGAGCGCCGACCTCGGCGAATACTGGCAGCAGACGCTGGCCTTTCTCGACATCGCCCTCACCTACTGGCCGCAGCACCTCGAGGAAGTGGGCCGCGCCGATGCGGCCTGGCTCCGCAACCAGCGGCTCGAGCGGCAGGCCGGAGCGGCGGCCTGGCTGTTCGGCGACAAGCCAGTGATCGCGGCCGGTTCGACCGGCTCCATTCCCTCGACGGCCCGCCTGCTGGGCGCTATCGCCGGGCTGCCGCGCGGGGCGGTGGTGCTGCCGGGGCTCGACACCACCATGGGCGCGGCGGAGCACGAAGACCTGCTGAATGCCGCCAACCAGCCGCACGGGCACCCGCAATATGGCCTTGCGAGCCTCCTGCGGCGGCTCGGCACCACGGTCTCGTCGGTGACGGAACTGGCTAGAGGGGACGACACACGGACGAGGCTGGTCAACACGGCGCTGAACCTTGCCAAGGATACCGCCCGCTGGCCGGAACGGAAGCTGCGGCTGACGCCGATGGAAATCGGCATGGCGACGGCGGGGATCGCCGTGATCAGGGCTCGCAACGAGGACGAGGAGGCGCGCGCCATTGCCCTCGCTGCCCGGGCGGCGCTGGCCGACAAGCGGACGGTGGGCATCGTGTCGCCGGACCGAAACCTGGCGCGGCGGATCGCGGCCGACCTCAAGCGCTTCAGCATCCATGTCGACGACTCTGCCGGCACGCCGCTGTTCCAGGCGGCCGCCGGGCGGCTGTTGCGGCAGATCCTGGCGGTGGCGGCAGGCGGGTGCGCCGCGGTCGACATCATGGCGCTGTTGCGCAACCGGGCTGCGACCTTCGGGCTCGAGCGTGCCGCGGTGCGGCGGCTGGCGGACGACATCGAACTCGGCCTGCTGCGCGGGCAGCGGGCGGCGCCGGGGCTCGATGGCCTGCGGCAGCTCCTCGCCGACAATCTCGACGGCACCACGCGCTATCCGGCCAGGAGGCTCCGGGACTTCCACCGCGAGCCGCTGGAGGACCTGTTCGGGCGGATCGAGGCGGCGATCTCGCCATTGGCGACGCTGATGGGACAATCTTCGATCGCCGCGAGCGACCTCGCGCACTGCCTGTGCACGGCGCTGGCGGCCGTGGCGGACGGCGCCGACCTGCCGGGGCGCGACGAACTCGGACGGTGGGCGGCAGAGATGAGCAGCCACGCCGGCGAAGGTCACCGCTTCGTGCCGTTCGGCCTCGATGGCGTGCTGGCGCAGCTGACCAGCGGCTTCAACGTCCGCACCGCCGAGGACCGTCGGCAGGACATCGCCATCTGGGGGCGGCTCGAGGCCCGGCTGATGAACCCGGACCTGCTGATCCTGACCGGGCTCAACGAGGACATCTGGCCCGAAGTCGCCGATCCCGGCCCCTGGCTCAGCCGCGGCATGCGGCTCGGCGCCGGGCTCGAACCGCCGGAGCGGCGGCAGGGGCAGGCTGCGCATGATTTCGTCCAGGGGCTCGGCAACCGCGAGGTGATCATCGCCTATGCGGAGCGGGTGGGGTCGGGTCCGGCGCAGCCGTCGCGGCTGCTGCAGCGGCTCGAGGCCTTTGTGGGCGAGGCCGGGCACTGGCGCGACCGGGGGGCACCGTGGCTGGAACAGGCAAGGCGGCTGGACGCCGTGACCGACGTGAAGCCGGCGGGCCGGCCGGCACCGAACCCGCCGGTGGAGGAGCGGCCGCGCAAGCTGTCGGTGACGGCGATCGAGACGCTGATGCGCTCCCCCTACGACATTTATGCGGCCAGTGTGCTGAAGCTGAAGCCGCTCGACCCGCTGGGCGAAACGGCCGAGGCCCGCGAGCGCGGCAACACCGTGCACGAAGTCCTGTCGCGCTTCGTGATCGAGGGACACAAGGTGCGCGCGCCCGACGCGCTGGAGCGGATCATGCACATCGCCGAGGAGGAGTTCGGGCGGCTGCATGTGAGCGCCGAGCTCAGGGCCATCTGGCTGCGGCGGTTCGAGACGGCGGCGCGGCAGTTCCTCGACTACGAAAGCGAGCGCGAGCCGCTGGTGAAACAGCGCCATGCCGAGATCCGGGGCGAATGGTCCCTGCCCTCGGGCTTCACCCTGACCGGGCGGGCCGACCGGGTGGACGAACTGGCCGACGGGACGCTGGAACTGATGGACTTCAAGACAGGCGGGGTGCCGGCGCCGGGCGCCATGCGGGCCTTCGAAGCGCCGCAACTGCCGCTGGAAGCGGCCATGGCCGAGGCCGGGGCAATGGAGGGGGTGGAGGCGGCAGCGAGTTCCGCGCTGACCTATGTGAAGATCGGGCTTGGGCCCGATGCCTTCTCCCCCAAGCCGTTCAGCCTTGCCGAGGGCCACGACGTGATGAGCGCGGCGGCCGAGACGGCGCAGCGCATGCAGGGGCATGTCGACTATTTCCTGTTCCGTGACACGCCGATGCCGGCGCGATTGCTGCCGGTAAAGAACCAGCGCTTCCCCGGCGCCTATGACCACCTGATGCGCATGCAGGAGTGGACCGCGGTCGACGAGGACGAGGAGGAGCTGTGGTGAACGATCGCGGTAAACTCACGGTCCCGCTCTCAACCCAGCGCTTCCAGGCGCAATCGGCCGATCCCAGCCAGTCGATCTGGGTGGGTGCCAATGCCGGCTCGGGCAAGACGTTCGTGTTGACCCAGCGGGTGTTGCGCCTGCTGTTGAGCGGAGCGCAGCCGCAGAGCATTCTCTGCCTCACCTATACCAAGGCAGCGGCGGCAGAGATGCGCGGACGGGTGGCGCAGCGGCTGGCCGAATGGGCGGTGATGGCCGACGCCGAGCTGCTGAAGGAGTTGCGCAAGCTCGAGGGCCCGGCAGCACCGAAGCTGCTGGAGCGGGCGCGGACACTGTTCGCGCAGGCGCTGGAAACGCCGGGCGGGCTCAAGATCGTCACCATCCACGCCTTCTGCGAATCGGTGCTGCACCGGTTTCCGCTCGAAGCGGGGGTGCCGTTCGACTTCGCCGTGATCGAGGAGGAGGAGCGCGCCGGGCTGGTGCGCAGCGCCCGCGAGGCGGTGCTGGCAGAGGGCCTGCGCGGGGAAGGCGAGGCCGAGGCGGTGCTGACCCTGTTCGACCGGCTCAGCAATTTCCAGATCGAGGAGGCTGTCGACCTCGCGCTCAGCGACATGCGGCGGCTGAAGTCGGTGCTCGACGACGTCCCCGGCAGCAAGCGGCGGTTGCGGCGGCTCGTGGGCGAGGCGACCGCTTCGGCCGAGCAGCTGCGGCGCGACATGACCGAGGCGAGCCTCCTTACGGCGGCGGATATTCGCGAGGTGGTGGCGCTCTGCGACGGCAAGCCCGAGGGGCGGCGCTTTGCCGACCTCCTCGCACGGCTCGATCCGGAGCGGCCGACGCCGCGGCTGCTGCGGGCGGCGTTCCTCACGGGCGAGGGCAAGCCGCGGGCGCTCGGCACGGCGGCGCTGCGAGGGAAATACCCGGCGGTGTTCGCGCGGCTCGAGGCGGAGCAGGAGCGGATCATCGGGCTGGTCGAGGCGCTGGCGCGGGCGGAACTGGTCGAGCGCAGCGAAGCGCTGCTCAATGTAGTGGCGGCCATCGTCAGCCGCTACGAGCGGCACAAGCGGGCGCGCTCGCTGCTCGATTTCGACGACCTGGTGGAGCGGCTGGGGGATCTCTTCGCCGACCGGGCGGTGGGCGCCTGGGTGCAGTACAAGCTCGATGCCGGGATCGACCATATCCTGGTCGACGAGGGGCAGGACACCAATCCCGAGCAGTGGCGGGTGGTGCGCGCGGTGGTGGAAGAGTTCATCGACAATGCCGGGGCGGCGTCGCGGCTGCGCTCGTTCTTTGCGGTGGGCGACCAGAAGCAGTCGATCTACTCGTTCCAGGGGGCGGAGCCGGCCCTGTTCGGCGACACCGGAAAACGCTTCGGGGTGGCGGCGAAGCAGGTGGGTATTGCCTTTGCCGACGTGCCGCTGCGGACCAGTTTCCGCACGCTCAAGGAGATTCTTGCGGCCGTCGACAAGGTGGCGGCGCTGCCCGAGGTATGGCCGGCGCTGCTCGAACCCGAACAGGTGCAGCACGAGGCGGCGCGCGAGCAGGTGGGGGGCAGCGTGACGCTGTGGCCGCCGGTGCAGCAGCAGCCGCCGGCGGTGTGCGCCGGGCAGTGGCCGCTTGAGCCGGCAACGGGTGCCGAGCGGACGGCGCCGCGGCAACTGGCGGAGCGGATCGCCCGCGAGATCAAGGGCTGGATCAAGAGCAAGCGGCCGCTGGCCGGCCGTGGACGGCCGATCGGACCGGACGACGTGATGGTGCTGGTGCAGTCGCGCGGGGCGGTGTTCCAGGAGATCATCCGGGCGCTCCGGCGCGAGGGGCTGCCGACGCCGGGGGCGGACCGGCTGGAGGTGACGACGCATATCGCCGTGCTCGACCTGATGGCGCTGTGCGACGTCCTGCTCAACCCGGCGGACGACCTGCAGCTGGCGGCGCTGTTGCGCTCGCCCCTGTTCGATGTGAGCGAGGACGACCTTTACCAGGTGGCGCAGGGGCGCGAGGGCACGCTGTGGCGCGCGCTCAGGGACTGTGCCGTGCCGGCTTGCGCCGACGCCTACGCAAGGCTGCGGCGGTGGCGGGGCGAACTCGATTTCGAGCGGCCGTTCGAGTTCCTGAGCCATGTACTCTATGCCGAGGGCGGGCTCAGGCGCTTCCACGCCCGACTCGGTGAAGAGGTGGACGACGTGTTCGCCGAACTGCTGGAGCTGGCGCTGGCGCATGAGCAGACCGAGCAGCCGTCGCTGCAGGGGTTCGTGGCGGCGCTGAGGCGGACGCAGGTGTCGATCAAGCGCGAACTGGCCGAGGCGGGCAGCGGCGTCCGGGTGATGACGGTGCACGGGGCCAAGGGGCTCGAGGCGCCGATCGTGATCCTTGCCGATGCAGCCTCGAAGCCGCAGGGGCGCCAGACCAGCCGGCCCGTCTATGTGCTGCCCACCGAGCCGGGGCCGCTGCTGGTCCATGCGGCCAACCGCGCCCAGCACGTCGCCGACAGCGAGGCGGTTCGCGACATGGTGGAAGCAGCGCTGCTGCAGGAATACTGGCGCAAGCTCTATGTCGGCATGACCCGCGCCGAGGACGAGCTCTACATCACCGGGGCGCTGACCCAGACGGGCTCGCTCGAGGGCACCTGGTACGATGCGGTGGAGCGGGCGCTCCGGCCGGAGTGCGAGGTGGTGACGGACGGCGACGGGGCCGAGACGGCGCTGATCTACCCCGCCGAGCGGACGCCGCCGCAGCCGGTGAGCCGGCCCACCGAGCCGCCCCCGCCGCAACGGCAGCCGCTGAGCCTTGCGGCAGTGGCGGAGCCGGTGCGCGCGCCGATGGTGACGCCATCGACGGGCGGCGGCAGCGCCGGTGGGCGGATGGGTGCGCTCGACACCGCGGCGGAGCGGGTGCGCGATGCCGAGACGGCGCGCAAGGAAGGCATCGCCGTCCATGCGCTGCTGCAGCATCTCGGGCGGTTCGATCCGGCCGAATGGCGCGAGGTGATCCCGCGGGCGCTGATGAGCCTGGTGCCGGAGAGCGCCGCGCATCACGCGGTCATCGGCGAGCGGGCCATCCGCATTCTCGAGAACCCGGCGCACCGGCGGCTGTTCGGGCCGGGAAGCCGCGCCGAGGTGCCGTTCCTGCTCGAGGCGGAACGCGACGGCAAGCCGATCCGGCTGGCGGGGCGCTTCGACCGCCTCGTGGTTGACGAGTCGGGGGTGATGGTGATGGACTACAAGTCCGACGCGTCGGTGCCCGGCGAAGCGGGCGCGGTGCCGGGGAACTATCGGACCCAGCTGGGATTATATGCGTTGGTTGCAGGTCAGCTCTTCCCCGGCAAGCCGGTCGCGGCGGCAATCCTCTGGACTGAACTGGAATCATTGATGAATCTGCCGCCGGATCTGCTGGCGGCGGCAACCCGGGGCTTCACCATGCGGTGACCTGTCTTGCCGCAAGGCTGGACACGCACCAGCTTAACGGACACAAGACCCGCCGCTTCAATCAAAGGCAATAATCGACATGACCAAACAGGTTTCCGACGCCACCTTCGGCGAGGAAGTACTCAACAGCAAGGAACCCGTGCTGGTGGATTTCTGGGCGGAATGGTGCGGGCCCTGCCGGGCGATCGCCCCCGTGCTCGAGGAACTGAGTTCCGAACTCGCCGGCAAGGTGAAGATCGTCAAGCTCAACGTTGACGAGAACCCCGCGATCACCGCCCAGTACGGCGTACGCTCCATCCCCACCATGATCCTGTTCAAGGGTGGGGAAGCCGCCGACATGAAGATCGGCGCCGGCACCCCCAAGGCCGGGCTGAGCAAGTGGCTCGAGGGCCACGCCGCGTAGTTCCTTCTCGGTATCGAGATACATGGCACCGCCGGAGCGATCCGGCGGTGTTTTTTGTTTGGGAGGGAGGACCGCTCACCCGTCTCGGGCTGCGCCCGATCCACCGTCTCCCGCAAGGGGAGAGGGGGCCGGTGGGCGGGGGTTGCTGCGGATGTGCGCTTGAGGGCCGGTGTCACCGACCCGGTGGTTCGACAGGCTCACCATGAGGTCTAGGGAGGACTGGGCCTGCGGAGGCACGGAGAACCCCGCTAACTACCCTGTTGCAGCCTCATAGACCTCATCCTGAGCTTGTCGAAGGACGAGGTCGCCGCCACGGCGGCTTTGAACAACATATGGTATCTTGCTGCACTCGTTCGTCACCATGTAGTATCTTCTTGCAAAGGAGAGACTCACATGGCGCAGCATGTCACCGACAGCGATTTCACCGCGGAAGTGCTTCAATCCGACCGGCCGGTGCTGGTGGATTTCTGGGCCGAGTGGTGCCCGCCCTGCGTGGCCATGTCGCCGACCATCGATGCGCTGGCTGCCGAACTCCAGGACACGGTCAAGATTGTCAAGCTCGACGTCGACAGCAACCCGGCAACCACCGTGTCCTACAATGTCCGCTCCATGCCGACGCTGATCGTGTTCCGCAACGGCCAGCCAGTGGACCTCAAGGTCGGCGCCGGCCAGTCGCGGGCGCAACTGGTCAAATGGCTGGAGACGGTGGCCGCCTGAGGGGCCCTGTTTTTGCCCCCCGGTTCTGCTATGGCGGAGAAAAACCGGGAGGGCCAAAGCCTTGCAACACATCGATCTCGCCGCCGCGCCGTTCAATCTGGACGAGGCGGCGATGCAGTGGGTCCACACTACCCGCGACTCGCTGGCGCCGCGCGACAAGCTGGCCCAGCTCTTCGTCTTGATCTCGCGCGGCGACCCGGATGCGACAGTGCAACTGGTCCGCAATTTCCGCCCCGGCGGCATCACCCGCTTCTATGGCACCGATCTCGAACAAGAGGTGGAGCTGATCCGGCAGGCGTCGGCGGCCACCACGCTGCCCCTTCTGGTCAGCGCCGACCTCGAAGGCAGCCGCATGAGTCTGGCCTTTGGCACGGAAGTGCCGAACCCGCTGGGCCTGGCCGCGGTCGATGACGTCGAGGCAACCACCGCGATCGCCACCATCATGGCCGAGGAAGCCACCGCCGTCGGCCTCAACTGGAGCTTCACCCCGGTCATCGACATCAACGCCGCCTGGCAGAGTGCCATTGTGGGCACCCGCTCCTATGGCAGCGACGTCGATCGGATCGAGCGCCATGCCATGGCGCAGATCGAAGCCTTCCAGCGCCGGGGCGTGGCCGCGACGGTGAAGCACTGGCCCGGCGAAGGCTATGACGACCGCGACCAGCACCTTGTCACCACCGTCAACCCTCTGACCCTGGAGCAGTGGGAAAACAGCTTCGGCCGGCTCTACCGCCGCGCCATCGCCGAGGGGGTGATGAGCGTCATGTCGGCTCACATCGCCTTCCCTGCTTTCGTGCGCTCGCTCGATCCGGAGGCCGGCGCCGAGGCGTTCCGGCCGGCTTCGGTCAGCCCGCTGCTGACCACCGAACTGTTGCGGAACCGGCTCGGCTTCAACGGGCTGATCGTCTCCGACGCCACCGCGATGGCGGGCCTGGGCGACTGGGGTCCGCGCGAGGTGACGGTGCCGGAACTGGTGATCGCCGGCTGCGACGTGATCCTGTTCTCGAACGATCCGGAAGTCGATCTGATGCACCTGGTGCGGGCAGTCGCCGACGGCCGGCTGTCGCAGGAGCGGGTCGACGAGGCGGTGACCCGCGTGCTGGCGATCAAGGCGGCGCTGGGCCTCCATCGCGACCGGCCGGTGCCGACGCTCGAATCAGCGCGAGCCAAGGTGGGCACCGAGGCCAGCCGCGCCACCGCGCGGGCCGTCACGGCGCGGGTGCCGACGCTGGTCAAGGACGTGGGCAACATCCTTCCACTGTCGCCGGAGCGGCATCGCCGGGTGCTGGTCTATTCCACCGGGGCGATCATGCCCTTCGTGCCGCAGCCGATTCCGCTGAGCCTGCCCGAGCGCCTGAGGGCGGAAGGCTTCGAGGTGACGGTGCACGAACCCGGCACCATGGCCAATCCGCGCGACTACGACCTGGTGCTGTACCTGCTGGCGGAAGAAACACTTATGACGCGCGGCCGCATCTTCCTCGACTGGCGGCGGCTGACCGGCTCGGTGTTCGGCGCCATGGCGCGACTGTGGCACCAGGTGCCGACGGTGATGGTGTCGCTGGGCTTTTCCTACTACCTCCACGACGCGCCGCGGGTACCGGCCTACATCAACGCCTATGGCTCGAGCGAAGAAATGCAGGCGGCGGTGCTGGAAGCGTTGCTGGGGCGGGCGCCGTTTGTGGGCACGAGCCCGGTGGACCCGTTCGTGGGGAGTGAGCAGGGGCGGTATTAGCGGGGAGCGGCCGGGTAGTGGCGCGCTGAAAGTGCATAGACCTCATCCTGAGCCCGTCGAAGGAGGAGGTCGCGGCCACTGTGTTACCGACCTCGTGGTTCGACAAGCTCACCGTGAGGTCTACGGGAGGGATGAGGTCTATGGGAGGGATGAGAGGCCACGCCGGGGCGAGCCACGACGGAGCAGGCGCTTGCAACGGCGCCAAAAACAAAGGCGCCGGTCGTGACTTGCGTCAGGACCGGCGCCTTGGAAATGGTGCCCAGAAAAGGACTCGAACCTTCACGCCTTGCGGCACACGGACCTGAACCGTGCGCGTCTACCAATTCCGCCATCTGGGCGACGGGCGTGTTCCTAGGGGCAGGACAGGACGATGTCAACGGACTTTCGCGCCGCTGTCCCCAGAGCGGTGATTCAGGCCTCGGCGCCGTTCCAGTGCATGATGGTCGTCCGGTCGATGGCGGGGGCGTCATCAAGGGCGTTGACGTTGATCATCACCAGTTGCCGGCCTTCGCGATCCTGACCGCGGGCAAAGGACTCGATGCCGCAGTCGCGGCAGAACAGGTGCTGGATGGCGTTGCTGTTGAAGCGGTAGTCGACCAGCTTGTCGGCGCCGGACAAAAGCTCGAAGTTTTCCGCCGGGACCGACTGCATCACCCAGCCGAGCCGCCGGCAGCGCGAGCAGTTGCAGTCCATCAGGCTGCCGAGGTCGGTGGTGGCGGTGTAGCGGACGGCGCCGCAGTGACACTGGCCGTGATAGGTACGGGTTTGGGGCATGGCGTCTCTCCTTTGGAACGAAGCATGAACACCGACCGATCGCGAGTCAAGCCGGAGGGACAGCCTGCACCCTCGACAGGGGCAAGGCCGTTACGCTAGAAGCGGGGCAATTCCCCCTCGATCGCAGCGGAGCCGGTCCATGGAGCGCTACCAGTCAAAGCTTGTCACCATCTTCGGCGGCGGAGGCTTTGTCGGCACGCAAGTGGTGCAGGAACTGGCGCGGCGCGGTCATCGCATCCGCGTTGCCGTGCGGCGGCCGAACCTGGCCAT
Organism: Pseudomonadota bacterium; assembly: GCA_023431205.1. GTDB lineage: Bacteria > Pseudomonadota > Alphaproteobacteria > Rhizobiales > Devosiaceae > Devosia. The sequence goes on along the minus strand of JAEYXQ010000131.1, from coordinate 2,010 downwards.
CCACACCCGCATGTTCGGCAATGTCGGCCAGATCCATCCGATCCAGGCCAATATCCGCAATGCCGAGTCGGTGCGCCGGGCCGTCGAGGGCGCCCACATCGTCATCAACCTGGTCGGCATCGGCAAGGACAGCGGCCCGCAGAGCTTTGCAGCCGTGCATGTGGACGGTGCGGCCACCGTCGCCCGCGAGGCCCGCGCTGCCGGGGCGGCATCGCTGGTGCACATGTCGGCGCTTGGCGTCGATGCTGCGGCCGACGTCAGCCGCTATGCCAGGAGCAAGCTCGATGGCGAGGCGCGGGTGCGCGAGGCGTTCCCGGATGCCGTGATCATGCGTCCGTCACTGATCTTCGGGCAGGACGATGGCTTCTTCAACATGATGGCCGGGTTCGCCCGCATCCTGCCGGTGATGCCGCTGATCGGGGGCAAGACCCGTTTCCAGCCGGTCTATGTCGGCGACGTGGCGCAGGCGATCGCGCTGGCGGCGGAAGGCTCGGTGAAGGTCGGACGCGTATATGAACTGGGTGGACCCGAGGTGGTGACCCATCGCGAGCTCCTGTCGCTGATCCTGAAGGAAAGCGGGCGCAACCGCCCGTTGCTGCCGGTGCCGACGCCATTGGCGCGACTGATCTCGATGATGCCGGGCGCGCCGATCACCACCGACCAGGTGCGGCTGCTGCAGGTCGACAATGTCGTCTCCGAGGCGGCAGCCAAGGACAAGCGGACGCTTTCGGGCTTCGGCATTCCGCCGGTGGCCATGGGCACCATCCTGCCGACCTATCTGTGGCGCTTCCGCCCGCATGGCGAGTTCGACCGGCCGGCTACGGACGCTGAGGGCGTGCGGCCGTAAGGGCGCGAGCCAGGTTGCAAAGAGTTCAAGCCGCCGGACGCGAGTCCGGCGGTTTTGTTTTGTGCGCGGTGCCGACCTCGGCCTTCGATGGGGTCGCCGCCCCCGGCTCTCACGCGATTCTTCTTATGATATATCTTGAAACTGTTCTCTCGCGTGCCGACCTCCTGATCCAATGGCGCAGTGGCGCACCACAGGAGACCTGGTCATGACCGACTTTCGCAATGGAGAGCCGAACTGGCGCCGGCTGGAGCAGATGGCGCGACGCGGCTGGGGGCGGTTTGCCTCGGGCCTCGAGGGCGAAGGCTGGGGCGGCAATTTCCGCATCGGGCGGATGCTGGCCGCCGGCGACGTGCGGCTGGTGGCGCTCTACCTGATCGAGCAGCAGCCGCGGCACGGCTATGACCTGATCAAGGCGATCGAGGACCGGTCGGCGGGGTTTTATTCGCCGAGCCCGGGGATCGTTTATCCGGCGCTGACCTATCTCGAGGAGGCCGGCTACGTCACTTCCGAGGCGACCGGCAACAAGAAGTTCTACACCATCACCGACAGCGGCCGCTCGCACCTCGCCGACAACCGCGAGGCGATCGATACGACGCTCAACTTCCTCGCCAAGGCCGGCGAGCAGATGAATCGCTTCCGCGAATTCGCCAAGGCCGACTGGCCGTTCGGCGGCGAGGGCGGCGAGCGCGAGGATTTCCGCGCCGGCCGCCGTGGCATGGGGCCCGGCTGGAGCCCTGAAGCGGGCGGTGGCGATCGCGACATCAAGGGCGTGGTGCCCGAGCTCAACGACGCCCGCCGCGCGGTGAAGGAGGCGCTGCGCAAGGCGCGGCATTTCGACGAGGACCTGCAGCGCCGCGCGGCCGAGATTCTGGCGCGGGCGGCCGGCGAGGTCGAGGCGCTGGGCGACGACGAGGTCGACGTTTAGGCCGCATAGCCCCCACCCACCTCCCCCGCAAGCGGGGGAGGAGCCGCGTCGAGTTTGCCGCGGCACCTCGGCACCCACCGGCCTGGTCCCTCCCCCGCCTGCGGGGGAGGCTAGGTGTCGTTTCCAAGAAGGTCCGTCAGTCGTTGGAAGGGTGTTCTCCCTCCGATGCCTGAGTGGGGTCTTTGCTGATTGTAGGCATCGGTCCATGGGCCGATGGCCTGTTTTCGGTGTTCGGATG